>CAZXFQ010000007.1:27080-38961 GCA_964640685.1 uncultured Candidatus Saccharibacteria bacterium
CTAAGCCTGAAACTAAGCCTGAAACTAAGCAGGGTCAGCTTGTTTCACTGACAATTTGAGTCTACCTAGATCGTCGCGAGCTACCACTTTGACCCTAACTCTGTCACCTTCGTTGAACAAGTCCCTGACATCTTTGATAAAGCCTTCAGCTAACTCGGATACGTGCACAAGGCCGGAAATGTTGGCGGATACATCTACAAACATTCCATAGTCAGCAATCTTGCCCACAGTACCAGTATAAGTCATACCAATTTCAGCCTCTGCGGTAACTTCGCCGATCAAGTCTAGTGCTCGCTTACGGTATTCCTCGTTAACTGCTAACACATAGATATCTCCATTATCCTGGATGTCTATCTCGACTTTGTTCTCACAAGCCTCAAGAATACGCTTGATATTCTTGCCTCCTGGGCCAATTAATTCACCAATTCTTTCAGGATTAATTTTCACAATCTCGATCTTTGGAGCATAGGTGCTTAGGCTGGCTCTTGGCTCTGAAATAACCTTGGCCATTTCCACTAGGATCTCTAACCTGGCTTCCTTAGAGCGGCCTAAGGCCTCTTGCAGGATTTTGACTGGGATACCTTTTAGTTTGTTATCTAGTTGGATCGCAGTAATACCATTTTTGGTGCCAGTAACTTTAAAGTCCATGTCGCCGTAGAAATCTTCTACATCTTCCATATCGGTTAAGATTTTGTATTGCGTGACATCCGCGTCATTGGTGACTAAGCCCAAAGCAATTCCAGCAACTAAACCTTTCAGCTTAACGCCGCCATCCAATAAAGCTAAACATGCAGCGCAAGTCGCAGCCATAGAAGTAGAACCGTTAGAACTCATTATTTCGGAACTTACTCTAATTGTATAAGGAAATTCTGCCTCGCTAGGAATTATCCTTCTTAAAGCATTTTCGCCAATATTGCCATGTCCAATCTCTCTGCGCCCTGGGAAATACTGGTATCTCTCAGCACTTCCATATGAAAAGCCTGGAGAAGCATAATGGTGCATAAAGCGCTTCTGGTCTTCACCTTCAAAACTTTCGAGCTTTTGCGCCATTCGCATTGAGCCAAGTGTTAAGACTGATAAACTTTGAGTAATGCCTCTAGTAAATACGGCTGAACCATGCACTCTTGGTAATACACCCACTTCGATTTTTAGCTCGCGAACCTCATTTAAGGCTCTACCAGAAGTGCGCTGTTCTTTATCAAGTACCATAGCTCTCATTAATTTGCGTGCCACGTACTCTACTGCTGTCTCAATATCGTTAGTGTTAGCTTTACCGCCTGTGGCCGCTAGCTCTTCATTTAACTTGCTAGCCAGATCTGCTTTAGCAGAATTGATTAGGCCAATTCTTTCCTCGCGATTTAACAAAGCTCTAGTAATTTGCTCGCTATAATCTCTTTCCACACGGTCAACCAATTCCATTGGCGCTGACTTTTCTGAATATTCCAACTTCTGACGTCCATATTTTTCAGCTAATTTTGTTTGGAATTCGAGCATTGGCTGTATATTTGCTACACTTTCCTCCATTACCTTGCTCATAATGGACTCGTCAGTTTCGTCTGCCCAACCCTCGACGTTTAAGATGCGCTCACCTACCACTGAAATCACCATATCCATTTTTAAATGCTCTTCTTGGCTGACCTTTGGACCCCAAACTAATTGGTCAGTCTGATCCAAACCTACTTTGATACTGGCTGATGGGCCATGGAAAGGGACGCTAGAAAGCATCAAAGCGGTGGATGCACCGATTACGCTTAATTGCTCCGGGTCATTTTCACCGTCATAAGCTAAAACTGTGATAATCACAGCTACAGGTTTTCTCCAATTTTTAGGGAATAGTGATCTGATGGCATGGTCAATCTGTCTAGCTTTGAGTACTGCGTCATCTGAAGGTCTGGCTTCACGTTTCAAAAATCTGGAGCTGCTGATAATACCTCCGGCATATAATTTCTCAATGTACTCTACTGACAGAGGTAGAAAATTGGATTCAATATCTTGCTCGCCAGTGCTAACAGTTGCGAGGATTACGGTCTCACCCTTTTGAATAGTGATCGCGGCGTCTGCTCTATAAGCATAATGGTTTAGCTCAAAAGTGAGCTCTGACTCCAGGAATTTAATGGTTTCCCTTACTGGAGTGGGAATATTTTTAGTACTTTGAATCATACGTAACTTTTGGGATCGCTGGCGTAGAAGAAATTGCAAGAAGCACTGTTAAACGGCACTTTACCACCTAGTGACTCTTGTAATTCCTTCGTTTACCCCGAGCTTTCCTGACTTAAAAATTTAATTATTAATGGATTATAGCAAGTATCTTGATTATTTGGTCTATTTGTCGGCAATTTAGTACTATCTGCAGATCTCCGAGCTCTCACCGAAAAATCCATCTCTCCATCAACATTTCCCCCCCTTGTGAAGCAGTTGTCAAAATCTACCTCCAATTGGTGACTTTTGTGCGACTTTTTGACCACTATTTGGCGATTTCTCGACCACTATTTGACGACTTTCGTGCCACTTTTGTGCCACTGGTCCATAAGTGTACAAAAAAGGAAGTCCAGCCCTTTAAGAAGTTATAGGTTTCAGGAACCCGCAGACGCTAAGGACCAGCAAGCGTAAGGTGGAGAGCAAGATTACAGAAAAATCGCTTTTGACAGGATTTTGTAAACTATTTGGAAGATAATCATCATATGATTTGGGATACGAATAACTACACAGAACTAGATGCAAAGCTCAGGAGGGATCCAAGATGGAGGGAAACAATTGAAGACCACGAAGGTACGGCGCCACTGCACAGCGTGAACGAGCCCGTCCCACTAAGGGCAGATAACAGATCTAAGGTGATGATCACCCTCCCAAAAGTTGTGAAAAAGGCAGCGACAATTAGAGCAGCCAAATACGGTATGACTGCTAGTCAATATATTCGATTTCTGCTTTGCAAAGATGTAGAACTGGAAGTGCATCAGTTGAGTCAAGTAGAGTCGAGTCGAGTCGAGTCGCTGCAGCGAAGCTAAGTAGAGTAACACCAGAATAAATTAAATTATCAACGGATTTATCTTAAAATCTTATCTTTTCCTAATCTTGTTCTACCTAGTCCACTCCTCACCTTTGCAACTATTTCCCGGCAGAGGCCAACATTAGTGCCTTCTCCTGCTCCCATTCTACATATTTCTCAAGGATGTGCGCGGCGGCATAGGCATCCCCCATCTCCTGCTTTTGTTTTCTACTTAAGCCCTGGTTACTAAATCTAGTAGAAAAATACTCTGGGTAGAAGGCCAGCTCGGGCAGTTTTGGCCGAACACTAAGACCTATTAATTCACGAGGTCCTTGCACAGCCAATTGCTTTAGATAATCCTTGTAATAAACTTTAAGCTGCTGCGCAAATCTACGAATTACTTTACAAGTTTTACCTTCGCTCCCATCCTCTTGCAAGGGCAGTCCGAAGACCAGTGTACTCGGCGCCCACTCAGTTATAACTTGCGCCAATTGCAGCAACACCTCTTCGATATTTTTAGTGTATCTAAGCACGCTAACCGGCGAGGCAATTCCAGAGTCAGCAGTCACTGTTGCCAGACCCAATTTATGTCCGCCATAATCAATTCCAAGGTAAACCATGAGACATTTTAACAGTTAACAACTATTGTTTGATAAAATGAATATATTAATAATAATCCAATATGCCAAAAACACTGAAGTTTCTATTCGCAATAGTATTGATAGCCGGCGTTATAGCAGTAGTTGGCTATAGCGCATTTAGTAATTGGTATTATAGCGGAATCAGCTCCAGTGCTGACACTGACAGCACTCCGGTCACTTTCGAGATTAAGCCTGGCCAGAGTCCCACAGTAGTGGGCAATAACCTAATCGCAGCGGGTCTAATCACTGATATTAACGTTTACACTCTCTATTTGCGCTTCAATAATCAAGGTGATGAGTTCAAGGCGGGTAAATTCTCGCTTGCCAAAAATGCCAGCATTATTGAGATCGTCGATAGCATCTCAGCGGTGCAAAAAATTGACGTGGCCAAGGTCACTTTGCTAGAAGGCTGGAAGGCCAAGCAAATGGGAGTTAAGCTTGAGGAAGCATTTAAAGGCAAGCCCAAAGCAGTATTTACCTCGGCTGAATTCGATTCTCTGACTACCAATCCAGACAAAGTTGAATTCAGAGCTGACGTCAAAGCTTTCCTGAATGAACATAAGCCTGCCGGTAAATCGCTGGAAGGTTTCCTATATCCAGATACTTACGAGTTTGAGTTTGACGCAAGCACTAAAACTGTGGTGGAAACTTTGCTGAGACAGTTCAGTAAGAAATTATCTGCTGAAACTCTGGGGGACAATTTTTATCAAGACTTGGTCCTAGCCTCAATTATTGAACGAGAGAGTTTCACCAATTCTGAGCGACCCATTATCGCCAGTGTATTCAAAAATAGATTAAAGATCAAAATGCCTCTGCAATCTGATGCCACAGTTAACTATGCAACTGGCAAAAGCGAACCCCAGCCAAGTATAGAAGATACTAAGATTAATTCTCCATATAACACCTACAAGAATATCGGGCTGCCACCCACACCAATTTCCAATCCCAGGTTAGAATCCATCACAGCCGCTATGCGCCCTAGTGAGACTGATTACTACTATTTCATCCATGAGCAGGATGGTAGTGGACAGGTGCATTTTGCCAAAACTTTTGGCGAGCACTCCGCCAACATCCGTAAATACTTGAATAACTAAAGTTGCGGGGATTATGGCTCAAATTGCACAAAAATTTCTACAATTATTAGAACTAACCAGCCTGTTGCCAAAACCAGATAGATCATTTACGCAAAAATATCATCTAAGCAAGCAGCAGACATACCTGATTTACCTAATCAGCATTCAAACACAATTAAACGATAGTCGCGATGTTGGCATGTCGACATTTGCGAAGTTGTTGAATATCTCCACGTCTACCCTTACAAGAAATGTGGAAAAGCTTGAGCAGCGCAAGGTATTAGAACGCATTCACAAAACGGGTGAAAAAATTGTAAGCTTAAGACTGTTATCACTAGGACAACTTTACGCCCTAGAAATTGGCGACCACTTTGAACAGGCGCTAGGCAATGTAAGGCTTTAGACCGTGTAAGGCTTTAGTCCCAGCAAGATATCTTTTGTCACTTGTTCGACCAGCTGCGCACCATTAATTTCTACAAGTACGCCTTGGCTTTTGTACTGCGCTAAGATTGGTTCAATCGTATCTTTGTAAGACTGCAATCTTTGCGCCATAATCTCCAGGGTAACATCATCACGCTCATGTCCTTCACTTACCTGATTGGCCATTCTGGCCAGTAGAACGGAGTCCGGCACATGCAAATGCACAACTGCAGACAGTTCTAACTTCTGCCGCGCTAGGATATCCGGAAAGTAATTTGCCTGATCGATACTACGGGGAAACCCATTCAAAATGACCCCCTCTTGTGCATGAACAACCAGATAGCTTTCTAATAATTGCGCAATCACATCTCCTGATACCCACTTACCTTGATTCGCAACCTCTTGGGCTGCCAAAGCAACTGGGTTCTGACGCTTGGCCTCAGCACGGATAATTCCCCCCATGGATATATGGGTCAAGCCAAGCTTCTGAGCCAAGATTGTCCCTTGAGTATCTTTACCACTTCCAGATCCACCGATTAGACAAATGAGCATAATTATACAGCTATATATTCGCTAATATCCAAATTAGTTGGAGGATAAACGCAAGCGCCACGAGCATTATACCCAAAATTGTCAGGATTTTGATCACTTTTTCAGAATTTTCTTGTTTATACCCCCAGACTTCTGGCTTGACCAAAAGTGAGAGTATCATGCCGACTACTAGGCCTCCAAAATGAGCCAAGTTATCTACACCTGGGATAGTCAAGCCAAAGAGAAAATTCACACCTACAATAATCAGTAAACTATTGCGTTCAACTGGCAGTGCAATACCAAATCTTTGGCGGAAAATTGTATTCCCCAAGAGCAATCCCAAAAGTCCAAATATAGCACCAGAAGCCCCGATAGACAGTGAAAAGTTTGCGTTGGGATTGATCAATACCCACAAACCCTGCCCCAAGGCGCTAAATAAACTCGCAGCTAGCCCAGTGGCCAAATAGATCAACGTGAATTTATGATTCCCATAAAACTTTTCCACCATTCTACCCACCTGATATAAAAACAGCATGTTTAAGCCCAAATGCAGGATATTGCCATGCAAAAAAACTGAAGTTAATAAACGCCAGATCTGGCCGTCAACCAACAATGGAAAGGCGTTTCCACCGGCCCAATAGTACACATTGCCGGCTAAAGCCAACTGCACAAATGACACAAGGATAAATAGCACTAGATTGACCCCAATAATCACATAAGTGGGCGAAAATTCAACTCTGAAGTGTTTTAGTTGATAACGGATTTCATCCATCAGCCATACAATAAACTAACGTTCCACTTTGAAACAAACAATAATATCGCCAGTCATAATCTCAATCTGATTATCAAGCATGATCCCACATTCTGTACCTTTTTTGGCTTCCTTTACATCTTCCTTCAGGTATTTTAGGGATACAATCTTGCCCTCGCCTATTTCCTCACCTTTGCGTTCCACATAGGCTCTGTAGCCTTTAATCACATTGCCCATTGTCACTTCACAACCAGCAACATATTTGCCATTTGAAAGCTGAAACACTTGCTTGACTTTGGATTTTGCCACCTCTACTATTTCCTCTTCTGGTTGTAACATTGACTGCACCACTGCCTCAGCTTCATTGATCAAATCATAAATGATCTGGTAATTCCTTACCAAAACTTTCTCATTTTTAGCCAAAATTTCAGCTTGAGGAGCAATTTTCACTTGAAACCCCAAGACAATTGCTTTGACGTCTCTAGCCATTTCCACATCAGACTCGCTGATATTGCCAGGCATCGCTGAAAATACCTCAATTTTGGCATCAGCAAAGCTCAAATCGTTCAGTTTGGCCACAATGGCCTCCAATGTGCCTTTGGTATCTGCCCTTAAAATCACTTTAAGCTTTGTCAAAGTGTTTTGCTGGGACTGCCTCTGAGACAATAGCTCGGCGAACATCGCAGTGTCGTCTAAGGCTTCTGCAATTGGCTCTAGCTCTTCTTGGGTCTCAGATTCAATCTCTTTTTGCAGACTCAGCGCTTCCTTCTCAGTAGCGAAAAATAGTAAGTTCTGACCTACGTTCAGCACTGATTCCAGGCCAATCAACCACACTGGGTCACCTGCTGCGGCTCCATCTGTCTGTTTCTGACTCTCGTCCAAAGTTGCGCGAATCTTGTGAATTTGATCATCTGCCAAGATATACTGTCCTCGGCTAATCTTCCCTGACTTCAGCACTGTTAATGCCACCGGCCCAAGGTCTGTATCAAGATTCGACTCCAAAACGAACCCTTCTGCTACTCCCTGCGCTGGTACTACAGCCTTTAGCTCGTGAATTTCAGCCAGTAATTGAATTGCTTCAAGCAAGTCACTGATACCAGTCTTTTCGACTGCTGATACTTCTACAAAAACGGCGTCACCACCATATTCTTCTACTAATATGTCGTTTTGGGATAATTCCTGCTTAACCTTGTTGGAGTTGGCGCCTGGCATATCCATTTTGTTGCAAGCAATCACCAGTGGTAACCCGGACTTCTTGATAAACTTGATGGACTCTTTAGTCTGTGGTTGGACACCGTCGTCTGCAGCTACTACCAACATTGCAATATCAGCCACTCTGGCGCCGCGCGCACGCATTTCGCTAAATGCTTCGTGTCCAGGGGTATCAATAAAAGTAATTGTCCTAGGTTGTCCGCTAGTCATAGTCACTTTATGCGCCCTAGTATTTTGGGTAATTCCCCCAACTTCGCCGGCCTGTACACTGGTATTGCGAATCGCATCCAATAAACTGGTTTTGCCGTGATCAACATGCCCCATCACCGCAACTACAGGGGTACGTAACTCTAAGGGAATTATTTGCTTTTGTTTAGTAGACTTCTTTGCCATGTGTTCTGAGATTGATTGTAGCACATACTAGATGGTGAATGATCATAATTGTGAATGTAAGAGTTTGGCTAATTTTGGAAGTGTTTAACTGTCAATGGAAGTGTTTAGATGAGTTCGGCTAACTTCTGGCTGGTATTTTAGCGCCAACTGAAGACTGAAGGCTGAGGTTGAGTTTGAATAGCTAATTATTAGCTTTATCTGGCATCCTTACTTGCCAAATTAATTTGTAGACTTCACCTGTTACCCAATCATTAAACAGAGGGAACATTTTTATTGGCATTTTATTGGCATTATTATCTAAGAGGGGAAATACGCCGTTATTGATTAAGAAATATTGGCAGAGAAGCACTATGTCTGCTAAAATGTATAGTCTTTATAAATTATTAGGGCTTAGGTTATACTGATTCATGGCAAAAAGGGATTACTACGAAGTACTAAAACTAGCCAAGGCAGCTAGCAAAGAAGAAATTAAGAAGTCATACCGCAGGTTGGCCAAGGAGTTACACCCTGATCGTAATAAGGCCAGCAACGCTGAAGAACAATTCAAAGAAGTACAGGAAGCCTATGAAATCCTCAGCGACGAGAGCAAACGCAAAGCCTATGACCAGTATGGACACGCTGCTACACAAGGTTTCGGAGGACGCTCAGCTTATGGAACAGGCGCAGGCGGTGCTGAGGGTTTTGGCGACTTTGGGGATCTTAATGATATTTTCAGCTCATTTTTTGGACAGGGTTTTGGTGGATTTGGTAGGAGAGAGGCCAGCTCTACCAGCAATCGACGTGGTAGTGATATTGAGGCAACTTTGAGAATCGATTTCGACGAAGCTGTGTTTGGTAAGTACAAAACAATTAGTTACCGCCGCAAGATTCTTTGCTCGCACTGTAAAGGCAGTGGCGCTGAAAAACCAAGTGACGTCGAGACCTGTTCCACCTGCAATGGCAGTGGACAGGTAGTCAGAATCCAGCAGACTTTTCTAGGAAGTATCCAAACTGCCGCTATGTGTGACCGATGCGAAGGCACTGGCAAGTTAACCAAACACAAATGTCACATTTGCCAGGGCGCAGGCCGTAGCGATACAGACGAAGATTTCAAAATTAAAATTCCACCAGGGATTCCGGATGGAGTGACGCTGCGTTTCCGTGACCAAGGTAATGCTGGCAAACTGGGCGGAGCCTATGGCGACCTTTACCTGACGATTGATGTTGAAGCGCACCCCACATTGGAGAGACGTGGTGATGATATTTACACCGAACTAGATATCGCTGTCACCACTGCTGTATTGGGCGATGAGATCAAGGTAGATTCAGTCAAAGGTCCAATTGAAATGAAGATCCCAGCTGGAACACAGCCAGGCAAAATTTTCAGGCTTGCTGAAAAAGGCGGACCTAGATTCCGAGGCAAAGGTAATGGTGATCAATATGTACAAGTAAACATCAAAATTCCCGAAAAAGTTTCTCGCAAACAGCGGGAACTCTGGGAAAATCTAGATGAAATCAAGTCCGAAAAGCCAGGAATTTTTGGTTAAGCACTTCCCTGCTCGCTCTGCCAACAATCTGCCAAATAATACTCCGATCCAGCGTTTTCCCCAAGGAAATTTTACAAAATCTAAACTAGTCAATTGGATTTATGCTCAAGGAATTTGCACGTTCCTGTCGATAGATCCGTTCGCCAAAATTTGACACAAAATTCAGACTGTCATTATACTGGTATTAATTACTATGATAGATCTACAACTGCTTAGTGGATTACCAATAAAATTCGATGAGCTGGCTGAAAAGTTCACTTATGGCGAAGGTGTTGTTTACAAGCAAGTCAACAATGTTCCAATTAGCAGTATGCTCCCAGGGTTGCTAAATAAGTCGGTAAGATACCCTGAAATGGTTTACCTAGAGCACAAAGACATCCATAAGACCAACGACAACGACTTATTTTCTCTGGACAATATCCACTACGATTTGCTGATGATCCCTTCAGGCTTAATGGGGGTTGAGTTTATTAGAACGCATATTTTCTACGCAGAATTATCAGTTGATGGAAAAGGCCTGAGCGAAGTTGTAGAAGCCCTGTCTGGGTCACTGACTATTTTGTTACAAAGAAATAAGCCTAAGGTCGATGAATTGGATTTTGATACACGAGTTAGCGAGGGCTTTGTTGTCAAATTAAACAAAGGGGAGAAATTCTATTTGCCACGAGGTTACTATTACACATTTATCAATACACGCAGCAAACCAGTGGTATTTTCCAGATTCTATTTAAAGGGCTGTATTTGTGACTATACTCGTTTCCAAAGGGAACAAGGACTTGCCTACTTTGCCATCCGCAAGAATGCTAAACAGGAAATCGTGTTAAACCCAAGGTATCGTGAAATCCCCCAAATCCGCAAGACTAATGCAAGCGGCGCTAGTACTGTGGGAGGTTTTTTACAAGAAATTAACAATTTTTTCACTGCCGCGCCTCTTTATGACCAAGTGGTCAGCCGCACTGGTGAGCTAAAGTTGCTAATGTAACTTGATCTATTCAAGCTCTTTAGGATAATATTTCCTATGCACACATTTATGTTAGTTGGTCCCTCGGGAGTTGGTAAATCACACTTAGCCGCGGAACTCGAAAAGCAAGGTTTCCCGCAATTATCCCGCTATGTGGACCGTGAACTGCGCACCGAGGAATTAAATAACTTAGGAGATTTAGTGCCTTTGACGGTGGATGAATTTTCCAGGCAAATTGTGGCGAATGAATTCATTTACTGGTTTCAACTCGGTCAAAACCGTTACGGCTATAAAGAAACAGACATTCGCGCCGCTGAGGCAAAAAGTGTAAAGGGCTTAACCTGGGTAATTCCTGAAGAAAACGCCGTAGAAGTGCTCAAAATTCTTCCAGAAGTAGTCACCATCTATCTATATGCCAGCAAAAACACCAATCGGCTAATGCTAGAGCGCATGCTCAAACGAGATCAATTGCTAGATTACCGTAATTATTTCAGCATTCCAGTAGAAGCTGTCGATGAATTGCTAAACTCTGAATTCAAAATAGCAGTTGAGCCAACAACTAAGGCGAAACTAGATAAAATTACACAAAGATTAGAACGCAATATTCTTGAAGCCGAAAAAGTAGCCCAATACAAAGCAGAATTTCTACGCAATCCCCTAGCGCGCATGTTCGAGATTAAGGACGACCGCAGTCTATATACAGAGGTTTTACCTTACATGCTGGCGGTCTGAGATTTCGAAAGTGAAGATATGTTGTATAATTTCTTATGGTTGATTTTCACGCAGTTTTGGCTGATCCGGCAACATTCAAATTGGCAAGTAAGCAGAAGAATGCTACTGTCGATATTGACCGATTAATAGAGCTGGGGCAGCAGAAACTGGCTTTACAGAAGAACTTACAAGAATTGCAAGCCCAGGGCAATCTTCATGCTACAGAGGTCAAACAGGCCGGCAGACCTACTGAAGCTCAAATCATTAAGGGCAGGGAGTTGAAGGTGCAAACACAGGCCCTGGAGGCTCAAATTAGGCCAATAGAAGAAGAGTTTACCACCCTACTCTACCAAGTGCCGAACTTACCTACTGAAGATACCCCAATTGGCAAGGATGACAGCGAAAATGTGGAAGTGCGTAAATGGGGACAGCCCAAGCGTGCTGAGCAATTTGGCTTCCAACCTAAAGAACACTGGGAGCTTGGTGAACAGCTAGGTATGATCGATATTGAGCGCGCCACAAAGATCAGTGGGAGCAGGTTTAACTTTCTCCTGGGCGATATTGCATTATTAGAATTTGCAATTATTAATTACACTTTAAAAACGGTGCTTGCCAGCGACTTTGTCGCAAAAATCAATCAAAAATTCGGATTAAATGTTAATACTAAGCCTTTTAT
>CAZXFQ010000008.1:0-36496 GCA_964640685.1 uncultured Candidatus Saccharibacteria bacterium
GTCAAGTGAGAAGGTGTTCAAGAGCAGGCAGGTGCATCTTTCCAATATAAAAATCTTGGAACAAGCTGAGGCTCCAGAAAAAGTTGCATTAAAGACTAAGAGCGCAACTAAATCTGACAAAGCCAAAAAGAACGAAGTAAAGGACGAAAACAAATCTGAAAGCAAAGTTGATCTAAATGAAACTAAACAAGTAGAAAACAAGTAAAATGAATACACACTTACCATTAAAAGAAAAATACGTTGGGGAAATCAAAGCTCAATTGAAGGAAGAACTAGGGTTGACTAATTTGATGGCAGTTCCTACCGTAGAAAAGATTGTCTTCAATATTGGAGCTGGTAAGACTAAGGACGATGCCAACTTGATGAAAGAATTGGTAGAAACATTGACTGTAATCACTGGGCAGAAGCCAATTATCACTAACGCCAAGTTAGCGGTGTCAAATTTTAAAGTACGCGAAGGCATGCCAGTAGGGCTTATGGTGACTCTTAGGGGTCAGAAGATGTGGTATTTCTTAGATAAAATGATCAACATTGCCTTGCCTAGGACTAAAGATTTTAGAGGAGTATCTCCAAAATCATTTGATGGAAATGGCAACTATACTTTGGGATTGAGAGACCAAAGTATCTTTCCAGAGGTAGATACTAGCAAAAACATTAGACTTCATGGCCTACAAATTAGTATAATTACAAGCACCAATAACGACGTGCATGGCAGAATGTTACTAAAGAAGCTTGGGATGCCATTTAAGGCCAATTAGCATCAATTAAATTAGAAAGAAAAGTTTTTAATGAGTACAACAGCACAAGAAGCAAAAGCCAGAAAATACAAAGCACAATTAGCGGCTGGCACAATCAAATACAAAACTCGCGCATTCAATAGATGTGTAGTCACAGGCAGATCACGCGGCTATATTAGGTTTTTTGGTTTAAGTAGAATTATGCTTCGAGACTTAGCACGCAAAGGTGAACTTCCTGGTGTTAAAAAAAGTTCTTGGTAGATTGTTGTAGTTTCGGTTTAACTTATAGTTCTAGTCAATAAAGTCAATAATTATGGTCACAGATACAATAGGAGACGCAATTAGTAGAATCAAGAATGCATTGGTCAGAAATAGGCCTAATGTGCTTATGCCAAATTCTAAGCATTTAATTGCAGTTTTGGAAGTGTTGAAAAAACATAACTTTGTAGGTGATATAGGTTTAGAGGAAGCAGAAATCAATGTACAGTTGATTGGTGAAAATATCAATCGCATCACAGATATTAAAAGAATTTCTAAACCTGGATTGAGAGTGTATGCTCCTTATAGGGAACTAGGACGAGTGCTAAATGGTTATGGTATTAGCGTAGTAAGTACCTCAAAAGGACTTATGTCTAATAAAGAAGCTCGCAAGAGTAAGTCTGGTGGAGAAGTAATCTTAGAAGTATATTAATAATTATGAGTCGCATAGGTTACAACCCAATTCAATACAACCCAGCAGAAATTAGTTTGGCATTGGCTCCAGAAAAAAATAACTGGGGGGGCAAAACAGTAATTGTAACTGCCAAGACAGGCGAGTTTAGGTTAGAGATGCGTCCAGAAGTAGAGTTGAATTTGGAAGTTCAGGGGACAGCTACATTTAGCATCGCTCCTAAGCATTCCCCTAAAGAGTCTAAGAAGTTCTTAGGCCTGTATAGAACTTTGTTAGCCAATAAAATCCAAGGTGCTCTTAAAAAGTTTGTTAAAGAGCTGGAGATAGTTGGAATTGGTTACAAAGCAGAGCTACAAGGGGATAAACTCAAATTAAACATTGGTTATACTACTCCACAGGTATATAATCTACCTACAGGGATTGAAGCAAAAGTTACAGATCAGGTATTCATTGCAATTTCTGGACATGATAAGGAAGTAGTAGGAGAGACTGCAGCACAGATTAGAAGAATAAGAAAGCCTGAGCCTTACAAGGGTAAAGGTATCCGTTATAAGAATGAAGTAATTAAGCGTAAAGCAGGTAAAACTGCAGCATAAAAACTATGAATAATCTCAAAGCCAAACAATTAAGAAGATCAAGGAGAAAGCATGGAGTCAGGAAGAATATTTCAGGTACTGCTGTAACTCCAAGAATTAGCATTGCCAAGTCTAACAAATGGGTATTCGTGCAAGCTATAGATGACATCCAAGGTACCACATTGACTAGCGTAAAAGCAGCCAAAGGTATCACCAACATAGGAGACGCCGCAAAGACTTTAGCTAAGGGATTAGCTGCTAAGAAAGTAGAGAATGCAGTATTTGACCGTAATGGATTTAAGTATCATGGTGCTGTCAAAGAGTTTGCTGACAAATTAAGAGAAGCTGGTATTAAGATCTAATTTTAAAAGATAGAGTTTTCATTGAATGGACAAAAATAGACCAAATAACAATAGCAATAGCAATAGCAATAGCAACAGCAATAATAATCGTAATAATCCCAACAACCCTAATAATAGGCGCGGTGGTCAAAGAGGTAGACAGCAAAATCCTAGGGACGAGTCTATCGATAAAAAGATCGTTGATATCCGCAGAGTTGCAAGAATGTATAAGGGTGGTAAGAGAATGCGCTTAAGTGTAATGGTAGTGGTTGGAGATAAAAAGGGTAGTATAGGTGTAGGTATTGGTAAAGGAGCTGATGTCAGAACCGCAGAGGAAAAAGCCACGAGAAAGGCTCAGAAGAACATGGTCAAGATTCATAAAAAGGGAAATACTATTGCTCACGAGATAACTCACAAGCTCGGAGCTGCAAGGGTTTTCTTGAAACCAGCAGCACCAGGAACTGGTATTATCGCTGGGGGAGCTGTAAGAGCAGTAGTCGAGGTAGCTGGAATTAAAGATATTCTTTCTAAAGTATTAGGTAGTAGCAACAAGATGAGCAACGTGTACGCAACAATCGAAGCCTTAACCAAGATCAAATCCGCATAATAAATTAGCACTATCGCAATGCATAGCTTAAGTAGTTCCCCAAAAATAAAAAACGTAAAACCAAAGAGATTAATCGGCAGAGGTATAGGATCTAAAAAAGGTGGTCATACAGCTACTAGAGGTCAAAAAGGACAGAAATCACGGTCCGGTTATACAAGACCAAGACCAGGATTTGAAGGTGGACAAATGCCTTTATCAAGAAGAATTCCTAAACTAAGAGGTTTTAAACGCGCTGACTCTAAACTACTAAATGGTAGACCAGTTACTCTAAGTGTTGCCCAATTAGTCAAGCATGCTACTAATGCTGGAAAGTTCAGTTCAGCCAAAGCTAAGTCTTACTTTGAAGCTTTTGGAACAAAGCCTGTCAAAGTAGTAAACTCTGAGGCCAAGATGGCTGATAAATTATTGGCCAAAGAGCTTGTCGAAGTTTTGAAAGCCGTGAGTAAGGACACTGTAACTTTTTCAGCTTCAATTAAAGCTTTACTTAGCTAAAAAGCTAACGATACAAAGATATGTTAAAAAACCTCATTTCCACATTGAGAGGATGGATTAAATCTATTGGTAGTCGGGAAATTCTCAAGAAGATCTTGTTTACAATTCTGATTATCATGTTGTTTAGGTTGCTAGCTACTATTCCTTTGCCAGGAATTAACCTAGATGTATTTAGGCAAGTATTAAGCGATTCCCCTTTTAATAATGTTTTCACCTTGATTAGTGGTGGTAGATTGGATAAACCATCTTTGGTAGCAATAGGTGTGGCACCTTACATCAATGCTTCAATCATTATTCAGTTGCTTACCACAATTATTCCTAGGCTAGAGGATCTCTCTAAGCAGGGAGAAATTGGCAGACGCAAACTGAACCAATACACAAGATTATTAACAATTCCTTTAGCAATCTTACAATCAATCGTAATTTACTCGATATTTACCAATCCTGGGGCAACTGGAAATTCCACGTTAACTAGTGTCTTAGACAATGTTCAGGGATTTGATCTATTGGTGTTTATTACTACTATGACAGCTGGAAGTATTATCTTAATGTGGTTGGGGGAGTTGATTACAGAGTACGGAATAGGTAATGGCGCCTCAGTGATTATTGCATTTGGGATTATGTCTACAATCCCTGGATTAATTATTAGCCAGATTTCAGGACTAGGTACTGATTGGACCAGCTTTTTAGGTGGAGATGTCAGATCATTGCTTTCCAATAATTTTATTCTGTTTTACATAGTTATAGGGCTAATCATTTTAATGACTGTGATAATCATCATAGTCTCCGAGGCCGTGAGGAAACTGCAGGTTGTTTATGCCAAACGCTATCGTGGTAGCATGTCAGCAGATAGCCATTTGCCACTAAGGTTAAATCAGGCAGGAGTTATGCCAGTAATTTTTGCTCAAGCATTATTAACATTTCCTTTGATTGTCAGTAGTTTTATTCTATCTGTACGTCAGTCAGGAAGGCTATATGACATAGCTATTGGTCTGCAGAACTCCCAGATACTCAGATTAAATACCGTTGAGCATGTTTTGGCTTTAGTAGTAGGGGTGGTAGTATTTACTTACTTCTACACTTACGTGGTGGTAAAGCCTGGTGAGATTGCAAAAAATTTACAAAAGAGTGGTGCATTCCTGCCAGGTATTCGACCTGGCACAGAAACGATAAAGAAGATTAGTATTGTTACTGCTAGGCTGACGTTCTTTGGAGGTATATTCTTGGCAATTATCGCTGTAATTCCAAGCATACTGAGTTTATTCGAACCTACTCAACAACTGACAATCCTATCAGGGATTGGTGGAACAAGCTTATTAATCGTCGTCAGTGTTTTTATGGATAGTTATCGTAAAATGTTAGCCTTAAAATCAATACAAAACTATGAAATTTACAAATAAGTTTTCCAAATTAAAGATAATTTGTTATAATCTAGCTCAGTTGTGAATAAGACCGCAAAAGATGTAATCACTCTGAGAGGAAAGGTAATCGAGGTTTTACCTAATACGCAGTTCATGGTTGGAGTTGACATCAATGGTCAGCAGCATATTGTCATGAGTTACATATCGGGTAAAATGCGAATGCACTACATAAAGTTGCAGAGGGGTGATGAAGTTAGATTGGAAGTTAGTCCATACGATTTAAAAAAAGGTAGAATTACATATAGATTTTAAATATGAAAGTAAAGGCATCAGTAAAAGTAAGATGTGAGCATTGCTATGTTGTACGAAGGCGTAATGCCAGAGGTAAAAGTACAATGTTCGTGTACTGTCATCGTAACTCTAGACATAAACAAAGACAAGGATAAATTATGGCAAGAATCGCAGGAATTGATATTCCAGCCCAAAAGCTTATTTCAATTGGATTAACGTCTATTTTTGGCGTAGGTACTTATAAGTCTGTTAAGATACTAGCAGATGCTAACGTAAAAGATAAGAAAGCAGGAGAATTAGCCGATAGTGAAGTGATGAAGATCAATAGCGTGATTGACCAAAATCATATGGTAGAAGGACAGCTTAGACAAGATGTATTTAGAAATATAAAAAGACTCAAAGATATAAGGGCATATAGGGGAATCAGACACAAGGTTGGATTACCATCACGTGGTCAAAATACACGAAGCAATTCAACCACTCGCAAGGGGAAGCATATGGCAGTTGGTGGCTTAAATCGTAAATTAGACAAGAAATAATTAATCAACACCTAAGAATTCATGGCACAAGAAGATAATAAAAAGACAACCAAGACTTCAAAAACAGCTAAGGCAGTTAAAGCGGTGGTCAAGAAGAAAGCCAAAAAAATCATTGGAGATAAAGGCTTTGTGTATATTAGCTCTACATTCAATAACACTCTGATTACTATTACTGACAGTAAGGGCAACACTGTTGCCAACTCGAGTCCAGGCAGTATAGGGTATAAAGGCTCAAAGAAAAGCACCCCTTATGCTGCTACGAAAGCTGCAGAAGATGCTGCCCAAAAGGCAATTAAGCTTGGCTTGAGAGAAGTTCAAGTGGTCTTGAGGGGAATTAGTTCAGGACGCAACGCTGCAGTGAAGGGTATTCGTTCAGGTGGAATGAGAATTTCTATGTTAAGTGATGAAACTCCGATTCCACACGGAGGACCTACTCCTAAAAAGATGCCAAGAGGTTCTTAATAAGTACTAAATAATAACTATTAAATTAAGATAAACAGCAATTAAGTAATGGCGAGATATACAGGACCAAAAGTTAAACAGGAAAGAAGAGAGGGTGTAAGCCTTTTTGGGAAAAATAAGAGACAACGCAAGGACTTGCCAGGTAGTGGAACCAGTAAAGGTCGACAAAGCCGTCCTAGCGAATATGCTATTCAAATGCGTGAGACTCAGAAACTTAAAAGGACATATGGAGTGCTAGAGAGACAGTTTAGTAATATTATTAAAGATGCTTTGAAATCTACTGGTAACTCTGGAACTAGATTACTACAGTTGTTGGAGCTAAGACTGGATAATGTAGTTTACAAAATGAATTTTGCAAAAAGTAGAATGCAAGCTAGACAGCTTGTTACACACGGACACGTGAAAGTGAATGCTAAAAAACTAGATATTCCTTCTTTCAGAGTTAGTATTGGAGATGAGATTGAGATTGATGCGGATGTACTTGCAGGTTTAAATATAGAAGAAATTAAAAAATCTGAAGCTGGTAACGAACCTAAAATTGCCTGGTTGGATAGGTCTAGCAACTCAGGGAAAGTTCTCCTGATACCACAAAGAGCAGAGCTAGACCAAGGTATTAATGAAAGATTAATTATTGAGTTTTATTCACGTTAATTTATTAGCTACTAACCTAAATGCTAAATTTTGATAAGTGCACAATCAAGAAAGTTTCTGAGGATATGAATGTTGGATCGTTTCGTGTTGGTCCACTGCCAAGAGGTTATGGTTACACAGTAGCTAACGCTTTGCGCAGAGTGATGCTATCTTCACTAAGCGGTGGAGCAGTCACTGGAATTCGTATTCTTGGTGTTGAGCATGAGTATAGTACTTTGCCTGGTGTGCAGGATGACATGCTGGCTATTATAATTAAACTAAAAGGTTTAGCAGTGCGTGCTTTCAATGACGAACCAATAATTTTGAAACTGGAGGTTACTGCTGACAAAACAGCTGCTCGTGATATCACTGCAGCAGATATTGAGCCCAGTGCTGATGTGGAAATCGTGAACCCTGAATACGTCATTACTACTTTGGACAAAGGAGCAAGCTTTTCTGCAGAACTAGTGATTGAAAAAGGTGTGGGGTTCATGGTTGCTGACAGTGAGAAACGTGGCGAAATAAATATGTTACCAGTAGATGGTGCATTTAGCCCAGTTATCAATGTTGAAGTCAAAGTCACTAACGCACGTGTTGGTCAAAGGACTGACTTCGACCAGATTGAAATGAATATAAAGACCAATGGTGTAGTCGCCCCAGCTGAAGCACTGACAAGCTCACTGACAATTTTAAGTGATGTTTATAGCAAGTTAGTAACTCTTTCTCAAGGAGACATGTCAGGAGAGTCAGAATTATCCGCAGCTCCTGCTGCTCAAGCCACTAGTGAGGACAATAATGTTTTCGTGAAGAATCTAAAGTTATCTACGAGATTGAAAAATGCCCTGACTAACTCTGCTATCGTAGATTTGAATGTCTTGGACAGCAAGTCACGTGAGCAGTTACTCGAGATTAGAGGCATGGGAGAGAAATCAGTAGACGAGTTAATTAACATTATGAAAAGTAATGGTTTAGTTGTTTTAGAATAATAAACAGAAAATAAACCCAAGCTCATATTAAGCAATGATACACTCAAGATTAAGCAAAAATTTAAATAGAACAAACTCTCATATGCATTCGTTGATGCACAATCTCTTTTTGTCACTGACGTTGAGAGGATTTGTCCATACTACTAAAGCTAAGGCTCAAGTTCTGGAATCCTATATTCCCCAGATTGAGGGTGGAAACGCTAAATTAGCTGAAATGGGTGGAGTTAGGGTGTTAAAGTTAGGTACTCGTAGAGGTGATAATGCTGAGCTCGTTAGAGTGGTGTCAAATAACTATATCAAGAATGCTTTCAATGCAAAAACTAACTAAAATAGTGCCAAGTAAGGATCAGGTTCTCAAGTGGTTTATTATCGACTGCTCAGGTGAGCGCTTGGGGAAAGTAAGTACAACTATTATTAAATCCTTACTAGGCAAGTCAGAGCCTATGGCAGTGGATTATATGAAAAACCCAGTGGCAATTATTGCCATCAATACTGACAAGATTTCGTATTTCCCAACTAGGGCTAAAAATAAGATGTATTATAGGCACTCAGGTTTCCCTGGTGGACTAAAACAGATTAGCTTAGGCGATCAAATGGAAAAGGATTCCACAAAGATTCTATGGATGGCCTTGAACGGGATGCTACCTAAAAATAGACTGAGAGATTTGTATTTAGCAAATGTGCACATATTTAAAAATGCAGAGCACCCACATATTGCTCAACAGCCAAAGGTTTTAACAGTAGCGTAAATGACTTTAATTAATAATTAGTGAGATTCAATGGCAGATAAATATTACTTCGCAATCGGCAGAAGAAAAACTACAACAGCTTCGGTAAGACTTTACGAAGGACAAGGTCAGAATACTATCAATGAAAAAGAGCTTAGCACCCTGAGTTACTTGGAGAGATACATGCAGAAGTTGATGTTGCCATTTAGTGCCACCGAAACTACTGGTAAATTCTATTTCACTGCCATGACAAACGGCGGTGGAACCACCGGACAAGCCGACGCAGTCGCTATGGCAATCGCTAGGGCTTTGACCAAGTTTGAGCCTAGTTTTAGAGGCGTGTTGAAAAAAGAAGGCCTCTTGAGTCGAGATGACAGACAAGTGGAGCGCAAGAAGACTGGTCTTCGCAAAGCTCGAAAAGCACCACAATTCTCCAAACGTTAAGTTTGCTTCCTCCCAACAGCAGGTGAAATTTTGCTATTATGTAAATAAGCAGCTTACAGTTGCCATTGTACATATGTTTTCTAGTTTGAGTAAAATTTTATCTCGTACTGTCCAGGTATGGCGAAGAAGTTAGTCATCATTGCAATTGTTTTATTGGTCCTTGTTGGCTGCGGCTTATGGTCACCTTGGCAACAATGGAATATTTCCCTAGGAAGTGTGTTTGGCGTGGACAAACCCAAGGATTTTGCCAGGCTACAAGTTTCAGCCCTCGAGGGTGAGATCAAAATCCTAGTGGATGGTGAAGAAAAAGGCAAGGTGGGACCCGATGGCTCACCATTTGTGATTGAGGATATAGAACCTGGTAAGCGCACTGTCCGCCTAGAGCGCCAAGCCGATTCTCCAGCTGAATACCTAGTGTTTGAGCGTGTGCTTGATTTCAGCACTGAGGTAGATACAGTTGTGGCCTACGAGCTAGGACCAAATAGCTATTTTTCTGCAGGACATATAATTACCGCTACCAAAAACTACATTTCAGCAAGCACTAAACTGAACCTTGTCAGTGTCCCGATCGGAGCTGAGGTCAGCATTAACGGTCTTAACTTAGGTCTCACACCTTTGAGCAATCTTGAGCTAGATATTAGTGAGGTCAGTAAATTATCCTTGCGCAAGGCTGGTTATGAGGATATGGAGGTTAGCCTGCTCCCAGAGAATGCAGAAGATCGCAAGCAGCTCAAAGGCTATGATATTAATGTAGAAGCCGATCTATTTCTGCTGCCAATTACACTAGAAACCATTACCAAACCATGAACAGCGGCGCAAGCAAAATAAAGTACACCACCAGCTTTCCTACCTCCTTGATTATCAATGGACTAAGCGTGTTTGGCTATGAGTTAGCCAAAAGTCTCACTGAGCAGGGTGGTTACGTCGTCATTCTTGATAACCTCGACAGCACTAATACTGACGTCAACAAATCTCAATATCTAGAGGCAATTTTAGACCTAGAGCACACTGGAGTGGTTGACTTTACTGGTTTGACTGACTTGGTTGCTGAATTACGCAGACTAGATTATGTATTCTACTTGAATCACCAGGCCAACAGTAATCAATCCACATTAACGTCACAGGAGTTTTTGCAAAGTTCGAGTTATCTGAATCAAATCCTAAAATTGGCAGCTGATTTCGAGGCTTTATTTACCCTGACGAATTCTATTAGAGGGCATAAGTTTCTAGTTGATAGTAAAGGCTTCTCAGCGCATTACTTGCAGAGTCAGGGAAGTAATTATCTTACATACAGTCAGGCGGAGTTCATTCGCTATTCCGAAAATCTAGTTACTGAGTACAAACAAGTGCGCAACCTTCATGCCAAGATTCTTAGAATTGGTGAGGTTTTGGGAGAGGGTGTGGAGCTGGCTACAGAGAGTTTCGGGAAGCAGCTAGTGCAATCTGCGGCCAGCAGCCAAGATTTATACCTTCATGATGACGGGTTAACTACTGATTATTATGTACATATCCTTGACGCAGTTTATGGAGTGATCAAGGCGCAGTTTACCAAGAACCTGCAGGATTACATTTATTCGATCGCGTATCCGGACCCTATTACAGAGTTAAGCTTCGCGTACAAATTACAAGAATTGGAATCTGAAGCTGGTGACATCAAATTTATAGATGAAACAGAGTCTAAGGTCAACTTAGACTTGCAGATTTATAAGCCTGCGGTGAACTTAAATGAAATTGGCTGGTTAGCTAAAATCAGTTTTGAAAAAGCCCTGGCTCAAACTTTAGCTTACCAGAAGCAGGTACAGGCTACCACACAAAACAACGCGCAGACCGGTCTTCTAGCTCAAACTATAGAAACTACTGAGCTTTCCCCTGCGGAGTTAGCAAATTTAGGTCCACTAGCCAAATTAATCTCCGAGCGAAGGCAGAGTCAAAATCAGCAAAAATATGTAGAGGCAATGCATACTATTGCCCAGAAGGATCAGTACGTGGGCCTTGCCACTAGATTGAGACGAGCACTGACTAAGCAATATGATGCTTTAGCCAAAAGGCTATTATTTTTACAGAATCTGACTTTAGCCGAAGTTAGCACTTATTTGGTATTAATCGGCATTTTCTTGGGTTTGTTTTTTCTATTTTTAGCGCCAGTGCTAAAACTAACTCGTGACTACGTGGGCATTAATATTGAGGCCAGCGCTATTCAGCAAGCGCAGTTAGACTCAAATTGGCCTGCTGTAGTGGACAATGCCAAATCTTCCAGGCAGCGTGTCTCTGAGACTAGTAGCCTGGTCTCACAATATACTAGTCTATTTGAATTGTTTAATTTAGAACCTACGCAGCAGAATCTACTAGCCTCCCTGCAAGCGCTGGAGTTGTTCTTTGATGCCTCAGCTAGACTGGGTCAGAATGCTGAGCAACTGGTAAATTATTATAAATCCAGCAGTAACGAACTAGTTGTACGTCCTACAAATTCATCAATTATCGGAGTGAATCAAAAAAATAGCGCGTCAGAACAAGTTTTGAACTTAAATTTACTTAACTCCAATTCAGAATTGGTGGAGCGCTCCTTGCAGGATTCCAATAGGATCTTGGCACAAGTAGATAAGACTAAGCTACCAGTATTTCTCTACAATGCATTCCAGCAAAGTGCTAAGGCCAATTTGCAGATGCAGGCCACCAATCAACAAATGCTGAAGCTCCTGGATCTGCTCACAGCAAGTAATAATAACACTTATAGAATTGCCTTTGCTGTCACGGACCCTCAAAGACCAACATTTAGCGGGGGTGAGCTCACGGCAGTGGGTCTGATAGAGATTAGCCAAGCCAAGATTACCGGATTCCAGTTAATCCCTCTCAACAATATTGCCTTAGCAAAAGTCAGCTTGTCACCTTCTGAGGTGTCTGAACTAAAGGAACTCAGTACTAATGCCAATTTGAATCTGGAAACTGCCAAGGCCAGTGAAGTTTTGCGCTACGCTCAAACAGACGAACTCTATCTTTCGATTTTCAAAAAGTCTTTGGGTACCGCACTGAATAAAAATATCGACGCTAGTTTTAAGCTAAGTACAGCCAGTCTAGAAACTCTGCTTGCAATTTACGGGCCGGTTGAGGTCAATGGTCAGTCTGTCGCTGCATCGAATTATACTGCTGCAATTAGCAGTCTACAAAAAAATAGTGATGAATCCCGCAGCGCAGTCCTGACAAATATCTTGGGCGTATTGCTAATTAAGCAAATTAACCCAGAAGACAAGAATTTATTTGAAAAACTGAACTTTAGTGCAGATCTAGCTGGGAAAGGGTTTATTGGTGTTGACAATAACTTAGCCAGATTACTAAGTCTAAGTGAAACACCCAGCACCAATTCTGTGAGCGTGTATCTAGAAAACCTAGAGCCAAGTCAATTTAGCACGCAGGCCGGTGTTGACCTCAAGTTAACTAGTAGCTTAACAGGCACCAAATTAACTAATTCCTTAAAAGTGGACTTGGTTAATAGCAATAATCCCCAAAATCTGAATATCTGTTTTGACCGTAGTTCCACTAACTTGAACTTAGGGGCTTTAGCACCCGAAAAATATCGACTATATAGCCTAGATCAAGTCCCATGTATCTTGATCAAAAGTAAAGACTTGGCAAGTCTGACAATTAACTTCGAGGTTAGTATTCCTAGTTTAGATGTGGATTATAGTCTGCAGGTAAATCCAGGTTTACTGATTCGTTACGACGTACAAACTGATTTTGAGACTGGATATCAGTTAAAGTCTGCCAATCCTACTCCAAATCAGCAAACCAATTCTGTATTTTACTCTGGAGAGGTGTATAATCAGTTTAGGTTTAATCTAAAATTAATAAATTCCAATGACTAAAGCTAGAAAGTCCAAGATCACATCTACCCCAGTAAATAGTCACACAGTTAACCCGCGCTCGATAATTACTAAAGACGGTTATGATAAATTAATTGGGGAGCTGGAAGACCGTAAGGTCAATGTGCGCAACGATATTGCTAATAAATTGGAGCATGCCACTGAACAAGGCGACTTGTCTGAAAATGCAGCTTACAAAGCAGCTTTAGAAGAAAAAGATTTGAATGAGAGAAAGATTGAAGAATTGGAAAAGACCTTGGCCAATTCTGACATTGTTGAGGATACACAAAGCACATTGCATACTGGTATTGGCAGTGTGGTACTGCTAAAGAGAGAATCAGACAATGAGTCATTGACTTATACCTTAGTAGGTAAGTCAGAGACAGATCCAGGTAATGGTTTGATCTCAGTAGAGTCGCCATTGGGCAAAGCCATTTATGGTAAAGCTGTAGATCAAAAAGTGCAAATAGTGTTGCCTAAAAAAACTGAGGTGTATGTAATCAAAAGCATCAAATAGCTTCTGTTAACTGCCAATGCAAAAGCATGCTGTCCCGCAAAACATAATGGATGTGGAGTTTAAATTGTTTGGCAGTCTGACTGTAAAACAATTCACATATGTTGCAGTGAGTTTTATCGTCGCACTGTTTTTTTACATTTCACCATTTCCAATAGTACTTAAGTATTTATTCATCTTTATTGCGGTAGCCACTGGTCTAGCGCTAACCTTTCTCACCGTAAACGGAATGCCGTTTGCCAAGTGGATTGGTAATTTTTCTTATAATCTTTTTAGCTCACAACGCAAAGTCTACAATAAAGTTCCTGTAGCGCCTAGAATTCTGGCAGAAGGAAAATTTGCAGGCAAGAAATCACTAACTGGTCATGGCAAAGCCAAAGATGCTCAATCAAACAGCTATCTAGAGGCTTTATTGGCACGCAACCGCCAGCTAAATCTTGCTAATCCAGGTCTTGAAGCCGATAGGCCTATAAAAGCAATTGATGCAGATGATCTGCTCGAAACTGAGCGAATGGCAGCTTTAGATAAATATTTTGCCGGAGCTACCAACAATTCCTTAGAACGCTACAACATACAAGATCAGGGCTTAGGCACAGCCATTCCCCGACCAGTAAATAACAGTGTTGAGCCCAGTGCCTTGGATAAGTCCCGCTCAGCAGGTAATATGCAGGCTCAGAACTTTCCCAGAGATCCCAATTTGCTGCAGCCTAACCAAATCGCTGGCTTTGTAGTAGATTATAGTAACCAACCTAGTTCAAATGCGGTTGTAGAAATTATTAATAGTGATAACGCTGTTATAGAAAGTCTGACTACAGATAATACCGGCAAATTTATTGCCAAAGGTGGTTTAACAAATGGTGCGTACTTAGTTAGAATTAAAAAAGATGGATTAGCTTTTGCTGACTATCAACTAGATTTGAGTGGACAATTGACACCATTATATAGATATATGCCTAAGCCCTAAGATCAGATGGCGAAACAAAACCTGCCCACAACTCAGTCGCATCTAGATATTGAAGATATCAGGGAAGATCTGGTAATTTTGAAAAATGGTAATATCGCCATGGTAATCGAGACTACTTCTCTGAATTTTGAATTGCTATCTGAAGATGAGCAAGACGCCCGCATTTTATCGTTTGCAAGTTTGCTCAATGCCCTAAACTTTACTCTGCAAATCGTGATCCGCACTGAGCGCCGCGATGTCAATGACTACTTGGACAAACTTGTAAGTCACATGAATGCCCAGACTTCACCGGCTTTACGCAGGCAGATGGAGATTTACATCAATTTTGTGCAAAATCTCACCACCAAAGCCGAAGTATTGAAGAAGCGGTTTTTCTTGGTAGTATCCACAAATTATCCTACACTGAGTAGTTCACCTTCGATTATAGACATTTTTTTACCAAAGCCTAGAACTGTGGATGCCAGTAAAAATATTTTGAGAGCTCAAGATTATTTAAATCCTAAACGAGAATTCTTAGTTAAGCAGTTCAAGAAAATGGGCATTACTGCGCAGCAATTAAACACCAATCAGCTGATTCAATTATTCTATGATATATATGATCCTGATAAAGTTGGCGTGCGCAGGGTGAGTGTAGCTGATGACTATACAAAAGAAGTTGTGGAACCTTTACTTACTGAAGATCGTTAAATATGAGTATTCTGACGGATATATTTAGAGGGAAATCTAAGCAGACACAGACGGCTGACGGTATTAATAGCCCTGGCAATTCCACTGCTGCAGAAAATAAGGCAGTGGCAAAATTTTCTGAGGGGCTAGTGTCAGTGAAAGATATAATTGCCCCGGCCGCAATAGAAGTTGATTTTAACCATATCTTAATCGGCACCAAATATTTCCGTACTTTTTTTGCCAGTGGATTTCCTAGATTTGTGGGTGCCAATTGGTTAGCACCTTTGATCAATTTCGATCATCCAGTTGATGTGTCAACTTTCTATTATCCAGTCGATTCAGGACTGATTATGAAGCGTCTCGAACGTAAAATTGGAGAAATGCAGGCTACTATCAATATTGCTATTGATGAGGGTAGATTGCCAGATCCAAGCGTGAAAGTGGCCTTGCAGGACGCTCTAGATCTACAGAATCAGATTGCCAGTGGAACCGAAAAGTTCTTTCATTTTGGTCTATATATGACTGTGCGTGCTGATACTATTGAGCAGTTAGATCGTATTTCCAAAAGCTTGGAATCAACTTTAGCGGCCAGTGGAGTGGTGGTCAAAGTGGCCACGTTGCAGCAAGAGCAAGGCTTGCAGACCAATATCCCAGTGGGTATCGATAAAATATATTTCACTAGAAATATGGACACCACTTCTATTGCCACTACTTTCCCCTTCATTAGCTCAGAGCTGACTATGCAGGATGGGGTGCTGTATGGGATCAATAAACACAATAAAAGTTTGATTATCTTTGACCGTTTTCAACTCCCCAATGCCAATATGGTGGTGTTTGCCACTTCAGGAGCAGGAAAAAGCTATATGATCAAGTTGGAAGCAGTGCGCAGTTTGATGTTTGGGATCGATATTATTATTATTGACCCAGAGAGGGAATACGAGAAATTAAGCAACGCTATTGGAGGCGAATATATTTCTTTCAGCCAAGATGGTGCTAGCAAGATCAATCCGTTCGAATTATCTGGAATATTTGCACCTGAAGAGGATGAACTACGTTATAAGATATTGTCATTACACGGTTTGCTGAGATTAATGTTAGGGGGTAATATTCCTGCAGAAGAAGATGCGATTTTGGATCGCGCCGTTATCTTGACTTATGCTGAGAAAGGAATCACTCCAAATCCTGCCACGCATACTAAGCCTCCGCCACTTTTAGAGGATCTTTATAAAATCTTGCGTGCCATGGCCGAGCCCCAGTCACAAGGAATGGCTACTAGATTGGAGAAATACATACAGGGTAGTGCAGCAGGTGTGTTCAACCAACATACGACAATCGACTTGCGCAACAATTTCACTGTGTTTAGTATTCGCGATCTCTCCGAAGAATTAAGACCAATTGCCATGTATGTAATGTTGGATTATATTTGGACTAGAATAAAGAAACAACGCAAAAAAAGATTATTGATAATTGACGAGGCTTGGTGGATGATGCAATACCCTGACGCTGCCAAGTTTGTGTTTTCTTTGGCTAAACGGGCGCGCAAGTATGGCCTGGGTCTAACAACTATTACGCAAGATGTTGAGGACTTCTTAGGAACAGATTACGGAAAGGCTATAGTGAGCAACTCCGCTCTGCAAGTCCTACTAAAGCAGAGTCCGGTGGCAGTGGATAAACTGAAACAAGTCTTTTATCTGACAGAAGGTGAAAAACGCTACATTCAATCTGCTGGAGTTGGTGAGGGGATCTTTTTTGCTGGAGCGGATCATGTGGCTTTGCAGGTTGTGGCTAGTGAAAACGAACACAATCTAATTACTACTAATATTAATGAAACTCTTGCTCAGCAAGCTGCTGAATCAAATGATATGGTGCCTATGAGCAATACTACCCAGTCCAATGGCACGGTGACTAGTTCTCCAGAGCCAATCAATACCTATGTAGATAAGATTCCAGTCGCCCCTGCCATTCTGCCAGCACAGACTTCTCAGTCCAGCCTGATTCAGCAGCCTGCAGTGGCAAAGGAATTACCAACTAGTAAGGCAAGTCTTTTAGACGAGCTAGATGAACAGAATCCATTGCCCGCTCCACCGAATTCAATATTTTAGTTATTTGGAGAATCAATAATGAGTCAAGATATTTTGTTTGTCGCAGTGTTGGGTCTAGTATTGATAATGTTCTTAGTAGTATTGGTGCTCAACCAGCAGAAGCGCTTAAATCAATTGCAAAAGCCGCGCTACGGATTTTTGGGTAAGCCGCTCTTGGGCTTGGCCGCAACCACTCTGATGGCAGCCGGACTTGTGGGCGGGCTATATTTGGTCAATCAACGCGACCTGCAGCCATTGGACGCCAAAGCAGACAAGAACGTCACAGTGGAAGTGGCGTACCAAGTATTACTAGATAACAGACAGACACGCAAATATCAATTTTCAGCAATTCCTAAAGTTGACAACATCGAATACGGTGAGGGCAATAATGGTAATTTCAATTTATTCTGGAGCTTTGTAGGAGAACAGATCTTGAGCTCGGGAACCCAAGGATTAAGTGAAATCTCTGTGAGCACGGCAAACCCAAGCGTAGTTGAAGTTGAGCTTAAACCAGGAATTTATACAGTAAGAGTATTGGTGGTCTTTGAGGGCAAAAACTATATACATTCCGAGGAAATAATACTTTAGTTTAGGTTAATAATTATGGGATTCGTTATTAAAACGTTAATGAGTATTTTCAAGTTGCCTTTCAAACTGGCTTCATGTATAACCAATTTAGTTATTTTAATGATAGTGTTAGCTTGTCTAGGTAGTTTGTTTTTGATTTGGTATAATTCAGGAGGTCAAATTCCTGGGTTTTAACTTAGGTAATTAAATATAGCAGCTGAGTGGGACCATAGCTCAATTGGTTAGAGCACACGCCTGTCACGCGTGAGGTTGCCGGTTCGAGCCCGGTTGGTCCCGCTCAGCTGCTAACAACATCTCCATTGAACTATTCGCAAACGCAAACGCAGGCGCGGTCAATAACGTTGGAGTAGGCTTTGATCACCGGAAAATCTAGTGGCAATGATTCGGTCACCTAGATGGCAAGGGCGGTGAGATCTAGATGGGCTTGGCTGCAATCTGTCCCAGTAATCTAGACTTGAAAAATGGTTTATGGCTTGGGGCCATCAGTTTACAAGATCTCTGCCAATAGTGAGAATATATTCCCACCATAAAGCTATCAATATATACGTCACACTGATAACTAACTGCTCAACTGTTAAACTGCCAGCAGCTTAGTTCACTTGGGTGATTTTCAAGTTGTATCTAAACTAGGTCGAAATGTATCTGATTTAGATCTAATACAGATCGAATCTGACCCAGAATGGAGTTAAAAACGATCCATCTGAGAAATAGGGGAAAGTGTATTCCCTCCAGCTGAAGTTCGATGCCTATCTTCCGCTCCAACTTTTTTGCCACAGGTTTGTCTCACTGGTGAGTGTCTTCCGACGACATAATTATTTTATTGACTTGGCAGCAGATACCATGGGACAATTTGGTAATTAGAATAGTACTATGCTCAAATTACCGAAAAAATTTGTTTTGATTGTTGTTGTGATCCTTGCGGTCGCTGGAGTGATTGGCTTGAACAGCTTTTTAGTTAGTGCAACACCCAAGTCCAAATCTGGTGAGTTACTCTCTGATAATTATTATGTGTACGATACCAAATATTTTGAGAAAAACCAAAGTCGCCCCAGCGCTACTTTACTAAATTTTTACGCTAGTTGGTGCAGCACCTGCAATCAAATGGAGCCAATTATTGTAGATGTATTTTCTGAGATGGGTTTACGGGAAAATGTCTATGGATACCGGGTCAACTTTGGTGATAGTGGTGAAACCAGGGGGGGGAAAGCTTTAGCAGATAAATACAAGATTACTACCCAGTCAGCCCTAGTGGTATTGAATAGCGATGGCCAAGTTTTCAAGACTTTCTTTACACCAGTAACTGCTGAGGTTTTGAAGCTGACACTGGTAAGCGCCACTCTAGTATAGATCCCGACGATACCTCTCGCTCAGAATTTCCGGAATAATTTACAAAGATTTGACAAAGTCTTTACATGTTTTTAGTAGATTCGTCCTAATATATTAGTATTCCAGCAAAATACTTAATATAAAGATTAAATCCATCATGACCAAAAAGATCAGAGAGTGCAAACGATTCTACCAGCAGTTCTATCAACAAATTGTGAACAACAGCGATCACAAGCACAAGTTTTATGTGAACGGCAGTTATTTTAAGATCAGTGAGATCCAAGATTTTGCTACACTTTTCGATTAAACTTGTGAGACTGCATTCCTCAAATTTGAATTTGGCAGATCACCGTAGAATCGCTAAGTGCCTCCCTTGCAAAACGACCCAAAGTCGTTTACAATCAAGGGCGTTGTGAAGTGTTTAACTTAAATTGTGGTATAATTTCCCATGAATACGCAGTTATTACAACTAGTCGAACAGGCATATTATAAAAATGACGAAAAGGCCTTTGAAATAGGTGATGTAGTGAAAGTACATAATGTGATTCGTGACGGTGACAAGTCTAGGATTCAAATGTTCCAAGGACTAGTAATTGCTAAGAAGCACTCTGGAGCTAGGACGACTTTTACAGTGCGCAAGATCAGTGCAGGTATTGGTGTAGAGAAGATATTCCCATTACATTCCCCCAACGTAGCTAAGATTGAAGTTATGAAACGTGGTAAAGTGCGCAGAGCCAAGCTATATTATCTCCGTGAGAGAGTTGGCAAAGCAGCATTGAAGGTTAAGGCCGGAGCGGAGTTATCACCTGCAGATTCATTGGCAGTGGACATGGGCGAAACTGTTGAAACTATTAAGACTGATGAGACTAGCCAAACAGCTGAAACTGTTGCAGAAGTAGAATCAGTAGTCACTCAGGAAGTAAAAGTTAAAACTACAAATGCTGTCTCTGACAAGCCCAACGAAGGTGGAGTAGAGCCAAAGGACCCTAATCCGAGCTCAGACACACAGGCCGGTGACCTAGCAAACAACGCCTAGTTGCTTTATGCTAACTCCTAATTTAGAAATGACGCTTGCTGCAGGTAAGTACGATATTGTTGGTATTGATGAAGTTGGGAGAGGTAGCTGGGCGGGACCATTGGTGTTTGCAGCTTATCAAGTCGACATTCCTTGGAGTGATTACATCCCTACAGCCTCAGTGAATGATTCCAAAAAGCTTACCCGACAAAAGCGTGAGCAGATATTTGCTGAGATCAAACAAAAGTCTCTGGCTAAGCAATGTAGAGTTGAGCTGGTCATCACAACAGCTGAGGCTATCACAAAATTCGGGTTAGCAAAAGCATTGAATCAGGCTTTGCTAAAGTTGGTAGGGAAATGGGACGCAGAGACTACTATTTTTCTAATTGATGGCAACTATAGACTGGCTACACCTGGGTTTAATTATCAGGCGATTCCTCAGGGGGACGCTAAGGTATATTCAATTGCGATGGCAGCAAATTACGCCAAAGTATACCGAGATAACTTGATGCGTGGCCTATCAGATAAGTACCCTGTATACGGCTTTAGCACTAATGTCGGCTACGGCACTCAAGCTCATAGACTTGCCATTGCGACCCACGGAGTAACGAGTGAGCATAGGCTAAGCTACAAGCCACTTCAGCGTTACCTAATTAATTAACAATACTTTGTTGCTCTGTTATAATTACAAAGTAATTAGATCATAGTCTAACAGCATTAATAAGTAGGGTCTGTAGCTCAATGGTAGAGCAGTGGCCTTTTAAGCCATTGGTTGGGGGTTCGAGTCCCCCCGGACTCACCAAGATTCTTTGATCTGCAGTATATGACACCCGATCAAACAGCACTTACGCAAAAGTACATTGTTTACAAGGTATTTACCAATCTCTGCTTTGTTGGGGCAAATTCTCTCAGGAAGTGGATTATTAATCCAAGTATTTAGCAATACTTTTCCCAGATTAGTTCTAGAACAAGCACTTATGGTGATTAGAGTATCGTTTGTGCCTGGGGCAGATGAAGTTTTGTTCTATGAAAATCTCAAGTTTGATAAACCTACAGGCTGGAGAAAACTAGTTACTCGCGGGTCTCAAGCAGCTTTGATAGGAAGTCTATTTGCGACAGTAGCTGGTGGGGTAATTTATAATATTGACCCGCGTATGCCCTGGGTATTAAATACTCTAGCACTGATTATTAGCGGCTTTATTGTATGGCAAGTTGGAGATTTGAGGCCAAGAAAGGAACGCCAGAAGCTCATTCCAGAACTGCAAGATTATTTTAACGATATTAGAACTGGATTTGCCCAGTTCAGATTACCTAAACTGCGTTTGTATACACCCTTTATCATTGCAGTTCAAGGACTTTTTTATACTACTGGATATGGTCTATTAAGATTGGTTTTGTTGGATAGGTTTCATTTTAGCTTTGGCTGACATTGGTGTTTGGGGGTATATAGTAATACTAGTTTCATTTGTAGGGGATCTGTACTCCAGCCAGTGATCAGTGAAGTACTAAATACTAGAGCACCTGAAGACCAAAGGGCCACTACTTTGTAAGTAGCGTCTTTTTTCAAAACCCTACATTATATGACACTCGCTCCTGTTGTGGGATATCTAAATAATCAGGGGAAATTGGAGTATTTCCTAACAACATGGTTCGTTTTCATATTGATAGCTCTGGAGTTATATTTATTGCTAAGAAAGACAGACTCACAAGTAGTTATTGCTAGTTAGAAGTTAATGGGTAATTCCAAGAAATCTGCTGCATCTATAATGGCTGTGGTATAAAGTATTAATGCATAAAGAAATTCGGGCAAAAATAGAGAAAGAGCACGGTTTGTCTTTTGTTTCGATCGAGCCTGCACCAAGGTCGTTTGTAGCGCAGACTTGGTTTGCAAGTACTAAAGAAAATAAATATTTCATTAAAATAGTTGATAAACCTTTATTCATTCCAGAAATCATAAAAAGCCTACCCGTAGTTGACGCTATGCACAAAGCGGGGATCACTAGTATCAATTGGCCAATCCAAACAATCTCAGAGGAGCTATATACTTGGCAAGGGAATAGTCTGATAGTGATTTTCAATTATATAGACGCGGTCCAGTCTTATGACTACAGTGACATAGTGCTGGGAGAATTACTCGCAAACATTCATAAGATCACGCCCCAAGTTAAAGTCGCCATACCTGAGGATAATTACGAATATGAGTATAAAGAAAGATTTGAAAGCCAGTATCACGGAATTATCACAGGTGAGCTAGCGACAGAGCAATTACTTGTCGAACTACAGAAGATTCTGCAAATACACCAAGGGAGAATCGATATGCAATATCAGAGGCTGAGCGAATTAGCTCAGGAAATGACTAAGCTAAATCTAGGCAAAGTGATCACTCACGGCGATGCAGGCGGCAATACCTTAGTTAAAAATCCCGAGACGCTTTTTCTGATTGATTGGGATCAAATACTACTTTCACCACCTGAGCGAGACATGTGGGTGCCCTCCCATAAATTTTTCGCTGGCTATAGAAAAATCATTCCTGATTTTAGTCCCAACCACACAAGTTTAGCTTTTTACACATTGATGTACTATTTCAGATCTATCGCGCATATTTTCGCGGAGGTAATTTCGACGAAACCAGAGGAGCATCGCATTAAAAATCTACAGAAAATGGAAGATTATCTTGGGAATGGCTGGATCACACCTCATTTAAAAAAAGCCAAAGCATTTTAAGTGAAATTGAGGCTGGACTGATTCACACAATTGATTCAACAAAATGGAAGACAAAGACTTCATAGTACAATACGTGGGTTTTAAGACGGGCTTAAATGAAGTGGAATTCATGAGGCGCTGGACCCCCTTCGCAGCAAGTTTTAAGGGTGCTGGTATAAAATCAATAGATTTGTATGCGGTGCAAGACAATGAAAATATCACTTTTATTTCACGCAATATCTGGGATAGCAAAACTTATTTTGAAAATTTCCCCACTGGGGTTGCTGGCCCGGGCAGCGGCGGCGGAATAAGCGTTACTCAGTTTGGCGGGTATTGGATTGAAGAAGCTGACTTACAGAAACCAGAATTAATGCAAATATTGTTTACTAATAATTACAGTTCGGACTTACCACATAGTCTAAGAGGCCAATGTACAGAGAATGCAAAGTACTTAAAAGTGATTGAATTTTTACTTAATGATAATACTATCTATCCAGAGACATCTATGTTTTGCAAGCATCTGAAAACAATGTAATTTTGAATTCACCAGCAAATATTAAATACTGTTAAGATTAGAGACATGCAAAGAAGCTTCAGATATATCATATTTTTAATAGTCTTTGCCATAGTGGGGACTGTGCTAGGTTTTGCTGGCTTCTACCTTTGGCAAAATTATCAATTGGAGATCAACCGTCCTGCGAGTGCTAAAGCGGGCGTCCTGACGCCAAAGTACATTCCAGCTGTTGATGCATTGGGGCTACAGGAAAACAGCTTTGCCAACTATAAAATTCGCTTTGCTAGCCAGGATTTAGACACCCAGAATAAACTAGCAAATCTATTGCAAAATCAGGTGTTTACTGGGCTTATCCAGGATAAATCTAGTGAGATTAACTTGGTACTTGTCCCAAGGCTAGAGCTGAGCCAGCTAGTCAGCCAACCAGCCAATCAACTAGGAAGTAATTATCCCATCCGCTATGACAATATCAACAACATAATTGTCAGTGGTAATTACATATATTTGCCCAAGGAATCTCAAGTGCTATTTGCCAAACCTCAAGTGCTAGCAGATTCGCTTTTCGCGGCGAGCTTATTGGTCAAACTTTACGAACAAATACCGGACAGTGAAATTGATAATCTGGCTAAACAAAAGCAACTCTACAATTTGGATGTGACGAGTTTGGTGGCGGATTTCCAAGCTAACGTACTTGTCGGACAGAATTTCGATAGTTGGTCTGCACAAAATCAGGAACTCGCCAATAGCCTTGCTGGACTGAATGACCTCTGTAGCAATCTTAAGGCCAATTATCAATTATTAATATGCTTAGCAACAAGTTTACAGATCAATCCAAATGCAGCGCTCGCAGATAATTATAAAACTTTCATTAATACTAAATTGCCACTGACTAGTGCGGGATTGTATCAGAGCTTGGGGATCCTGACCGCCGAGTATTTACCCAAACTTACAAGCCAATTAGATTTGAAAGAAACTGGGTTCAATTTTAAATCTTGGGATTTACCAGCGCTGGCCGACAAATCTTATACAATTATCTCCATCTCTAAGTACTATCAAAACGTCACTGCCACAAAGCTAGAGCAAATTAAGCAAGCCATAGTTCTTGATGGCTGGCAGTTTATCAAAGCAACGGATAGGGTGAGCAACAAGCAGCTCTCTGTGCAACAATACAACTGGGAGTTTGCTCGCAGCAACAGTTTGCAAGGCCAGTCACTGATAATTCAGATCATGGACACTACAACTATCAATGGAGACTGTATTGTAGCAACTCCCGGACAAGAATACTGTGACGGACAAAGTCTCTATAAAAATTCAGATAACTATCTATACTTCACGCTGGCCTCCAAATCACTGTGATTCTATTACGGTGGAATTTACTGGCTAAAATTTACTGCTATAGTATATAAACTAATCTTAGACTAATATTCATGCTAGGTTTAAACCGTAGAATTTACGAGCGTATCAAGAACATGTTGGTGTGGGGAGGAATGCTGCTGGGGATTTCTTTTGGCTTTAGTATCATCTTCTTCGAACTCGAGCAGCTTAGTGGCCGCACAATTGTCAATGATTTAAGTGAATTATACTGGTGGTGGATCTCCACGGTGACTGGTTTGGGATCTAGTGTCACTCCCACTACTCCAGAATCAGCGGTGGTTGCAACTATAGTAGTGATTCTGGGGTTTCTGCTATTAGGATTAGTGATCTCCGAAATATCGGCGATTATTCGTATGATCTACTCTCGCAAGGAAGAAGGTAATATTAAAGTCAGGGCCAGGCAACATATAGTCGTATTTGGTTACACCTCGTTGACTGCAGGAGTGCTTAAATTGCTAAAGCGCACTTTTGGGAAAGATTTGAAAGTAGTATTAATTTCCAATGATATTGAATTCAATCCTTTCCCAGGGCAAGTGGATTTTATCCATGATAACCCAGTTGATCACAGCACATTGGTTGATGCTAGCGTATTCCAGGCCACAGCCGCAATTATTCTAGCTAATGACCGCTTTCGTGATCCGGATGTATATTCAGTTGTGATCGCCTCAGGCATAGAGCAGATGAATTCAAAAGTAGTTACTATAGTGGAGATAGTTGATGAAAGCAACAAAGATTTATTTAAGCTGACAAATATCGATGGTTTTATCAATCGCAAAGAGCTAATTTCGGACTTACTGCAGAATAATCCTAACCCTAAATTGCTAAGAATTATCGAAAAAGAGTCGCAGCTGGTTTCCAAGGAGACAGAAACTCCAGGTAAGGATTTGCTTTAATGAGTAAATTCAAAGATCTACGCAAAAATGTGAATAGCTCGTTATTGTTTCTAACTTTCTCGGATATATTTTCATGGGGAGGATATTTTGCAATTAATGCTTTGGTAGCTTTGTATTTAGCTGAAAAACTCAAGGTCAACGCTGCTGAGATTGTGGGGATAGGTAATGCAATTTATATGATCAGCCGCTCAGTGGTGCAGTTACCTATTGGACTGATAGTGGATAGGACCAAGGAAGATAGAGACGAGAAGCTATTGCTGATTTTGGGGTGTGTGATGATGGGAATCCCCTATGTGCTTTTCCCTAGTATTAGCCAGACTTGGCAATATTACATTCTCCAGATCATCCTGGGAGTTGGTTGCGGTCTGAATTTGGTCAACTGGCGAAAATTATTTGCCAAAAACTTAGATAAGTCTAAGGAAGGATTCCAATACGCAATCTACGAAATGTTAATGAGTGTGGGTACGGCGCTGCTTAGTATATTTGCTGGTATTCTGGCTGGTAACAGTAGCCAGAGTTTTGATTTCGTTTTAGTACTTTCTGGCTTTATAATTATGACTGGCGGTTTGTTTGTATCTTTTATGGTCTTGCAAAAGAAACGGGATGTAGCTTAATTGGCTAAAGCACGCGCATGGGGTGCGCGGGACTGCTCGTTCGAGTCGAGTCATCCCGATCCGCATATTAGTTTCCATACTTTGACATTATTTACTACTGGGGCATATAATACGCTATGAGTTTCTCAATCGTAGCTTACAATAATAATTACAACTCTTAAACCAAGGGGTAGTTGTTACTGCAAACTCGAAATTACCCCTTTCACAGGGGCTTTTTTATATAATTGGTTAACTATTTTAGCTTCTAAATATATTAAACTATATGAGTACAGAAATAGACCCGCAAATGGACCCGCAAGTAAAGCCACGCAGTCTAGTGTCTGAGAGTATTAGCCAGATTGGCTCTAGAATTAAAATTGCTGGTTGGCTAGCGAATGTGCGTAAGCTGGGCAAATTGAACTTTGTCTTGGTGAAGGATCGTAGCGGTGTGGTACAAGTGGTAGTTGAAGCAGGTGCGGAATTTGATAAAGTCAAAAGTCTGCAGCCTGGAAGCGTATTGGAACTAGAAGCAGAGGTGCAAGCAACTGCAAACACTGAGTTGGGAGTGGAGCTAATCAACCCAATTATCAATGTGATCAATGCAGTCACTGCTGGCTGGCCAGTGGAAATTAACAAGCCAGAGCTGAACGTCAACATCGATACTCTTTTAGAGAATCGAGCGATTACTTTGCGACATCCAAAGCAAGCGGCGATATTCAAAGTCCAGGGTGTGATGGCGCAATCATACCGCCAGTTCATGATTGATAACGGCTTCACCGAGTACTTTGGTCCAGCAATCTTGGCGTCTGCTTCAGAGGGTGGAGCTGAGCTTTTCCGTGTCGACTATATGGGCAAGCCAGCGATCTTGGCGCAGAGCAATCAACTATATAAGCAAATGATGGTGGGTGTCTATGAGCGTGTGTTTGCTATGCAAAAGTGTTTTCGCGCCGAGAATTCTAATACTCGCAGGCATTTGACTGAAATAATGCAATTTGAATTTGAGATGGGATTTATCAAAGATATGTCAGAGGTGATGGAGAAAATAGAAGCGGTGACTAGTCACATAGTACGTCAGGTAGCTGTCAAATGTGGGCGGGAAATCGCTTTGCTTGGGGTGAGATTGGTGCAACTGCCTGAAAGTGGTAAATATCCACGTCTGAAGTTTACAGAAGCGCTGGAACTGGTGGCCAAGCTCACCGCTGAGGACACAAGTAAATGGGACGATCTGTCTACAGATTCTGAAAAAGTACTCTGTGAATGGTCCAGGCAAACCCATGGCAGCGACTTCATTTTTGTGACCAATTATCCAAAAGGCAAGTTCTATGCTTACCGCGATGCAGTTGGGGTACTCCAAAATTTCGATCTGTTATGCCGCGACGCTGAAATCTCGAGTGGTGGCCGCAGAATAGACAATTACGAGTCTCTAGTGGCTAGTATCAAACGTGACGGTCTAAATCCTGATGACTTTAGTGAATATTTATCGATTTTCAAGTACGGTATGCCACCACATGGTGGGTTCGGCTTGGGAATGGAGAGATTTACTATGTTAATGCTAGGTCTAGACAATATCCGTGAAGCCACATTATTCCCCTCAGACACCAAGAGAATTGCTAGCCAGACAGTGGCTACTGCCAAAATCTTTGGCCAGGAGGCGATCAAGCGTGAGGTCAAATTATTGTTTGTTAACGCTGATGTGGAATTTAGCGTCCTCAAGCACGAACCAACTCCCACTAGTGAAGACGCTGCTAAGGTACGGGGCTTGGAATTGAGTACTGGTGTCAAGGCTTTGATCCTACGCGAGAAAAAATCTGGCAAAAACGTGCTAATCAATATACCGGCTCATAAGAAGCTGGACATGGGGAAGGTGAGTGCGTTCTTTGCGACTCAGGGTCAAGGTGCGAAGTTTGAATTTGAGAAACCTGATGTTATCAACGCCAGCACTGGTTTGGTAGTAGGTGGCGTGCCACCTTTTGGTCACGTGTTTGGGATTGAGACGTATATCGATAGTTCAGTTTTTGCTACTGAGACTGCTGCCTTCAATAATGCTGACCAGAGGGAATCTTTGCTCTGCAAGTCAGCTGATTTGCGCAAGGTCCTAACCGCTAAGGAAGGTAATTTCTGTGCTGAGTAACGCCTAAGGGTTTTGCGCTTGCATAATATGAGTAAATAGCGGACATGTGCCCACTCTGAAGATTCTAGCGCTCCATTCAGGGAAATCATGGTGTGGGGCTAGGATTGGTTTCCGAGTATTTCGTGCATAGATTTCACCCTGCTGAGTATGAATAATTATTCCCTTGCCGTCATCTGGGGCAATATCAGCCAGTAGGTTGGCTGGGTTTACATTAGGCATACTACCGGGCCTTGCTGTCATTAGTAAATTAAATCCAGCATTGATCTCAGCCCCACCTCTTTGTTGAATGCCGCTTACTTGCTCAGGGTCCGTAAAAAAGTGTCTACATAAAGCACTTAAAGCTCTAGTTAAACTCTTGCCGTAAGGTTCACGACCCAAGAAATTATAGGGTTTGTTTATTCCTACAGTTGTTGCGTATCTGTTGGTAGCTATTTCTAGGAGAAGAGTTCTGAGTTCTACGGCAGAAGCTATGGCCTCAAATGCCCCTACGGGATCTTCAGCAAATGTTGCAACTTGATCAAGTGCTGGTAATGTTAAATATGTAGATTTAGGTTCGCGATCGATAAGCTTAGGTTTAATATTGTTACCAATATTTGCATAGTTGTGTACAACAGACTAGTATAGATACCGGCGTATGTGACAAGTCCTTCTGGTTTAAGCCCTATCATGCTTACCAATGTACTAGTAATTGGGCTAATTGGATTTAACATGCCCCAAGGTCTTTCACCACTATGTTCTACTGCCAAGTCGATGGCGTGCTTTAAATCTGAAGGCGGTATAATCCCCATTTCTGTAATGCAATGCAAACCAGCTGCTGTAGATTGATCACAGAGCGGAATGATGCTGTAATCAATCTGGATTTCTTTAGTGATAGGTTCCCCGACCAAATTGTTACTATACGGATCAAATTGTCTATGCGACTGAGGGTATATACCAATAAGGCTGCCTAAGTCTAAAATAGCAGTTCTTGGTCTGCAAAATGGCTCTGCTGCATAAGGCAGGGAATTACCGCTTGACTCAAGGCTCATAGGTGTATTACATCATAAATATATAGATTATACCAATGCTATTAGAAAAAGCTCCCTAGCTAAACTATAGGGAACTTTTTAATTGCAACTGGCAAACCGCCGGCAGATTTATGACTTCTTCGGAAACTTCCGCATTACGATTAGGAAATAAAGCTATGAACCAATTGGGAAGATGAGTAACCAGATAATTAAGGCACTGATCAAGCGCATACTTTCATCTTTGCCAAAACTGCGCTTCATCGCGTCCATAGTTAGGTAAACGTTGACGGCCAAAAACGGTAGTAGGCAAAGGCACACTAGACAAAAAGTAATAAGAGTTGCAGCTGCACCATCACCTGAACTGCTACTACTAGTTTAATAGTAACTTTGTGCAAAAACTGGAGCACTGATAGCCAATAATCCCACTACTCACAGCGCAGCAAATCCCAATCTCTTAATAGATTTTGACATATCGTAGAATAATAAACTTATAACGCAATCTTAAGGCAAATTGGACTGAAAGTTAAAGGATATTCACATGACAATTTCCATCTAATTCCTTTGGTGCACTTTGACTGCGAGTCCAGGTTTAATGTGGGGCCGGTATTATTCACCTAACAATCAATATAATTCTTAAATACCTGCAATAACAATGTAAAGTTATATATCTACATTTATATTAGGTTATATATAGCCCAATCTATATAGGAAGGAGGTATAATAAATGGCACAAGAAATGTTGCAAGAAATGATGACCAATCCACAGTTCAGGAATACTGAGGCCTTAGAGGAGTCAGTAAAGCATTCTACTGCGTCAATTTACGCTTACTGGGGTGTGTGAATTTCATTGAAAATAAACTTTCTTTAAATAGCAATGAGTAAAAGTCTAGAATTTTTATCCAATCTAAGGAGCCGCCGTGGTGAGATTATCTTACTATACTTAGATTTATTCGTCATTACTAGTTTCATCAGCGTTATATGGACCTCACGCAGTTTAATCACCAATTCGTCATTAGTGTTTACGGAAAATATTTTCGTAAGTAGCATCAGTTTAGTCTTCTTTTTACTTGGTGTCTTTCTTAGATACATTCTCTTTAAACACAATCAAACTCTCTCTTTTCAAATCTTTGCCACACTTGCAATTGCACTGGCTATCCAGACGATGTTTTATGCAGGGGTTTCGTCTTATATTGCCTCAATGATAATTATTACAATTATATTTACAAGCGGGATAGTAGTTAGTGTTAGATTCGCACGCACTTACTTGCTAGTAGTTATCATAGCAACACTTTTGGCAAGCGCTCTATATTCTTTTGAAATAATTCAACATGCGGCTGAGTCGGCGCCATCTTCCAACGTCGGGGTTACTGCTGTTACGCTGGTATTTATCTATATTAGCTACAAGACTATTGAGATTGCGTATCGGCAGATTGAGGATTCGTATAAAAAGGCGGAGAAATACGCAGAGGAATTGACTTTATTGAATGCGCAATTGGAAGAGAAAGTGAAGTTGCGTGCCCAGCAACTGGAGGCAAGTTTTCAAAAACAATTGGAAAGTATGCACAGCTCGGCCTTGATAGGCACTATTGCAAGGTCAATGCTGCATGATTTGGTAACGCCGATATCGTCACTGGACGGCGCATTCAACCTATTAGAACTGGATACTGCCAATTCCCAGAATGCAGAAGTCAAGGAAAGCTTGACAGGGGGCAAGGAAGCAGTCAAGCAGCTGCGTCGTATCATTGAAAATTCGCGCAGTTTGATTAGCGGTAGGCCCACAATGATTAACTTCAACGTCAAATCAATTATTGAGTTGGCACTAGAATCCACCAAGTCGCTGTTCAATAAATACGAGATAAAGTTAAATAGTGATTTACCTAAAGACATCAATTATTATGGAGATTTTGGCCTATTAGAAAGAATGATTCTCAACTTGATAGTCAACTCTTTAGAAGAGTTATCACAGTCTCAAAAGCAGGAAAGACTGATCAAGATTAGGGCTTATATGCGCAAGCAAGAACTATGCATCGAAGTATACGATAATGGCGGAGGTATTCCCCTCCAGACTCAAGCGCAGATATTCGATATTGATTACTCCACCAAAAACACCAGAACAAACCTAGGCTTTGGCCTGCCATTTGTGAAACAGACATTGGAGAAACAATTCGCAGGAAGAATCGAGTTAGAGAGTTCAGTGGGCAAATTCACCAGGTTTAGACTTATTTTACCGTTGTAAATCTTGCGCAAGGAGATAACTACTGCTTGGTACAAAGCAGCAAGATGGCTTACTGGACATAATCTGCAGAAGCTATATATTGCTCAGAATTTTAGTTACCAGGCTTTTGGATTGATTGGGGATGAATCGAGGATAGACTTTTCTGCTAATTTCCCGCTATTTTTCGCCTATCATAGCCTCAGTTTCACCCCAAAAGCATTGCAATTCCAGGAATTATTAGGGCTCCAGGCCGCTTTAGGTAAGGAATTATTACAGTTACAGGACTACAAAACCACAGTGAATTACTGGCAGACTGACTCTGAGCAAAGTCGCAGGTTTCCACTGCCAGATGACCTCGACGATACTGCCGCTTTAGGTTCAGCATTATTGGTCAATGAGTTGAAGCTAGCACCCAAGTTTTTTCTCGCCGCTATCCAACTCGAATCAAAACCTGGCGGACCCTATACCAGCTGGTTTATTGCTGAAAATACTCCCCAAATAGCCAAATGGCAAGATATTGACTTAGCAGTCAATGCCAATTTTCTGTATACCGCTGCTCTGGCTGGTCTAGAACTGCCAAGTGTCGTGACCTATTTGGAGAAATCATTGAGTCAAAGTCAATTCCGTTCTAGCTATTATCCTGACCGGCTTTTGGTAGTTTACTACGTGAGTAGATTTTTGCGCACACCTGCTGGACTTGAGTGCCGGCAGTTGCGTCAAAAAATATTAGGCGTACTTAGCAATTATAATTATGCAGAATTAGATCTAATTAATCAGCTGTATTACTGCCTGAGTTTGCTGCATTCGGGCCAGCAGATGCAAGGGCGATTTGCTGCCAAGCTATTATTACCGATACTTACTGCTCAATTACCCGCCGGTCAGTTTCCCCTGCAGGCGATTTGCAAAGATTTCCCCCGACCTGATGGTATTGAGACCTTTACTGGCAGCGAAGTCTCAACTACCAGTTTGGCGTTAGAGTTATTTGCATTGTATTTGAAAACTGCAGAGCCGAAAGGAGCAATTATGACTCAAAAGCTGCTCCTAGTAAACACTGATTTAGATTTAATTTGGCAGGGTATCGCTAAAGAACTAGACGCGCAGCAGATCGAAGTACCTGTATACTTGCGCTTTAAAACTCGCACTGACAGCAAAGTATTTCGTTTGTTAGAACTACTGGTGCAAGTTGCCAATCACAAGTTTGAACCAGCTACTGATACAGAGATATTTTCTAATTATTGTAAGGCACTGTATTATGAATGGCTTGCCTATACTATCTTGGACGCCACGCTTGACACAAAACAGTCCACTGGTGATTTGATCAGTGCTTTTGGATTACACCGTTTGAGCTGGCAGTACATTGCTCAAACCAGTAAGATTCTGCCGGAATTTGCGGATCTGTGCCAGCAGTCGGCCCTAATAGCCGAGTCTGTCTATCGATTTGAACTTAAACAGTTAAGACCAGCCGAACTAAACAAATCGCAAAAATCGCCAGAGACGCTTAACACAGATTATCAATACATTCATACTCGCTCTAGCGCTGTTACTAGTTTATTGGCGCAGATTTTTTATATTCTCAAACCCAGCAAGATTCCTGAGTTTGCTGCGCAGGCAGACTTATTACAACTATTCTTGAATAATGTGTTTTTCATCGACCAGCTTAATGACGACGCCCACGACTGGCAAGAAGACCAAGCCGCGGGTAATCTCAATTATGTGCTCAAGTTGCTACAGACGCTAGATTACAACCCGGACACTCAGGTTAAAACTTTTTGGCTGACTGTGATCCCGCAAGTCAGCGCGCTGGCAGATAAAGCTTATGTCGAAGCTCAACAAGCGCTCGTGACGCTAGATCTTGGTCACGCTGAACTTACTGGGCTTTTAGAGGCAAGCATAGACCCGATTCGTAAGGCGGCAGCTGAGCGTGCAGCGATTCTACAGCTGTTTGACTATGTTAAGATAAGTTAAATATGTTGTTAATTTAATTCAGTAAATTAGCTATGCTGAAACTAAATGTTAAAAATTCTTTGCAATCTAGCCTAAAAAGCGGTATTTCAGCTGCGGATTTAGCACTGGTTAGCGACAAATTAGCTAGTGTGCGTGCCACTTATTTAGCTCAGAAGCCAGATCTGGGCTTTACGCGCTTGCCCGAGGAGTTGGAAACTATGCAGTATGACCTGCAGTTGGCCAAGGCCATGGCCAAAGATATGGAGGCAATTGTAATAATTGGTATCGGCGGCTCAGATTTGGGCGCCCGTGCCTTTCATAGAGCTCTAAATTCCCAGTATCACAATGAATCTATAGAGAAAGACAAAAGGGAAATTAATCCAGACAGTTTAATTAGTGCCATGCTTAAGGCCGAGGCCAAAGTGTACTTTGCCGGTGACACTACTGATCCTTCGGCAATACTGCAGTTAGTGGAAGTATTGAATCTTAGTAAAACCTTGTTTATTATAATCTCCAAATCAGGCAATACGATTGAACAAGCTTCTAGCTTTATCTATTTCAGGAATCTCGTGGTCACCACTCTGGGACAGGAAGCAGCAAAGCAGCACTTTTTGTTTTTGACCGATCCTAGCACTGGTACTTTGCGCGACCTGGCCAATAAGTTAGGCTACAAGGCCATCTCAGTGCCCAGCGATGTGGGTGGAAGGTTTTCAGTACTTTCCAGCGTGGGCATGGTGCCCGCGCATTTGATTGGGCTAAACGTGGCAGAGTTCTTGCGAGGGGCAGCAGATCTACAAAAGGCACATGAAGCTGAAGCCAGTAATGACATGATTGCAGAATATGTCGCAGTACAATATCAACATTACCTGGCGGGGAAAGATTTGAGTGTGATGATGCCTTACAATTACAATCTTTGGGAATTTGCTAAATGGTATCAGCAGCTATGGGCGGAAAGCTTGGGCAAAAAACTAGATAATCAAGGCAAACTGGTCAATACAGGGATGACACCTATAGCAGCACTAGGTCCAGTGGATCAGCATTCACAACTACAGCTATATACTGAAGGCCCTAATGATAAATTCTTTACATTTATAATTTCTGAGCAGCCGGTAAAGGATTTACAATTACCACAAAATTATCAGGGGGTAGAAGCGTTTGATTATCTTAAGGGCAAGACTTTTGCAGATATTTTGGCACTGGAGCATTCTACTACAGCGTTTTCATTAGCAGAGAATGATAGGCCCAATGTCACAATCCAAGTACCGGTTTTAGATGAATATCACTTGGGGCAATTATTCTATTTCTTTGAAGTGGCAGTGAGTTATATGGGGATTTTGTTTGACGTCAATACCTATGATCAGCCAGGGGTGGAACTGTCCAAGAATGCCATGTTTGGTGCCTTAGGTAAGTCCGGTTATGACAAGGAAAAGCAAGCGTACGAGAAATATCTGAAAATTTAGCCATAAGATTTAGCCGCAAATTTAGCCACAAGAACGAGCGGCTCAAGCCAGTTGAGATTTCTTTGAGATTGTTAACTGTGATTATTGTTGCCAGCCTTTGAGGTCTTTTGTTTCGCGTATGTAAACCAAGTATACCGCAAAAACTACATTAGATATCAACACTCCAGTTATTGCAAGTATACTGCCATAGGGCTGTTCTATTGTTAGAGACTGCCTTAAGAGAGTAGCTCCAATTACAAAGCCTGCATTTCGTAATACTTTTCCGTAATTATCATCTGTCAATATGGAGAATAATACTAAGAAGATATCCGCAATTACCAAATAAGTAAAAACTCTTTGCATAAAGATATTGATGGCATGTTCGGAAGAAAGGTAGCCCCAAATGTCAGGTAGTACTAGCTGCACGGTAAACTGAGCCAAACTTACAAAAGCTAGAGTTAAAACGGTCAACATCAGTAGTTTCTTGCCTATTCGCGTCACAATGGGCCGCTTCTTTTTGAAAGGCTCATTGTGTATTTTTAGAAAGTGGTAGAACAAGATGCTTAGAAGGAAAATCCCTATGCCCCCAACCAAAGGAAATATCACTAATTTTAGAACATCTGGATCAAATGGCTGTAAATAACTTGGACTGGTGACGGCGTTCCCAGTATTGATCTTGGCTAAACCGATAAAAGCGTCGCGCAGGAACACTAAGGAGATCACCTGGAACTGATTTGCGATTGAAACGGCAACAGGCTTGGAGATGGACAGAATCAGTACGAATACTTCGTAGATCAGGATTACTGTGAAAGGCGTAGCGATAGCGTTTAGATAATCAGCATTGCTCAGATCTTCAGAGATATAGAAGATATCGTTTCTAGCTATGAAGATTAGAAGAAGGTGGCCGGCAAAACTTAGCATTGCGAAAATGGCAGCGGCTCTTTCTAGCTTTACAATATTTTTTCGTCGCAATAAGCGCTGCGTAAACCTGTCCAGTGCCTCAAATAGATGCCTTAGCTTTATAAACATACGCAATTATATCTTATATTGCTTTACTAGAGCCAGTTTATAGGATATATAGACCAATATAAACAATGTTACGTGTGATTTTTATTTTGCAAACTTGCCCCCTAAAAGCAAGTCAGAGAAGCGATATAACTGTTCCCATAGCATCAGAGTGGCAAGCTCGTGTGTAAAAGTTAGGGCCGAAAGGGAAATATAGTTAATCTCAGCTTCTTTGTGCCAACCAAAGGCATTGCCAATAATTAAATTCACATCCTCAGCTTCTAGTAGCTTGGTTTGTAACAGTTTCTGCCAAGATTCAGTACTCAAAGTCCTGCCCCATTCCGCCAAAAAGAAGCTATTATGTACTGAAAATTTATACTCCGCCAATATTTGCGCGGGCGAATAAGCTTGCTGCGGATGTCTGTCAGCAATTAGTAGTGAGAGGAAATGCGGATTTTTGCTAAATTTGAGTTTGCTGTGATAACTAGCAATTAACTCGGCTAGAGCGCTATCCTTGGTTTTGCCAATTGTATAAACCTTGATCTGCATGTTGACTTAAATTATTCCCAAACAGGAAATTTAGCAGTGAGTGCCAGCACCTGCTGACGCAGTTGGCCAGGGTCCGCACGGTCAATTACGATGGCTTTGATCCAATCAACAAGCATTTGCATTTCAGCTTCTTTCATTCCTCTAGTGGTAACTGCGGGTGTGCCAATACGGATCCCTGAGGGCTTCAGGGGGGGGTTGGGATCATTTGGGATGGTATTGGCGTTGGTGACAATGCCGCCAGCCTCTAGCAGGTCC
>CAZXFQ010000009.1:0-31232 GCA_964640685.1 uncultured Candidatus Saccharibacteria bacterium
TAAGGAACTGTCAGCCTCGTCGCCGGCATATTCATTTGGCCCTGTTGATTCTGGGACTTTCTGGGTTTCGAGAGTCATAACCCACTCGCCGCTGGCTACCTCTACGAATTTGTAAATTTCCAACACAGGTTGATCTGTAGTAATGATACTAGCAGAGTACTCCACATCGAGCTCAATTGGCAATTCTAGGCTCAGATTGGCCGCGGGATGACTCCAAGTCCAGGTGGCAAGTCTGGGGTCAACTAGATACCTTAGAGGAGGATAATTTTGGTAAAGAGCCAAAGTCAAACAAAAGCTAATTAGAAAGACGAAAGCACTGATCCTAAGCAATCTTCGATGTTTTTTAACACTGCTTGCAAATCTAGCTATAGTTGGCTTCATTTACTTATATATTAAAAAGTTAAATATGTCCTTAAGAGACTCTTACAATTCTCAATCACCTACTTCCATAAAAAAGTTCACTACAAACTTGTTACTTGGATAAAGACTGTAAATTGCGTCTTGCCCTGAATAGTCATAAACACCTTTTCGATAATCATTCTGAAAGTCACGATAGGGATCATTAACTATTAGCTGATTGTCATAAGTGATGCCCTTGACCAAAAGAATATGTCCTATTGGTTTACTATATGAGAGTATAATGGGATGACCTTTAGACAATGCGGAGCGTATTTTATCTATGTCGATCTTCCAATTAGCACGATTAGGACTATAAAGTTTGACATTCAGTCCCTGCTGGTTGAGATAAGCTTTGATACCTGCACTACTAGATTGGTTACAATTGCTATCGTAGGAAGTAAGAGCAAATGCGCCGGGTCGATTGCAGCGTTTCGAGCTTAGCTTCTGGCCATTGTCACTAAACACATTGCTTTTGAGACTGCTGCTTGAGAGTAATTTACCAAATTTGCTTGCCGCCATTACGGCACTAGCTGCCCCACAGCTTTTGGTGCCGACTTTTGCATACCAACCAGGCCACTCCTCCCATTTACCTTGAGCATTAACCCCTTGGTTGAAATAATCAACGTTCAAAATCTGGCAAGCACTATTTTCACATTTACGAGCCAGAGCTTTGGCGGTTTTACTAGAGGCAGTGAGGGCTAGTTTATTGGAAAGCTCTGAGCTTAGACCGTAGTTACTAAGCAATTGTGAATGTTGATTGCGGTATGAGTAACTTTTGCCCCGAAAGTTCAAGTCACCAAAGATCTGTGTCTGCGCCCTGACTAACTCCCCCGGCCTAAGTTGCGAACTATTCAGCCTAAACAAGAAGTTGGTGCTGCCCTCTTGCCAGAGTTCGGCCAACTTGCTGCCATCTGCCTTGAAAAGCTTGACCAAGACATGACCTATTTTGACTGTGGCAGCGTCTAGAAATGCTTCACGTTGTTTGTTGTAGAGCTTGCCTACACATTCTTGATGCTGCCAAGGCAGTAAGGAGGCACGGCAGTGGCGCTGTACCTCATTGCTGAAGTCGGCGAAATTGCTAATTCCCAAAGCAGACTGCAAACAGTCAGTATTTATTCTAATGTACTCTGAGAGATTGCTGGCCGGAGTATTGCAAAACTGTCTAGCTTCTTGATAGCTGGGAAATCTTTGCCATACTTGCAAATGTAGATCGCTACTTTTGCTGACTGCATTGCCATAGATCATTACCTCGTTCTTGATATCAGTGTATGTTAGCAGCGGTGCAGGTATTGATATGTTCTCAAAATAGTAGGTATCATTGCTAGCTAGTTTATGTTGCAGCCATAGTCTTGCGCTACCTGGCTGCTGAGCATATTGACTGTCTTTGCCCCAAGGGTAATCTTGATTTGCTCCAAATACTTCTCCAGTAAGTGCTGCTAGTGCAGGAGTTTGGTGGCTAATTTCCTGAAACTCAGACAGATTGCCATATCGGTCGAGTAATTTCAGTTTAAAACTATATGCCTTATCCCACTGAAAGTCTTGCAGCAAGGTAATTGTTTGTATTCCTGCAGTTACAGTTGCTAGTGTATTCCCTCTTTCATCTAACAAATCAGCTTGCTTGTTGCTGTGTAATTCCAGACAGAGGTTTTGTGCGCATTCGCTCAGGCTGAGTAACCCCAGGATTGGTATTGCCCGGTTGACATCAATAATCTGCTGGTACCAGATTGTTGAATTGTCGACTTCATCTAAGACTCTATATTCCAATTTATATTCCCCAGTTGTTTTCAATGGTAGAGCTAGCTTTGTGGTTTTGATTGCCGACTGGGGATTGCTAACTCTAACTGTATCAGTTCTTAGCAGTCTGCCACTTTGCCAAAGTCTATACTCTACAGACTGCCCATCTGTTTTGATAGGGTAGTCATAGGTTTGCAGGTTAGTATAGATTTTTTGGTGACTCTGTTTAACACTTTGCGCTAATAGTGGAGCAGGTAAACTGGCCAGCATCTGCACAGTTAGCGTTATTGTTAATACGAAAATTGATAGCAGAGTTTTCAACGCAGTCAAAATTTAACTTAACTGTGCTGATTGTATGCAAAAGAAATTAGCGAGTTTGAAGAGAAGATTAAAAAAACTCTAAAAAACCCTAAAAAACCCTAAAAAAGACTCTTTTTAGTTTTAGAATTCGCCCTTAAGAATAATTTCTAGCTTTGGTGTGAAGCCAAACTTTTCTTCGCAGCCAGCTGTAATCATCATTAGAAGCGAGTGTACGTCAGCTGCTTTTGCACCTTCTGTTGTTTCGATGAATGCAGCGTGTGCTTCAGAAACTTTAGCGCCGCCTATTTGTTTGCCCTTGAGTCCCAGTTGCTGATCTACCACATAGCCCATACTGTTGGAGAGGAAGTTGTGTTTATGCTGTAATTCAGTGGTGAGATTTTGCCACATACATCCCAACGATCTAGCTGGCTGGAGTTTTTTGCGCTTGGCCCATTCAATTGCTGTGGCGCGCGCGCGATTCTTGTCACCTTTGCGCAATTGCCATCTCACCTGCAAGATGGTTTCAGCAGTGCGATGAAACCTTGAATAATCGTAGTCAAATTCCAACTGCTCTGCTTGCAACCAAGATATTACTCCAGTATTTAAATCAATAACTTCTACTTCAGTGACAAATTCTTTTACGAAATGAGTGCCGCCATGCATGTTGTTGAATACTGCGCCGCCAACTGTGCCTGGAATTCCAGCAAAGAACTGCAGACCTGTGGCGCCATTAGCTATGCTCTGATTGATCAGCATTTGCCAAGGCATGCCCGACTCTGCCTCCAAAATTATTGGTTCCAGGGTAGATTCGTCGTAGTCCAAATCCCCGAAGTCATAATAATTTTCCGGATCGGCTTGTTCTAATCTTGTCGCACTATTTTGTTGCTCTGGATCTGCATCAACTTGGATTTCAGAGAAACCGCCAGTAAGAAAGGACATTTTGCTGGATTTATTAATTACTACTAATCCTGGGAGTCCATTATCACTAATCAAACTATTGCTAGCCCAGCCTAAAACAGTTAGCATTACTTTTTTGATACGAGCCCAGTTAACCGCTTCTATCAGATCTTCTCTAGATTTGGCCACAGCGAAATATTGAGCGGGTCCGCCTACTTTGATTGTGGAAAAAGGTGCTAAGTTTACATTCTCTTGTACTTCAATTGCCATGTTGATTTAGGCTATTAAATTAAACTGGCTTTGATTCTTCTCACTCCACTACCAGAACTTTCCTGTTTGAGGATGACGAATCTACCAGATTCTGCAAGCTCAGCAGTGTTTTTCACATGTGGTCCACCACAGAATTCTTTGGAAAATATTTCATAATTACTTAGTTCTTCCATAATCTTTGTAGGATCTTGAGGACTAAAATCAGCTGGAAGATTGCCGATCAAGTATACACTGACTAATTCACCATATTTCTGTCCGAATTCCATTTCGGCTCCCAAGCTCTGGGCTGCTTCAAGCGATAAGTTGACCTTGACCACGTTTAGAGTTGCTTGAATTTTGTCATTTACTATCTCAGTTACTCTGGAAAGCTGCTCATTGCTGAGCTTTTCTGGAAATGAAAAGTCGATTCTTAGCCTATCTGCAGTGATATTACTACCTTTTTGATGCACATCAGTACCCAAAACTTCTTGCAAAGCTCTGAGCAACAAATGATGCGCAGTATGTAGCCGTGTCGTGGCTTCTGAATGATCGGCTAGGCCGCCCGTGAACTTTTGGGCAGCACCTGCCCTACTCCGCTCACGGTGACTAGTTTCTGCAGTCTGAAATTTCGCCAAAAGCTCAGCATGTTGCTCAATGTCTAGCCCCAACTCTTCTATAGATAATTCAAAAGGAAAACCATAGGTCTCATAAATATAAAACAACTCTTCACCACTGATAGTTTCCAGATCACTCTTGCCCAAGATTTTCTGCAATTCCTTCAGGCCTTGAGCCAAAGTTCTGCGGAACTTATCCTCTTCTTGACTCAATTCAGCGATAATTGTCTCAGTTTCAGTGGCAAGATGACTATAGTGTCTCTGGTAGATGCCAATTACAATCTTAGCAATCTCTCCTAAAAAGTTCTGCTCAATTCCTAAACGCTTGCCCATACGAATAGCACGGCGGATCAGGCGTCTTAGAATATAACCTTGATCCTTGCGATCAGGCTTGATTCCATCTGCGATGATAAATGTACTACCGAAGGCATGATCAGCGATTATGCGGAAATATTTAGTAAATTCATTGTCCGCGGCGCCGTCTTTGTAATTCTTGCCGGAAATTTCCTCTAATCTTTTAATAATTGGGGTGAAGATTTCAGTTTCAAACAGGTCTGACACTTGTTGTCTGGCGAGCAATATCCGCACAAAACCTCCACCAAAATCTACGTTCTTTTGACTCAATTCAGACCACTGTAGATTTTCGTCGAGTTTGTATTGAATGAATACTGAATTGCCAATCTCCAAGAATCTAGGGGAATCACTATTTGGGTGTGCCACTCCAAACTTAGATACATCGTGTGCAGAAGTGGTATCATAAAAAATCTCAGTATCCGGTCCGCCCAATTCTCCAACGGTAGCACCTCTCTGCCACCAGTTCTTCTTTTTTGGATACAGGAATATCTTGATACTAGGATCACTATCCATAGACCAATTTTCTAACTTAGGACCCAAACTACTGTCAGAATTAGCTGTGTAAGCTAGATCTTTGCCATCCTCCTCTATGAATAGCACTTCTGCTACTTTGGCCTCAATACCGTGCTTAGCAAAAGCCTTTTGCCAGAACTTAATCGAATCTATATCTCTATGTGCGTCAGTATCTCCTGCAAACACTGTGACAAACAAGCGTTTAGGGTCTAAACCAAATACTTCTACATATAATTCCAGTAACCATGAGATCTCATCTGCTTTGAAATAATCTCCCAAAGACCAATTGCCCATCATTTCAAACATAGTGGTATGCTTCCAGTCACCAATTTCTGCGATATCATCTTCACCAGTGCGGATACAACGTTGAAAATTTACTAAGCGGTTTCCTAAAGGATGGGCTGCTCCAGCCAAATAATTCACTAGCGGAAACATTCCAGAGTTTGTATACAGCAAAGTAGAGTCTACATTGGGGACTAAAGATACATTGGGAATTTCTACATGAGCCCGTGCTTTAAAGAAGTCTAAGTAATTCTGTCGCACAGAATCAGCCAATGGTGTAGGTATATCAGCTATTTTCATAGTCTACTCATGAAATTGTAAAATTATAAAAGCTAATCAATTATAACCTAATAATCCCATTTGTAACCTTGCCCTTTGACAGTTTTTACAACAGAATTCCCTATACTTCTGAGCAATCTTTTTCTTAAACGGTACAAGTATACGTTACCCAGATTTTGCTTAGCAGTGCTAACCCCAGGCCATACTGCGTTAAGGAACTCTTTTTTAGAAATCACTTTGTAGTTGTTTTCCCAAAAAAATTTGAATACTTTCAATTCCGTAAAGGACAAACTTAGGCTGTGTTCATTGATCTTCACAGTCCTATTGGCGAGGAACCGCACAGCTGTACTTGCGCCGGAGTTAGTTTGTCTTTGATACCAACCCGCTTCAATAGATCTCAATTTGGCTGGTAAGATATTGGCCAGTTGATCTTGTGTCACAAAGCCATCCGCACCGGCTGCATAGGCGTCTAGCCTGTGCTCAAGATCTGCGCGTGCTTTGAGAGCGAGTTTGTATATGTGAGGAGCTTTAGTCCCCAAAGCATGCATCAGTTGTAAAGGTTTTGTGGCTGAATCTAGATCTAGTATTAATACAACAGGTTGTGCCACCTGGAAATACTGGTCAATATTTTCTGAAAACTGCACTCTTTGAGTGAGATGCCCGAAACTTGCTAGTAATTTATGCACGTACTGGGCAAAACCCTGGTTTTCAGAATAAATTTTGATTTGCATAAAAGACTAATTATGAGTGTTATATTCTTCAGCAGCACCCAAAAACTCTAAAAATAAAGGATGTGGTTTTAATGGAGTAGATTTATATTCTGGATGCGCTTGGGTAGCAACGAAGAATGGATGCATCTTTTCTGGCAATTCAAGCATTTCTACAAAGAAATTATCCGGAGAAGTGCCCGAGAATACCATACCCTTTGTTTCCAGTGGAGCTCTGTAGACATTGTTCATTTCGAAGCGATGCCTATGTCTCTCAGAAGTGATAAACTCGCCATCGGCCTTGTAAGTAGCCTTTTCATCTGGCTTAATCAATCTACCCTGTCTATATTTCTTGTAAATCCTCTCTACAACTGTCCCCTTCTTTAATACACAATCGTAAGCTCCCAGGCGCATGCTAACTCCTTTGCCTTTGATCACCTGGTAGCGTTCATCAGCAGGAATCTCGTGAATAATAGGATAACTAGTTTTAGGGTTAATCTCAGTGGTGTTAGCGTCCTCCATGTCGCAAACATTACGAGCAAACTCTACTGCAGCTAACTGCATACCAAAACACAGCCCTAAATAAGGAATCTTGTTTTCCCTAGCATACTTGATGGCCATGATTTTTCCCTCTGCGCCACGATTGCCCCAGCCAATAGGTACGATAATTCCATCGCTTCCTGTTAAGGCGGCTTTAGCAGCGGCTTCACCATCTGTTTCAAGGTCACCACTATTGATATAGCTAAACTTGATCGCATACTCCAATTGCCAAGATGCATGTTTGATTGATTCTATGAGGGCGTAGTAGGCATCAAGTAGTACAAAATCGCCTTTGTTCTTAGTAAAATACTTGCCTACAATAGCAATGTTGATGGTTTTAGTTTTAGGTTTCTTGATATGATTCACCAACTTTTTCCAGGCACCTATATCTCTCTTGGGATTGGCCTTGAGACCAAGTGCCGCAAGGATCTTAATATCGAAATCTTGTTTTGCAAATTCCAATGGTAATTCGTAAATAGTCTCTAAATCTTTCGCCACTAGCACGTTATCACCTGGAACGCTGGTTTTCAGTCCTAAGATATACCTACGCCTAGCATCTAGGTCCACTTCAGAACGTAATACTAAAAATTCTGGAGAAATGCCCATAGACATCAGAGTGCGCACTGACATCTGAGTGGGCATGGTCTTGGGTTCGCCAAGATGTTTGGGCACAGGCATATATGATACATGCACATTAATCACCCTGTGAGCTTCTTCCACTTTCATGATTCTGCAAGCTTCGTAGTAAAGCGCGTTTTGATATTCACCTGCAGTACCGCCTAACTCGACAACACAAATGTCTACTCCTTCACCTGCTTCTTTGATACGTTTGATAATTTCATCGGCCACATGTGGAATAGCTTCAACATCTTCGCCGTTATACCCCATGTTGCGCTCGCGATCGATTACAGCTTTGTAAACCTGCCCCATAGTAGTGTAATTTTTCTTGCCCATTTCTACTCCCAAAAATCTTTCATAAGTTCCCAGGTCCATGTCAGCTTCTAGCCCGTCATTGCACAAAAATGGATCTCCATGCTCAATAGGGTTGATAGTACCTGAATCGATATTCAAATAATTTTCGCATTTAATACTTCCCACTTTATAACCGTGGGCTTCTAATAAACTGCCTAAAGCAGCAGCAGTCACTCCCTTACCCAAACCGGATAGCACTCCACCAGAAATAAAGACATATTTAGTCTTAGCGTGATTAGCCATTGGTAGAAAGTTTGGGGTAATATTATTGGAACATTCTAATAAATCAGAGCCCGATCAGCAACCGAAATCACTTTTGCCCAGGATTACTAAATGCATAGGCATACATAACGAAACTGGCATTATCACGGTCTGGGCTGTTAGCAAGCCTCGCTGTCCCGGAATAGCTATATGAGGGTATTAAATAATAATCATTAACAATTTTTTCCAAAGTGTAGATTAATTCAACTTTCGGAGCATCAACTTGGAAACTCAAGAGGTCTTGGCCAGAAACCTGCCCAAACTGATATGCATCCTGATTTTCTGCAACAATTTGCTCAATACTCCCATTCTTTCCCTGAGAACTCTCTATCTGTTTCCAGACATTCTCACTAGTTTGCAATTGATAAGGAGCGTTATCATTGGCAGTGTTCAAATCGATAAATTTCAGTGACAGAATATCTGCAATCTCCAATTTAGTAGGGTCATTGGCAGTAATAATGATTTCAATAGGAGCAGAATGGTAATCCAGATCGACAAACTTTAAGTTGAGCGCAGGCGTAGTATTGGCGTTTACCAAAGGATATAAACGTAATTTTACAAACTCCGCCTGTTGGAAATTAGCCGCTGCAACAAAGCTATTGCCTCTTCTGCTAAGGTAATCAACCTGCAGGTTTTCGAGATTTATAGTGCTGCGGTTTAGATTCAAGTTGCTAAGCAATTTATCAACAAGCAGTCTGTATGCTTCTTTATTTTCTAGAAACGTTCCGAAGCGGTTTTGCGGCTGCGCTCTGCTGTTTGAATATTCCCAAGTACCAAGGTCATAGCTAAATTTAAGATTGCGATTGCCCTCACTCCAGCTAGCTTGATTGCTGAGAAGTGTAGGTTCAGACTTGAACAAAAGCTTAGAAGCAACATCTTTGATAATTGTCTGCTGCTTTATTTCTTGAGTGTAACTCTTTAGTTTGTGTACCTTGATAGTATTAAAACCCAGCGCAGTAAACTTATCTTTAATATTAAAAATTGGTTTAGAATTGCCGGCCAATTCAATTGACTGCGAGCGCAAACCACTGGTAGCTAAACTTCCAAATTTATTTAGGTTGGCCGCAGTTGGAGTGGCCGCAGTTGAGGATTTAGGAGTATTTCTGCTTAGAAGGCCCACAACTACTTGTAAAACTATCACAACCAAAATAAAGATTACGAAATACAGCAAAAAACGCCGAGTATTTCTGGTTGCTACTAATAAATTTGATTCCGCCATACTCCAATCTAGCAAAATTTAACTGATTTAGTATCCTAGTGGTTTACATTAACTTACAGACTAGATTTTGCTAGAATTAGTCTATCAAAAACAATCTAGAGCATTCACAATTACCGCTAGTTTTTAAGAGCTTCAAGATTCTCAGAGGTTTCTGTCTTTTCGCTTGTGTAATTATTGGGCTCACAATGCCCATTACTGCGCAAACAGTGCAAGTTCCATTAGATAGTAATGACATATTTGAAGTGTTAGCACCTGTGGCGAACTATAGTGTCAGATCCACTGTAGAAGTGAAATATAAAATATTCGACAATAATCAGATTAGTTTTCCAGTAAGGATAGAGATTCTGGACCCCACCTGCAAGATTAAGCAAAGAACTATTCTGAATTCCAGTCAGCCCAGCAAGGGGCAAGTACAAGTCGTTGGCTGGAATACTTTAGGAAGTTACTCAGATGGGGCTGCTTTAGGCGACGGGGCGTATTGCTTTAGTGTATGTGCAGACTATAAAAATGTGGGCACTCCTTACACAATCTGCAATCGCAGGCGAGTCAGTATCCGCAATTTTGCCAACCAGATCCCAGTGATTACTTCTACTCCCAATGCTAAGATTACTAAAGGGCAAAATTATAGTTATGACATTCGCGCCGTTGACCCAGATGGTGACTCTCTGGCCAGAGTTATTACGAAAAAGCCCGACTTTCTAAAGTTGAATGGTAACAAACTGGAAGGGACGAATATTCAAAATCTTGGCCTGCATGAGATTGTGATTGAGGTGCGGGATAACTATAATGGCTTTGCCAGACAGACTTATAAATTGACAGTGGCTGATGTCGCCACTCCTGTCGCTCCTGCACCGACTCCAGAGCCATTACCAACTGGGGGTTTTAGCTATCCTAAAGCAGATTCATTATTGACTGGTGAGCAGAATCTTATCCAGTGGTCATTGACCAATATAGAGAACATTGCAGAATTAACTCTGAGATATAGAGAAGTCGGAACAAATGACTGGAAGGTCTTGACAACAATTGCCTCAGATAAGCTGGAGACTCAAAAAAGTTATAACTGGAATGTAAAAGATTTAAAGCCTGGCAACTATGAGCTGCAATTGCAGATTAAAGATAAAGCTGGTAATACCAGCGAAGTCGTTTCAGGCAGATTTAGGGTAGAAGCCAAGGATTCTGGGGTGAATAGTTTGACTGAGATTACAATCAGTGACTTTAGCCCGGCTAATGGCTCCGCAGTGAAGGAATTACGGCCCATAGTTGGTCTGAAGATTACCACTGGTAGTTTTGGGCTGCTGAGCTTGGCAAATCTTCGACTAAGTATCAATGGGCAGGACCGTACTGAGGAATGTGAATTAATTACTAACCGTGAAGGTGCTGAATATAGTCTGCGCTGTGGCTGGAGATCCGATTTGCCTGTGGGGCAAATCAAGGCGAAACTTACCATTACTAACTCCAGCGCTGAAACTGTGGATAGAGAGTGGTCATTCGCTATAGTGCAACCTGATTCCACATCTGAGGGTCAAGTTAATATTTTGGGATTGGTTTTGGAACGTCAAACTGCCATTATTCTAGGCGTTATTATTTTGTTACTGTTATGTCTACTAATCTTGCCTATATTATTGCTGAGTGTATGGCGTCGGAGAGTGCAAACTTATCGTACTACAACCACAACTAGTACTGATGGACAACAACTTACAGGTATGTCAGCCGCTGGGATCAGTGATCCTTTCGCCAACTACGCAGTCAACGATTATGCAAGCACTAGTTACGCCACAGGTGATTTTAGTATTAAGGACTCATTTTCAGCTAGTCCTGTGGAGAGTAATTACAATGCTGTCACTACTGCAACTCAATCTCCAGTACAAACTCCCTCGCAATCTCCATTGCAGCCGGCAGTTCAGCAGTCAGCTAAACCTGAGGCAGAAAAAAATATTTTCAATAAACTGGCGGATAAAGTTAAATCTTTTGCGCAGCCAACTCAAACTACCACTACAACTGAGAGATCTGTAACTACTGAATTTGACGGGCCTTTGGCACCAGCAATTCAACCAGTTGTAGCAACTGCTTTTTCTGGCTCCGCCGCTAGTATGTTATCAGACGATTTTAATCTTGCGGATACTAACGCCAATGACAATCCCGTGGCTCCTACTTCCATAAACCCCGATTATCAGGCTTCTACAAACCTACCACAGTCAGATAGTTTGAGCTTGTCTCAACAATACTCCGCCAGTGAACTACCGCGCCCAGAAGCTCCGGCTCCCGCAGTAAACCAGCAAACTGCATCAGTGCCACAGACTGCCCAAGCAACCCAAACAACTGTTAGTGACGAAAGTGACTTGCCAGAGTGGCTAAGGACGGATAATAGTCCTGAGGCAACAACTGCTAGGGCTGCCACTGCCAAAGAGGAAAAAGATAAAAAAGGTACAGACCCTGATGGAGATGGTGACTCAGACCCGGCAGATCCATATGGTTTTGGAGATTATTCACTAGGTAGTCCAAGCGATAAATAAAGCAATGTATTTCTGTGAATTTGAAGCAGAGTTAGTTAGTAGTGCAATTGCTAGTAAATACTTCGCAGAAATTCACTTGTTCTAGACCTACACCTGCAACTCGTCCAGAATTGCCAGTGCTATTGGTAGTGCTATCTGCTGAGCCTACAGTCAAAGGCTCAAAGCTCTTATATATGACTGCGCTAATATTTTGCCCAGTACCAACTAAACTATTGCTGCTGGGGCTGTAAATATATTGACCAGGATTCTCCAATACCCAATACTTGCCTGCAATTTTGAAGCTAACGCTATTATCTGCCAAAACTTCTAGGCTTTCAATCCCGTTGAACTCATAGTCGGCTGATTTAGTTTTATTAATTATCAGGCGATCTTTGCCAGAATTAAACTCTGTAGAGGCCGCACTCAGCTTGAATCCTACATTTTGGGAAGTACTAATACCCTGCACCTGAGCCTCTTCACTAAAAAGACTGCCATTTGTGGCTTTTTCCACTGCCACAATAAAGCTGATCACGCTAAACGCCATCATCGCCACTGTGGCATAGTCTTTGAAGTTGCGAATCGGTGTAGTCAGAAAGTTCATAAACTCCTTTATACCCAGCAAAAATGTGAGGGGATTCACTAAACCCACTCCCAGTCCGAAGAGCCTATTGAAGATATTTGTATCAAGCCAAGCTCCTACTCCAGTTCCGAAAGCTGAACCTAAGAAGCTTCCAATAGTAGCAGTCACTGGGGCGGCGAAGAAGCCTGAGGGGGCTGCGACTGCTGCTCCTACAAAGCCACCTACAACTCCGCCAACTGCTCCTAAGATTGCAGCAGCGATACCTGGAGTTAGTCCTAGATAACTGGCAAGGATTACGCCAGCTACTGAACCTGCAATACTTCCGATACCCGCTCCTCTGATAATACCCCGCATCACCCCTGGACTTGCCGCCCCTAAAGCTACATTGCCAAGACCTAGAGTCTTTACCAATGAAGAAAGCTGGGTTAATCGTCCCCCCAGGGAAAAGGCACTGCCAATTCGTGAGTTAAAGAATCTAGTGCCAACTTCTCCAACTGCAGCAAATCCACCCTTGAACATCTGACTGCTGAGAAGATTAGTTGAATATAGATGTAAGCCTAATTGTGCGGAATTGAAAGCTGTTGAAAATGGATCGTTAAAGCCATACATTTGCTTTTCCAAACTTCCCAACTCCAATCTTCGCCCGCTAATATCTTTTGCGCCCATCCTGTCCATAAATACTCTAGTTTGGCTTGCTAAGATCCGATTGCCACTAATCACATTGGAGATGCTGTCAAAAGGAATTAGATTTAGAACCTTGAAAAAGTCTAGTCCACGTCGCATGGCAACATTGGAGATTGCGTCACCTGCGACACTAAGACCAACACTGGCTCCAACCCCAGCTCCTAAACCTGCTAGTAATCCTACTGGACCGCCTAGCAGTGCTCCCACAGCCCCCGCAATTGGCGCTGCCACTAAAGCACGGTTAAAGCCTCTAAGAATCATGGAATTACGGGTAAATAATCCACTCTGAGTAATTCTTGCCAGACCGCCTTCAGTCTTCAACAAAGCATTGGTAAAATTATTGTTAGTAATGAATTCTTTTAGACCTATTCCTAAGCCTCCAGATAATTTGCCAAAAATTGAGTTAGCAAAGACTTTTGGTGACATCTCTAGCATGTTTTCCAGAGTGCGGGTTACTGCCCCAGTGGCTAAACCTGCGCCACCTAATGCTAAAGCAGCTGGTAGTCCACCACCACTAGCAATTCCTAGAGCTGCTAAACCCAAACCTGGTAGTGCTCCTCTTCCCACTGCGCCTAAGCCGGTTCCCACAGCCTGCACTCCTGTGCCAACTGCTTTTATAGCTCCAGAGGCAAATCTAACTGGAGCGCTTGTATTGACTGCCTGCCCAAATTCCTTAATAGTAGCAATACTATTATTAAAACCACTTACACCATTTGCGACTACCTTGATTTGCATTAGTCCGTCACCTGCGGCTTGTAAGACATTGCCAATCAACGCACCTCCTAAGCTTAGCAGTTTACTACCTACACCCTTTTTATCTTTGTTCAGCTTTTTATAATTTGCACTTACTCTACCGATATTAATTTTCAACCTGGTTGACTTAGAGCGTCTACTTTTGTCTTTGTAGTCAAGCTCAGCCTCAGTGAGATAGTTTTTGGCTTTTCTGATCGCGGGCGTGACACCAGTTTTCTCTCCAAGTATTCCCAAGCCCTCATCTAATTTCTCTGTAGTTTTTTCTAAACCACTTCTGATCAACCCTGCTGGGGTAGCAGCGCGATTGAGTTTTTGGAGTTGATTTAGCAATTCTGTGCGCTCAGATGGTGATAATGATTTGGTATATTGTCTTACCAAAAATGGTTGTAAAAATGGTTGTGACTCAGAGATTTGCTTTGCGACTGCTGATAGCTCGGCTTGCTTTTGCTTTGAGCTGAGCGCGCGCAGGCTTCTCTCCCCAAAGAGATTTTGATTAATATCAGTATTTTCTGCAACTTGGGTAATTACCACTGCTGCCATGGAATTTACTTTCTGAGCTGCACCTCTAATTTTCTGTACATCTGGATCTACTGCCTCTAGAGTTTCCAATTCTTCAGTACCTTGCAGCAATTCTTCGAATTCTTCTCTGGAGTTAACTAGCCCTACAATTTTTTCTGAGGCTGCCAATACTCCCAAACGTTTGGCACCTGGCCTAAAGTAAATATTCTTATTTTCTTGTGCAGCTGCATCGCGGGCTGCTTCTCTTTGTTCTTGCAAGCTATTGTAATTGCTGTAAAACAAGCCTTGATAGAACTCGCGCAATTGCTTCCGGTCATTGGGATCAAGGCCAATATTCTTTGCCATTTCCCTAACTCGCGCCTGTTTTGTACTAAGGTCAGTGTATTTTTCTGCCCCCAACACCTGAGCCAATCGCTGCACTTCCAACTCTTTCACTTTTTTTTCAACAGCTTCTGCATTGAAAGTAGTTTTTTGTTTTTTGCCTGATTTCAGCTCTTCCTCTGTAGTTTCTCGCAGTGCTTCAGTGCGATCCAGTTTAAGATCTTTAAGAGCAGTATCAAACTCATCCTGCTCCTGTGTCTTATCCCCATACACTAAGGTCAAATCCTTTTCCTCTGCCTTTTTCTTGTCAGTAGCCTCTGCAGCTTGTTTTTTGATGACAGCAAGCTTGGGCTCTTTTTCCAGTTCATTTCTAATAGTTTGTAAATTTTCTTCATGTCTTATAGTGGCGTTTAATAATTCTGTTAGCCCTGCTTCATTACTAGCATGAGTAGTATCTTCACTATCAACTGGGGCTTCCGGACTGGTAACCAGTTCTTTCAGGTACTCGATCTGCTTGCGATCGCGCTCTGCCGCATTGTCTAGTTTTTCTCCACTAGCGTTTAGAGCAGCTATAGTAGGGTTGACAAAAAGGTTATCACCGTTATTTGCCGCTAATGCTTCTTTTTTACGTCTTTCTGCTTCCAATCTGGCGCGGTAGTGCACAGCCATTTCCGGTGGGCGATTTTGCTCATCATAGATACTCTCAATCAGACTTTTTTTAGCGTCACTCACAGCACTACTCTCTCCGCCCACCGCTTGCACATTAGTAAGACCCTTAGCTTGCATACGCTTTAGCTCGAGCTCTAAAGCTTTCCTAGCGCTTTCTGTCGCTTTTAATTGTAATCTAACTGTGTTTTTTAGATCGCGAGTCATTAGTTTGCAAGGCCAGTTAAATTACTTAAGACTAAATTGGCTTGGGAGTGTAGGTCAGTCTTGGAAGTTACTCTTTTGCGCAAGTTAAATGCTTGCAGGTCAATAGCATCCAATTCTGCAACATCTAGTATTGAGTTAGCAGCGTCTGCATCAGCACTTTCACCGCAGATCATGTAATTGGCCAGTTGTAGTAGTTCAGGGCCAAAGCTCAGTCCGAAAGTACTAAGATTAAGCTTGGCACCAAAACTTAGTTCCGCGGTTAAATAGATGTCCGCGCTGACCTTGGTAAAATAGTATAATTCCTCAAATTCATTCGAGGCTCTCAACTCTATTTCGTAAATCTTGGGTAACTTTGGGTTCCAAAATTCTAAGGTAATAAATTTCGCAAGTGCTGCATTAATAGTTTGGAATTGCTTGATAATCCGAGTTTTGTTGCTTATTGCTAAGTCGTTCAAATAAACCGCCTGCAACTTCTCAAGGTTCTGCAGTATAAATAGCTTGATATCCTTATAGCGCAATTCTAAGTTGTGTATAGCACTAGCAGCAGGCAATCCCACCGTTTGCATTTGCCCGTAAATAAACTGATAGAGCAATTGATATGTTTCTACAAAAGCTGTAAAGCAAACCTCCCTAATTTCCGGGTATTCTTCGCTCTCAGGATTGCTCATTTCCAATTTTTCCAGTAACTGTAAAGCTTCTGTTTGGCTGGAGAGATTGATTTTTAATGTATGACTTGCTTGCTCTGCGTTTTTTATCAAACTGAGGTTAGGGATTCCCTCTTTTATCATACCTTGGCTAGCAAATTCCAGGAAGATTTCGTCTTGATTGAAGTCTATCTTGGAGATCTGACTTACAAAGTCTGCTTGGATTGCCAGCTGTGGAAGTTTCTTCCAGGACCAACTGCCAGGCAAGACCAATCCATACAACTGAGTTAAATGCATTTGAGCAGACTGTTTGACGGCTGCGTAGTACTGGCAAATTTCAGCCGCGACATCATACTCCGCTGGTTTAGTGAAGATCTGCTTACTGAAAGGCAAGTCAGCGCCGATTAAAGTTTGCAGTTCCTTGAGCAATATTTCTAGGATTTGCGTGTGACTTAGAAGATATTGCTGAGCGCGGTGATCAGTGTTCAGTCGACAAAGATTAGCATAGTATTTCTGTAAATTTTCGTTGTTGACCTTATTATTACTTAGCAAAAACAAATTACCTTCATTGGCAAAAAAAGGAATAGTTTCACGCAACCTAGTTTCAAGGTCTTTTAGGTCATTTAGAATGTCTTGGATCTTTTCTTGCTGCGCCATATCTAATGATTATGACTGATTATCCACGTGTCCGTGGGTTAATATCCAAACTGCCTTTGACTGTACGGTCCAATGGAGCAATTGTGGTACTAATCAGACTGTTAGCTCCTTGCTGAAGATATTTACCAAAGTTAGCACCTGGGTTAACATCATTCTGACCTTCAGCTAGTAGATTTTCTACTGCGTCTGGGATAAGTGGCGCTGATAAAAACAAGAAGAAGGCAAGCAATGGCCGTATAATATTGTTGACTGTTTCGCCAGTTGGCAGTCCCCCCGTGTTATAGCCTAACAATGGCGGCAACCAGACTGGATCACCCGCCCCGCCTGTAGACCTACCTACTATTATAATGATCAAGAATAAAGCGTACACTGCTATGAAACTTACTGATGCTGTTAATAACTTCCGGAAATACTGACCTATGAAGTTGCCCGTCTGCCCTGGAATTGCAGCGAACAAGAAGAAGAATGGTGATAAGACTACATAAAATGTCAGTACCACGTATTCTCTAGCCAATTTGAAAAACAAGTTTAGCTGAGCAGTAAACGCCGCAAATGAAAATACTAGTAGCAAGATTCCCCCTCCCAAACCTTCAATAGAACCTATAATGTTACGTAAGATCTCTGAAAATGGAGCTTCCTGCGGAATAATCTTATTGATTCCTTGCGCATCTGGGTTAACTCCTGCCGAGAAAAATATTTGCCAAATGCTTACGTAGCGATCATCAATTTGTAAGCCATTTTGAGCAGTATAACTGGTCCTCTGAAAATTGGGGATCACATTTACATCACCTGGATTAAAGACTACATTATCTTCATGTAGAAAAGCGCCAGGGGCTGAGCTGCCCGGCGAACCAATTAGTACGCCATAAGTGACTCCACTGCCAATTGTGATGAAATCTATAAATAATGCTGATAAAGGATAACTGAAAAATACCAATACTAAAGAAATAATAATACTGGGAATAGCATTAAATAGATTCACTGCATTCTGGCCATCAAGTTGCTGCCTGAACACAATTAAAAATGCAATCCCAATAATAATTACAATATAAAATAGATAAACGATGTTTGATGTTGTGCGCCACAAATCCCTGACTGGTGACAAAAGATTGTAGCCTGAACCTGGGTTATAAGTAGGATTATTTTCTTGCGCGTAGGCAGTTTGACTGACTCGCTGCTGCAAATCCAGTGCCCAGATTTCAGCGCTAACTGGCTTGTTGGCATACAGCTCGCCCGTCAAATTGACCAAGCCTTCTATGGCAGTTTTCTTCTTGGGGTCGTACGCTGCTGCAGTCCCATTTGACTGCCCCACCGGCACGATAAAGCTGGTAATGCCTACAATCACAGAATTCAGATAAGAGTTCGTAAACTCCTGGCCTGTGCTATTGGAGGAACTACCAGTGCCGCTGTCAGTGGTGCTATTACCTAAAATCTGACTAGTTGGCTGATTTTGAGCAGTGTTAGTAGGTTGACTGCCAGCCACAGTGGTCCCCAAAGATTTGTCGGAGGCATTCTTAGTCTTCAGCTTTGCTTCTAGCTCTTTGTAGGCTAGAGAGTCAGTATCAATATTGCTGAGGTTAGCTTGTGCTTGCACTTGAAGCTGAGGTTGGGTTTGAGGAGTTGCATTTGCTGTGCTGACTGGATTGGCGATATTGCTGACCGGTTTGGTTACCGATCCAGAATTACTTGGTTGCAGTAGTAATCCTAAAACAGTGAGTACTGCAAGACCTGCCAATAGGTAAAAATATTTATGCTGCAGATTACGCAGCTTAGCAAGATTTTGTTTGAGCAGTTTGGGCATATTCAGATATCTCCTATTCCAATATAGCCATTTTTCTCTAAGAGGACAATTAATTAGTTAACTGACTTGTTAATTGGTTCTTTACTCTTGTTTGCTCTACTCTTGTTTACCATAGCGAGCAAATCGACATTTTCAAATATATCTGCCAAGATCTTGTCTTGAGCTTCTTTGCTGATATCCCGCATGAAACTCTCTAACACTTTGACAATGTAGTTCTGCACCCTGGTAGCAATAAATTCTATAAACTGTTTATTGTTTTCAGCTTCAGCAGCCAAGATGTTAGCCAATTTTTGCAAATTATTTTTATCTACTTCCAACCCCGCGGTCACTTTCTCTAAATAGTTCAGTTCAGCTGGAGTTTTATATATTTCGTAATACATAAAAAAGCTCTTCCAGAATATCTCAGCTTGGGTACCTCGGATTTGATCTATAAACCCTAATTTCTGATATTCTGGCATCTGTAAACTCTCTGCAATAATATCTAGCGTTTCCTCAGAAAGTAGCATAAATTTAAGCTGATAAATAATTAATTAAGATTTCCTACCCAACAATGCGTTGACGTTTAATAACCCAGCGTCACCAAATACAGCACTGTTTACGAAGTCCAGACCAAAAGCTTGGTTTGGAGCCCAGCCGTCGGCCATCTTGAGTGCTTGTAACCCTTCACCAGCAAGTTCGTATTCCAAATTCAAGTCCTCTAGGTCGGCTAATTCAGCAGTACTCAGCGTACCACCTTTTTCAAATTTCTCCATTATTCTTAGAACTTCACTACGTGTCTTCCTGGTCAGTTCACGTGCTTGATTTCTCCTATTGGCCGCGGTGCTTGTCCATTTATCTAGGTAAGGATTGAAGTAACGATTGATTCCCAGCCCTACTAAAAGCAGTGCGAATGCTGCCGGAGCTCCGGTAAGCGCCATTGCTGCTATCATTGCATAAATACCAATCGTGTTAAATCTCTTAAAGAATTTAGCAGTATTGTCCCAGATACCCTTGGCAAATCTATACTTCATAAATTCATGATTAAAATTCTCTGCTAATGAAGACATTTGCAAAGCCTTATCCTTGGTCTGTTGTCGATACTTAAGATTATCGTTTATACCACCCATTACGTCACTAGATAGTCTGGATCTTTCCCATTTGGGAATAGTTTTCATGAGAGTAGTGAAAGTACGCTTATCAAAGTTAATATTCACATAATTTTCGGCACTCATAACTGCCCTGAATGGATCCAATGCAAATGCTGGTAGCGTAGGATCAACTATAAATGTAGTCAGACCATTAGTAAACTGCTCAGTTATATCCATCAGAGTATTCGCATCAAACTCAATTCGGTCTGCTTTTCTAACTCCCCTAGGAGCAGCAGGATCTACTGTCTGTCTGCCTTCTGCACCGAGCAACCTATCAATATAAATTTCTACAAAATCAGTTTTATCTAAACCATTGTATTCTTTGTTACGGTCCATCAACATGTTGTCCCAAGCTTTATTAGCACGCAATTCTAGGTCAGCTCTTTGAGCAGGGGTGGTAGCAGGAACAGTATTATTAGTAATTAATTCATTACGCCAATTGAGCAGAACCTCTTCTCCGAGATTTGCCTGGATTCCAGCACGGAATTTATTGCGGTCATTAATCTTTGTGTCGTCAAACAAATTGTATTGTCCAATTAGAATATTCTCATATTCCAATAGCCTGGTATAAAGGTCAATTAGAGCCTTTTGCTTGTCAGCCTCGGCAATTCTCGCTGCATCTCCACCGTATACTGCTTCTGCAGACTTGCCTAGTCTATATTCTGTGAGCTTTTCATCTTTAATATAAATTTCTATCTGGTCACGCAATTCCTGTTGAGTATAAAAGCGGTCAATCTGTCCAGGCGCGGACTTGATAAAATCTCTACTTAAGAGTATTTGCAAATAGCCTCTAACCATCGATCTTACCTTCTCATTCTGTGGAATTTCTTGTTCTCTTAAGAACGCCTCTCCCTGTAAGTTTTTTACAACTGACTCTGTATCAGTAATCTTGTCATGTATATAAAAGCGATTAATTCTAGTTAATAATTCATTGGCTACTTCATAGTCTACTTCTTGAAACTCGCCAGTAATTAGACCAGTAGCTGGATCTACTTTTGGTAAACGAATAGTATAAAAGCTTACATCACCATTGCCATTATTGATGGTTTTCTTAGTGCAGAAGAGTTCATCACCATCACCTTGTGAGTAGGGATCTTCATAATAGCGAATGGAGCGAATCAGATCTTTCATAGTGTATAGTTGCCGCTCAGCTTCTGGCGTCATGATGAATTGAGAAGCTGTGCGATTTTCTCCTGCATCCCTAGCCACTTTGTCTTCTACCCAAAGTCTTCTCAGACCAGCAATTTGAGCATCTCTCACTTCCATGATTTGATTCATCAAACCGCTCACAGCCACGTTCATATTTTGTTTGTGCTTCTCACTACCAACCTTACGGTACGGTTCACAATAACGTGCCTCTACCAGAAGGGTACGACCCTGCTTATCTTTATAAGTTAAGGGCTCTGGATTACGTCCTCTTCCTGCAGGGTTCCATTTGATGTATTCCTGTCTATACAAGCCAGGCATGCCAGATGTGGGATTGTAATGCACGTAATATTTCTCACCTCTATACCTGACTTCTTGTGTTCTCCAATAATCATAATATTGCCCATCATTCTTTTTCATTTCGCTATCACCTGCAAAGGCCATAACTTCGGATTCAGAGAACTCGCGCTCGCGCTCATCATCTCCCACAGTCATCAAAAAATTGCCACTCTCATCGACCTTCACCTTAAACTTGGTTTTTCGATCTTTACCAACATCAATAGGATCTCCAGTGCTATAGGTGATTTTTCTGTCCTCTTCGGCATTTCTCTTAAGTAATTTCAAATTTGTAACTTCGTTTTGAATTCTGCGCATTTCAAATTGTCCTATCAAGTCAGCCTTCTTTTCACTTACTTCTGCATTAAAGTTTGGTCTATCACCGGGCACGATTTCTATTTGCATCAAGGGATTAGTTTCTAAGAAAGAGTAGATCTCTGACTGCGGAATGCGACCGTTTAATTTCTCGTTAATGGCGTTAATTACACTTACATGACGATCTTTAATTTGTAAATTTTTAACAAAGTCAGGGTAACTATGTCCTTCAGTGGTTGTCCTACTTATCCAGCCTGCTCTGTTGTGTCTTACCCATAAACCAGCTGGCTTACCTACAAAAGTCTCAACTAAAGCTCTACCATTACTACTTTTATAGCTACTAACCCCAATGCGTCTTCCTAGATCAGTACCTGCTAAACCACCAGCAACATCACGAGTATTAAAATTGAATACTGTTCTTAGACCACTGCCAATAATAGAATTCAGTATTCCAGCATATTTAATAGGGATAAAGTTAATTGGTTCCTTTTCTCCCCAGTAAGACCAGTTACGACCCCTATTGGTAGTAAGATCACTGAGCTTAAATGAGCTTTTTAGTTCACCGCTGGCCCCTCTTAGATCAGCCGCACCTTTTTTTATGTAGAATTCCCTTGCGATTCTATCCCAACCTAAAGGATCGGGACTATTTACACCCAGTTGTTCGCCATATGTGTCGGTGGAAGGATTACGGCCAGGAACCGAGCGGCCAATTACCATTGAAAAGTCATAGATCTCTCTGGCCTTGGCGATGTTTTTCAAGGCAGAGTCATAAATATCGTTTTTGTTTGACGCATAATCAGTTCCAGTGAAAATATTCTCATCACTGCCAATCAGTTGGGTAAACATCTTTTTAATAGTATCTTTTGAGTTGTTTTCCTGAAATCCACCATTGCCCGCAGCCACAATAATGTTTTCATTATTTATTTTTAACTGCAATGCATCAAATACCTCAGGGAATGACAGAGCTAACTCTCTAACAACGGCTGTCAAATCAGTGCTACTTTTGTCACTGTTATTACAGTCGTAAAGGATGCCCACCAATGTTTGGCGAATTGCTTCCATATTTTCAGGCTGCTCGGCGAATCGTTTTGCATAATACTGACTAATTCGATTGACCATTCTATAAATCAACGCTACTTGCTTGATATTTGCATATTCTGTCATAAACTCATCGCGCTGATCATCTGCCAGATCAACTAAATCTAATTTACCTTTGTAGAATTTTTCTTTTAATTCCAGGTCTTTCTGCGAATTGATCCACTCTGCCAATTTAAGTGGACTTACTCCTATATCTAGTAGATTACTGGAATAGCCTTGGGCTTCTAGCTCCCGCGAGCGTTGATGATCTAGTAGTGTTTTTCCATCATTGGTGGTAGTTTGTTCTGAACTAGGGGTGTTAATTTTGGCCACAATTTCTGCTAAGCCAAATTTCTCATAGGTACTGGCGGATTCTATCTTTTCAGAATTATTCTCAATACTTGCCAATATGTATTTATCGAGTAAATGTGAAATTTCATGGCGATCTGCACGTTCGTTGAAAGCCACAATCCCACCTGTGAAATTCACTTCAGCATTAATATTTCTGAGAATATTTCCAGCCTGCAAGTTCACCCCTGCTACCTGGGCTAAATCCAATTGCTCAATACCAACTAGCTTGGCTAAGAGCTTGTCACTGGTAAATCGCACTCCCAGACCTGCTGGTACTTTTTCCACACTAAATAAGTAGGCAAGTTTATCAATTGGCTCTGCATTGGTAAATTCTTGATCCAAGCCCGCAATTTCTGAATTGCCCGCATTGTCTTTTATCTCAGTACTAAACAATTCAGTTAATGCTTCTAGATCACTGATTTGCTCATTTAGATAAGCAGTAATACTAGCACTAGCACTAGCATCAGGGCTTTCGGGTTGAATCTGAGCCAGCGCAGTGGTGATTAAGACCAACATTTGTTTAGGATCATTACTGCTTGCTGTTTGCTGGAAACTATCCTTTAACTTCTCTTGCAATTGTATATACTCAGCATCTGACAATTTTACCTTAGCTTGTACGAGGACCTTATTGAATACTAAATTTCTAAATGCGAATAGTCTGAGGGCCCTATCTTTGGCTTTGCGATCATCAGCTGGCTCACCTGGCAGCACAATCCCCGGAATTTCAGCAGTAAATGTTCTCACTTCTTTATCTCTGCGCCTAAATTCTAGACTACCTCGCAGAAGACTATCGGCTTCAGGATTTACCGCAAGAATTAGTTGATCATTCGCATTTTTTTTGAGCTTGCCGCCACTCTCATCGATCAATCTAGCGCGTAATAAAGTGATTTCCACAGCCTCGGCGATTCTCTCTCTTCTGGTTACTTCTAAGGCAGTTAAAGTTGATTGAGTACTTACATCGTCACCATCAATTTCCTTTCCAGCGATCCACCTATATAAGTAGGTAGGACCATAAAGCTCAACTTTTCCAATCAACTCCGTTATCTCAGTTTCAGTGTTTTGGGAATTTTCTCCAACCCGTGGATTTAGGTTGACCATAAGTTCACTTACAATTGCGGCACTCTGATCTTGATCAGCTAAGTCTAAACTGCTTAATTCATATGAATTGAACCGTCTTCTAATTGTATGCAAACTTAATAGTTCATCCCTGTCAGGTGAATCTGGGTGCAGAGTTTCCTTGGCCCGAGTGGGGTCTACTTGGCTAACCCATCTTTCTAGTATATCTTGGCTAAGATCTAGCTTAGCTTGCTGCACCCTACTCTCTATGCTGGCATAACTGCGCATATGCTCAATATCTACCTCTGCCAGATTGCCGAAACCTTCTACTATCCCTGTAAAATTAGTGTCAGACTCAGTAGGTACTGCTTTTTGCTCACTAGTCAGCAACAACTCGGTTATTTGTGCTTTTATCAATGTAAATACTTTTTGGGGCGTGGTGATTTCTTCTGACCCAATAGCTAAGAATTGCTGGAGATCGGCCGGCTTGAGTCGCCTAATGCCTCCTAAGATACGATTATAATAATCTGGATTTACAGACTCTATGTTTGTATTTGCTATTCTCCTACTTTCCAAATACGGAATCATGCTGTTTGCCAAGGAAAATAATTCTAGGCGCTCGAGCTCGCTCAAATCTACTTGCCCGATAAGCTTCCGTAGTCTATCCAAGTATGGTGGCACAGGTATTTTTTTAGATAATCTTTCTGAATAAATTAAATCCAAATCCTCCTTGTACTCCTGCTTTATATGGTTGCAAAACCGTATTAGTGCAGCCTCATCACCAGTGCCAGCGGTTTCTGCCAACATTCTCAATTCTGATTTAGGCAATAAGTCCAGTAAATCCTGGCGTTTTTTATCAGCACTTGCCCCACTAATTTTTTCTATCATCTTGCTTATTTCGGGAGTTAGGATGGTTTGTGTACTTAGCCCATATTCAGTGAACTCTAGTCTAAGTTTCTCTGCTTCATCCTTAATCCGCTTAAATGTAGTCTGTGCTTCTAAAGTTTCTGCTTGGGCAATAATACCGGCTGAACTGAGCGTGTCATTGAGTGTACTAATGCTACCTCTTAACTTTTCTGCAGTTTCTAGGAATTTGTTTACTGGATTGGTTTCACCCTTAGTCAATACTTGACCCTGATTGTCGGCAGTGAGGAAATTCAATAATTCGAAGTTTTGCAATTCCCTTAAAGCTGCGGCTTGTTCCAATCTAGTGTTTTCAATTTTATTAATCTCCAATTGGTACTCTATCTCTTCACCCCTATTGTTTAATTCATTAGGATTAGATTGCAATTCAGGATCGGTCCGCAAAGCAACTTGTTGGGCCAGTAAGGCAGATTTTCTCTGTGTGATATCGAAGGCGCGAGCCTCCAGTGATGCTTGAGATTGCTGGGCTAAGCTTTCTACGAGGTTTCTCGGTCTCTGTGCAGCACCTAAATAACTGCTAATTTCTTGAATTTCTAGATCATTAGATTTAATTGGGTGCAGGTTATTCTTAGTATTTGGCGCATTTTTCTGGATGTCACTAAGATTCTGCAAGATCTCTTGGACAGTTTTTGCCTTGAGCTTACCTAAGATTTTTTTGTAGATAGTAGCTTCATCGGTGATTCCCTCACTTGCCAATTGCGTCAGGATCATCTGAATACTACCTCCTTCAAGATAACTACTGAGTTTGGAAGTTTCTATACTTTTCCCAGCACTATTTAATAATTGTCTAGTCAACTGTAATTTCAGTCTGGTTAATTTCTCCGTTTGCAATCTTCTTGCTTCTGCCTCTGCGGCTGTTTTGACCTCACTCTGCTCAGCAACTGATAAACCTGTACCTGTCGCCAGTCCCTTCAGTTTATCGGCACTCACTCCTCTACCTATAGCAGCTACCAGGGCTCTTTTGGCGTTTCGCTTTTTTGCCTCTCTGATGGAATTAATATCCAGTGACTCCGCCAAAGCAGACTGATAAACATTAGCCTCAGATTGTGAATTGGAGGCTATTCCACCCCCACCGTTTGCTCCGTCCATTATTCTATGTTAGCAAAAATAATAATAAATTGCGCAGAATCATACTACAAAGTCATGTAACTTACAAGTGTTTCTAGCAATGAGCTAATAATCCTTATGCAGATGACTTGCTACGCTTGCGCAATAGACTATAATCAAGTATTAATTCACTAGAAAGATTATGACTAAGACACCCAGAATAGTTAGTATTGACCAAAGAGCTCTGATAGTAAACTCTGAGGGCCAAGTATTGTTAGTTCGTGAATCCGAATTAGACTGGGACTTACCAGGAGGATTATTGCGGGAAGCAATGGGTTGGAGGGAGTCACTTGAAGATCAAATTGCAGAATTACTGGATATGCAAGTAGTAGGAAGCCAGCCAGTTTACGCTGCCGACTATATTGATCCAGTCAGCGGTGATTATACTTACACTTCGGTAGTTCTTTGCGATGTGTTCTCCAATGGCTATGATGACGGCAATTATACTGAGGTGAAATGGGTAGACCTGGCGGATATTCCAGGGCTAGCTTTTGCGGCTTTCGACATGAAAGAGGCAATCATTTCACACTTTGCCAAATAAATATTGCTGATTTAGCGTTTGTAAAGTTCTAAGGCTTTTTGCCTTTGAATTTGATGATCGACAATGGGCAAAGGGTAATCCACGCCCATGCTGATTTGACTATCTAGCTGTTCTTGGCTGGTCAGTTCCCACGGATTATGGATCTTAGAGCCAGACACTCCAGTCAATTCTGGCACCCACTTGCGAATGAACACACCATCCGGGTCTGCTTTTTGGCTTTGCAGTATGGGATTGAAAATTCTAAAGTAAGGGGCTGCGTCACTGCCAGTGCCTGCAGACCATTGCCAGCCACCATTATTTGCTGCTAAATCACCATCAACCAGTTGTTGCATAAAGTATTTGGCACCTAAACGCCAATCAGTCAGTAAGTCTTTTGTAAGAAACATGGCTACTGCCATTCTGCCGCGGTTATGCATCCAGCCAGTAGTATTTAGTTGGCGCATGCAGGCATCTATAAATGGATAGCCAGTTTCGCCTTCTTTCCATGCCTGCAGGTAGTCAGGATTATTTTCCCAGACTAGAGAGCGGTATTGGACTTGGAATGAGCTATTCACTACCTCTGGGAAATTCCCCAAAATCATTTGATAGAACTCGCGCCAGATCAATTCGTTTTGCCAACTTATTAGGGATTGTTCCATAGATACTATTTGGCTGCTGGGCAATTCTAAATTGCCTAAGTCCAATAGCAATTTATTGGTCTTTGCATATGTTTCTCTAATTGAGAGACAACCAAATTTTAGATGAGCAGAAAGCTTACTCGTCCCGTCTACAGCAACTAAATTGCGCTGAACGGCATAATTGTAGATCGGCGCGTTTTCGCCTTTTGTGAAAAATTCTAGTCTGGATTGTGCGGCAGATTCACCACCATTTTGGTCTAATTGCAGGTTAAATTGTTCAATATTAAATAAGTTTCTAGAATTGGCCAGCGCAATACTCGCCAGGCTTAACCTTTTAATCTCCGCAAAACTGAAGAACTGACCAGCCAGAAAGTCTTTGCTAACATGTTTAGGAATTGAATTAAACTTAGCCTGCCAAGCTCGCTTGTAAGGAGTAAAAATTTTATAAATTTGCCCATCTGGTTTCAAAACTTCTCCAGGTGCAAAGATCACTGAGTCCTTATATGAGTGCATGGAAACATTAGCTTTGATTAGACTGTCAATACGTTGATCTCGCAGCCTACTGTAGGGAGTATAATCTTCATTGCAAAATAGTCTGGTAAACTGTGGATTCTGTTGTAGTAGGCGCACTAAACTTAATTCAGGTGCCCCATCCAGAATCAATAGTTCTGTACCTAGCGATTTTAGGCTGTTTGCCAAAGCGTTCAACGACTCATTTAGAAACTGCAAACGATTGAGCGCAAGATACTGCTTCTGGATGACATGACTATCTAGACAAAATACTGTCAGCAACTTTCCACCATCTGCCCTGGACTGCTTAACTGCTGCGTTCAAGCCAGCATTATCTTGTAATCTGAGATCGCTACGAAACCAAAAAATACTATGCATGTTCAAAGAATATTAATCAAAGTGATAATATAATATGTATACTTAACTTTTTAATTTATAACATGTCTTTCACATTAAGTGCTTTACCTTATGCTTACGACGCTCTGGAAGGGGTTATTGATAAGGAAACTATGCAGATACACCACGATAAGCACCACCAAACCTATGTTGATAAGCTAAACGCTGCGCTCGAAGGCGAAGCAGTACTTGTTGGAGTGTCGCTGGAGGATTTATTGCTCAATTTGGAGGCTAAAGTGCCTCAGGCCAAGCAGTCAGCCGTGCGAAATCATGCTGGCGGGCACCACAACCACAGTCTATTCTGGGAGATTATGACACCAGGTGGAAGTAATGTGCCAACAGGAGATTTGGCTATAGCTATAAATAATCTCAGCGGAGATTTTGCAAATTTTAAGACCAGTTTTGCCGAAAAAGCTGCAAGTCAGTTCGGCTCAGGTTGGGCCTGGTTAGTTAAGAAAGCAGATGCTTCAGTAGAAATAATTAGTCTGCCCAATCAGGATTCTCCACTGCTCCAAGGACTCACTCCATTGATGGGCTTGGACGTTTGGGAACATGCCTACTATCTGAAGTATCAGAACCGTCGTCCTGAATATATTGCCGCATGGTGGCAAGTACTCAACTGGGATAAAGTAGCTGAGAATTACGCTAAGTAGCTGGGAATTATTTAGGCAGTAACCTATACGTATATTTGGCCAAGTGCCTTGGCCATTAGCGCCTTGTCTTCGATCCAAATTTGGCTTATAGTAGTGGATTCAATCTCCACTCCTAGAGCCATAAGCGCTTGCGCAACATGAAATACCGGCAGTCCTACAATATCAAAATATGAGCCCAAGGCTGTTGCCACCATTTGGCCACCTTTTTCTTGGAATGCATAGGCGCCTGCCTTGCCCTGCCACTCTAAGCCTGCGGTATACTCTACTATCTCATTCTCTGACAGTGATTTAAAGGTAATTTCTGCACTACTCACCCCACTATTGAACAAGGCTCCATTTAGGAAAACTGCGTAGCCGTCGCGATTAAAATGCTTATTCCCTGAAAGTCTTGCCAGAATTGCTTGCGCTTCAGCAACAGTCTCTGCTTTGCCAATAGACTGATTTTCAAAGTCCACAGTAACATCGCCTCCAATTACGATTGTATTTTGCTTGTAAGTTTCAGTCACTGTGTCAACCACGGCCTGGGCTTTGGCAATTGCCAGTCGCTGGACATATTCGGAAGGCGTCTCAGATCCCATTACAGATTCGTCAATATCTGGGCTGATACTGGTAAAATCAACCCCGAGTTTGGCCAATATTTTTTGTCTGCGTGGAGACGAACTGGCTAAGATAATTTTGAAATTGGTCATAATGCAAGTTTAATATTAAAATGAAATACTAAGCTGAAATATAAAATATTACAAATATTATATAAGCAATGAAGATTTATACAAAAACTGGTGATAAAGGCGTTAGTTCTTTATGGGGCGGTACTCGTATTAGTAAGTCCAGCCTAAGAATGAGAGCTTACGGAACCATTGACGAACTGAATTCTCTGGTAGGAGTGGTGTTAGCGCTGCCAGAGTTGGTGAGCGAATTGAGACTTGAATTAGATAGAATACAGTCAGATTTATTGGTAATCGGTTCAGATTTGGCTACGCCGATTAATCTAAATGCGCAATTGAAGCAAGTGAGAATTGCTGCCGAGGCCGTAAAAGTATTGGAGCAAGAAATTGATAAATTTACTGCGAAACTCAAGCCCCTGAAGAGTTTTATTAAACCAGGAGGGAGCCTTGCTAGTGCCTATCTGCATTTGGCTAGATCTACTTGCAGAAGCGCTGAGCGCGAAGTAGTGGCTTTGGGCGAGTCTGAAGAGATCAATAAAATAGTTTTACAATATATTAACCGCCTTTCTGACTGGTTGTTCACCGCAGCGCGCTACCAAAATCATTGCCAGGGAGCTACTGAGGTGGAGTGGCGTAGTTAGAGATGAGAGTGAGGCACAGAGACTCTTGCAAGCAAATCTGTTAGATTATGGTGACACTTTAAGCAAATTTCTACGTTAATTGATTAATGGAATCTGAGCTAGTACAAGCTGCTAAAACTGACATTAAGGCTTTTGGAGAATTATACAAACTATACTTCCCTAAAATCTATTCTTACGTACTAGCTATTCTGCGTTCGCATGAGCAGGCCGAGGATGTAGTCTCTCAGACTTTTGAGCGTGCATTAGATAAAATCCACCTATACGAAGATCGTGGCTATTCATTTGGTGCTTGGCTTTATAGAATTGCCCATAATTTCTGTATTGATAACCTACGCAGTGGCAATAAACTGACACCTTTTGATGATAACTTCGTTTTAAATACAGGTAGCGATTCAACTAGTCGGAATGCTGAGGAGCAGATCTTGCAAGAGCAACTGTGGACTAATATTGCTAGACTGGACCAATCTGCAAGACAAATAATAATATTAAGATACATTGAAGGCTATTCTATTAAGGAAGTGGCATATACATTAAATAAAACTGAGGACGCTATAAAGTCAACAGCTAAAAGAGCTTTAGCTTTGCTGCGCTTGCAGATGCAAACCGAATAATGATTGACAATAAACTTCACGAAAATTCAAATATAGAAGAACATGACTTAGTAGCTAGCTTGCTAGGGTTGCAAGGCTCAGATTTGGCACCACAAAACAAACTCTTTCAGACAAATTTGTGGAAAAGACTGGAGAACGCCAGTACTGTGCAAAAAGCTGCTGTCCAAAAACGCAGGCCAACCAAGACTAAAAAGTCTGGCTTCGGAGTTTTTCTAGACTTTAGTTGGAGTTTTTATAAGTTCCAAACAGCAGGGTTAATGGCGCTCGTTGTCTTAATTGCTTGTACTACTACAGGTGTTGCTGCTTACTTAGGAGTGCCTCAGGTGCGTCAAAATGTTCAATTACTAGTCAATCCCAATGCTACTGGAACATTAGCACTCCAATCTGAGCCTGTGGGAGCGGCAGTATATTTAGATGGACAATTATTAGGACAGACTCCTTATATTGGAGCAGTTAGAGTTGGTAGACATAATCTGGTTCTGAAAGTAGATGGCTATCAGGACGTAGCGCAAGAG
>CAZXFQ010000010.1:0-30807 GCA_964640685.1 uncultured Candidatus Saccharibacteria bacterium
ACGCTATACTAAAAGCACCTGTGTACGATCTCGGTGCTGAACCTGGAATGGTATCTAAGCAACTGCAGCGTACGCAAAATAATCCGCAAAAAAGATTATCCTAGTTGGCATTTCCAGCATTTTTTAGAGCTAATCAAAAGTTGTGTAATTATACTACTGCTGTTACAATCCCATGATGGAATCAACTGTATTGGAGAATAAAATCAAGGAGCAAGCCAAGATTCGTAATATTGCGATTATTGCTCATGTCGATCATGGTAAAACCACCTTTGTCGATGCGTTTCTCAAGCAGAGCAATCTTTTCCGCGATAATCAAGATGAGATGCAACAGCAACAGATTTTGGACAGTGGCGAATTGGAACGCGAAAAAGGTATCACCATTAAAGCCAAAAATGCCTCGATCAAGTTTGAGGGAAACAAGATCAATATCATTGACACGCCAGGACATGCAGACTTCGGTGGTGAGGTTGAACGCACATTGAACATGGCTGATGGCTGCTTGTTATTGGTTGACGCCCAAGAAGGCCCAATGCCGCAGACTAAGTTTGTGTTACGCAAAGCTTTTGAGCTTGGCCTAAGACCCATCGTCGTGATCAACAAAATTGACAAGAAACACGCTAATCCCAGTAGAGTTCTAGATAAAGTACAGGATCTGTTTCTACAATTAGCCACTGCGGACGATCAATTAGAATTCCCAGTATTTTATGCGATTGCTAGAGAAGGCAAAGTTTATGCTGAACTTCCAGATGTTGAAGCTGGACTGGCAAATGGTTTCCCAGAGGCCACTATGGCTCCGATTCTCAAAGCCATTATCGATTATGTACCTGCCCCCACTGGCCTGATCAACGGGCCTACACAAATGCTTATTAGCTCATTGGAGCATGATAATTATTTAGGCAGGTTGCTTATTGGTAAACTAAACCGCGGAGTTATTAAGACCAATCAACCAGTTGTAATTTTAGACCACGGAACACGCGAGCAAGGACGCATCAAAAAGTTATTTGTGCGTACTGGTCTGATCTGGACTGAAGTTGAAGAAGTACTTACGGGTGATATTTGCGCACTGGCAGGTATGGACTCGAAGTCCATAGGAGGTACTATGACTAGTCTAGGTGCCGAAAACGAGCAAGCGTTACCTCAGCTGAAAATTTCCGATCCCGCAGTGCAAATCAAATTTGAAGCTAGTACTTCTCCTTTGGTTGGGCGAGATGGCAAATACGTTACAGCCAAATTACTACAACAAAGATTGGAAAAAGAAATTGAGACCAATATTAGTCTAAAGATCGAAAAAGGTGAAGGTGGTAGCTATTTTGTGGCTGGTCGAGGAGAATTGCAGTTAAGTATTTTGATCGAAGAACTAAGACGTGAAGGCTATGAATTTCAAATTCGTCGTCCACAAGTACTATTCCAAAAACGAGAGGATGGCGATTATGAACCGTTGGAAGAGCTAGTGATCGACACCCCCGAGGAATATATGGGGACGATTAACGGCCAGATGAGCGAGCGTAACGCTGAACTCGTGGATATCGAGACTGAAAATGGTCATAGTAAATTCACCTATAAAATCCTGACGCGCAATCTTTTAGGACTACGCAATCAACTACTCACTGCCACAAAAGGCAACGCCGTAGTTAATAACTTTATGATTGACTATGTGCCAGTCACAACACAACAGGAAATGTTCCGCAAAGGTGTGCTGATCTCGTCTGACTCGGGCATCGCGATGGGCTACTCGCTCAATACTATACAAGAACGTGGGGATATGTTTATTGGACCTGCTACTGAAGTTTATGAGGGCATGATAATTGGAATCAATAAATACGAGCAGGAACTGGAAGTAAACCCTACCAAACAGCGACAGAAGTCTGGAGTGCGTATGAAACACGACGAAATCACTCAGACTCAGCTAAAGCCCTTAATTCCAATCACTTTGGAATTTGCCATAAGCTTTTTGGCTAAAGACGAGTTGTTGGAAGTGACTCCCAACCACCTACGCTTCCGTAAGATCTACCTGACAAAAACTGAACGTGACTGGTCAAGGCGTGAGAATCTTACAGACTACGCGCGTAAGCAGCTAGGGCTGACTTAAAGTCGGATCGAGTAACTATACCGCACAGTCCGACATTCGCAATGTGATGTGAATGTGACGATTTTAACTCAACTTAATTCCTTACAGTCCCCTGCCCCACCAATTAAGGAAAGCGAGTAGAAACTATTCTCTCCCGTAACGCTCACCGTCGTAAATCTGCGCGAGATCTTCTTCTGGGTTGTATGCCATGTCTTTTTTACTAAACTTATCTAAGTAGAGAATAGAATACCATCATGAAACCAGTACAAAGAAATTGTAAAGTTTCTGTAAATTCCAAGAAACTTGCGTAAATAGTATTATATAAGTCTATATATTGAATTAATTGTAAAATTAATGATTGTTTACAAAAAAGTTGCAGTTTCGACACACAGCTCTAATCTTCTTTGTTTAGAATGAGGTAGGTTGAATGCACATAAATATGCACCTGGAGAACGTGGAGTTAACAACCAATGTTATCGATCTAGTATGTGAGAAGCTAGAGCTCAAGTTGGAGCGGCTGTTAAGAGACTTCAATGAAGATATAAAAATTGCGCATATGCGCATAGTATTCGGATCCAAAGCTCACTACAATATAAACTTTCCTATGCTCTTGCCAGGAAAACATCAACTATTTGCCTCTACTTCCGCAAACAGTTTAGCTAAACCTATTGTGTTATTGCGTAAAGAATTAATCACCACGTCTTGAAATACCACCAATTCTGAGTGCGTAGTAAGCTACGTTCATTAGAGCCGCAGCCAAAGCAGCTACATAAGTTAACGCCGCTCCAATCAAGACTTTAGTAGCGCCTGACTGCTCAGAGGCATCTAAAAGGCCTAGACGTCTGATATTGGCTAAGCCTTTTATACTGGCGTCAATCTCAATAGGGAGAGTTAGTAAACTAAACACTGCTGAGAAGCTAAATAGGAGTAGTCCTACCCAGGCTAAGTTACTAAAAGACAAAAGAAACCCAATGATAATTAATCCATAGCCCAGACTGCTGCCGATATTGATCACAGGAAGGATCAAGCTCCTAGCCGAAAATAGTAAGCTTCCCTGCTGATGTTGCTGCACATGACCAAGCTCATGACTAGCAATTGCCACGGCAGCGATGCTGGGAACACCTGCTACGCCTGGAGACAAAGATACCAGGGCACTGCGGGGATCATAATTATCACCGAGTTCAGAATCTATTTGAGCAAAGCTGACTTTTAAAGCTTGAGATTGTGCAATCTGACTGCCAGCTGCTAACCCGGTAATTCCCCGGCGATTCGCCACCTGAGAATACTTGTTATTCCAATAACGTAATAACAGCGAAGCCGCCCCAGAAAAGATTAAAGCCGGAAGGAGGAATAAAAGATATAGTGGATCGAAATATAGCATAGTAATTAATTATACTATAAAGGCAGTGTTCCTAGCGCTAGGAGTCAATTAAGTGCATGACTTATTCTGCCAGCACCCCACTTCAGTGTCAATCTCAATTTATTCGGTAATTATCGTAATTTTAGTCTCATTTTCAAAACAGGGCTGTTTTGTTACGTTCTTGTTACGTTTTCTTTGCACCTTTATTGCGTGAGAGTAGAAAATAGGCGGCAAGCAACTATCCACATTGATGGCAAATCCAGCAATATACCCTAAATATACTGATCGGACATGCCTACTACAGAACCTATTAGGGATTTAATTACTTGTGAGTAGTCCTTGGCAGCGAGCGATTTTAGTTTCAGAATCGCTATAACTAATGAACTGACCTTCGTTATTATAGTCATAAAGATTATCCCTGCAGTAAGCGTCAACATTGGCAAAGTTTTGTTTGATAATCTTAGTCAATATTGACCCAGAATCTGCCGATTCATAACCAGAATCTTGGGGAAGCTCCACTAATGCAAACAGCAGACAACTTGCAGTCCTACCTTCTTGAGTTTTGCAGGAAAAACTGAATTGCTCAGTGGCTGCTAATTGCACTTGCATTTCCAGACTGGTATTCAGATTTGCATTTGCTACTCTGGAGTCGTATTCTAATGTTTCCAAACACTTAAGATCTTGTGGCAACCGCAAACAAATATCAAAGAAACTTTGTTCATTGACGCTGGCATCCGCAGTCACTACTCCCCGTAGTTGCGCGATAGTAGTATTCGTTAAGGTTGCATAGCTAATTGTGCTAGGAACCAAATCAACCCCTTGGGTAACTTGCACAAGCTGGTGAGCAGCAATGGTAGTGTATACCTTACTACCCGGCTCAAGTGGTTTAAAGATTAATTCACAGTTGAAGTTAGCAGCAGCTAAGGCCCGGGCATCAACTACTGCCTGGGTGTTATTGAGAATAAGCTTCACTTCACAGTAATACTGCTGATTGGGTTGAGCTAAAAGCGGATAGGTCAGAGTCTCCTGCCACTCAGCACTTGCGGAATTACCTACTGTGCGCGTATCACAAAGCACATCGTTAACAGCTTTAGTCTCTAGATTTAATGACTCAACACAGAGCAGTACTTGTACTTCTGGGAGAATATTGGTTCCTGTAATCTTGATACTGCTCAAGCGTTTGGGGGTTTCCAACTGATATGGATCGCCAGCCGTATTTGCAAAATAGCGATCCCAATTGTAAGTAGTGCCTAAAGACTGCAAATTAGCCAGTTTTTTAGTATAGATGAATTCGCCGCTGGCGTTATCGATGCCAGCATTGGCATTGCGCACCGACAGATTGGTCGTTAAAAGATTGTAAACTACAAATGTCACCAAAAGTAACAAAAAGAACACAAACAAATATACGGTCGATTTGGCACTACCTTTGGGCAACATTGGCAGGTAAATTTGCAAAAATTAACAATTATCTATAGCAATTTGCACTTGCTACTTTATACAGTATAAGAGATTTTGGGGAATTTAGCACACTAGCCTTTTTGGGTACCAGACTCCTTGGCCTCTGCAGGTTTGCGACTTCCAGTCGAAGTTGCATAAGCAGATTGCATCGACGCCATACGCTCTTGATTAGCTTGCAATTGCATGAATAATTCCGCAAATCTTCTTAGGACCAAAGATTTCTGGGTTTTGAAGCGGATTTCCATCATCTCTTCACGCATTTTACCTTGGAAATTAATCATTTGCTTCTGTGACTTGACCCTAAATTGAATACTAGCCAGTTGGTTATTAACAAATGATAGGCTCTTGCGCATGGAATTCAAGCGCTTTTGCAGTTCGGAACCCTGGGGATGCCCTGGTGGCAAATCCCTCAGAATGTTCTCTAGATTACCTATCTGAGCTTCTAAAGCAGATTTATTCTCCAAAAGTTTATTAGTATTTTCCACCGCGGCGCTTTCTACACTGGATTTTTGTTCCTTCGCAGCAGCCCGTAGAGAATTAACTTGTGAAACACGTTGCGTTTCAATCTGGGCTACATTTGCTCGCTTTTGTACTTCAAGTGACTGCCTCTGACCGTCTGCTGACATGATAGATATAGCAGTGATTATATATCAGATTCGCCGGAAATCCAAGTTAATTAGGCGATTGTGCGGTTATAGACTCTTCAGGAGTTGCCGATTCAGCCGCAAATTTACCTAAAATATAGTCAGTACGGAAATTGACTAGAATTTGCATAATCTGCTTTTCCAAATCACCAATGTTTTCTATCAAAAACTGCATCAAGCTATCCTGGGATTCATTAGCCTCGATGAGTTGGTCAAACTGCTGCTTCTGCTCTGGATTAAGCTGTGGTTCAAAGTACCCCAAAAGCACGTCACCAAATAAATCGTAGAGCCTATCCGACTCTGAACTCAGAAATTCTGCGTCAGTCTCATCACCGTGCTTTTCCTGCACTAATTGCATCATGAAGCTATATACATTTTGATCTCGCTCTTCCGTGGTATTTGTGTCCATAGATTTCTAGCTTTTGTTATAATTGATATTAACATAGATAGGATTTTATATTGCGTACTTAACCGAATTTATATTCATTTAAATATTTTGAAGATTCACACCAAACTTTATCCTGATCAGGCCAAGCGTTTAGCCAATGCTTTCTTTTTAGTACTGGCTATATTGGCTTTAGCAATTGTGCTGAATGTGGTCAACTATGTTAGACAGACTGGCGACCAAGTCCTGGGGATTTCGATTGACTGCAATAACGAAGCTAATTGTTAGCAGCCAGTTGTGAGCAGTTAATTGCTCTGCTGGGCTCTATCTAAATCCCGATATCGTGCTTGCTCCTTGATGAAGGCCAGCTCAATTTGCCCAGTAGGACCATTTCTGTGTTTAGCGACTATCAAATCGCCGATCCCTTTTCGCTCAGTATCTGGGTCAAACGTTTCTTCTCTATGCAGGAACATTACTATGTCAGCATCTTGCTCAATCGAACCTGATTCCCTTAAGTCTGAGAGTTGTGGAATACGGTCTGCTCTATTTTCCACTGCTCTACTCAGCTGACTCAAAGCAATCACAGGAATCTCCAATTCCCTGGCCAATTGTTTCAAAAATCGAGAAATCTCCGAGACCTCTTGAGTACGATTTTCTTTGCTACGACCTTGCATTAATTGCAAATAATCTACCAAAACCATATCCAAACCCTGCTCCATTTTAAGTCGGCGGGCTTTGGTGCGCATCTCCATAATATGCAACCCCGGCGTATCGTCAAAATAGAGCCCGGAATCGCTCAATCTGCCCATAGCATCTGCCATTTTGGCGAAGTCCTCATCTCTTAAACGCCCATTGCGAATATTCCATAAACCAACCCCTACCTCTTGTGAAAGTAATCTATCAATAATCTGCGAATTGGACATTTCCAAAGAGAAATACCCCACTTTTCTACCCGCGACTGTGGCAGCGTGCCTAGCTAAGTCAATGGCGAAAGCGGTTTTACCCACCGAAGGTCTGGCAGCCAGAATTACTAAATCTGACTTTTGCAATCCTCCTAAGATCTTGTCCAAGTCTCTGAAGCCAGTACTAATGCCCCTTAGTGCCTCAGGATTTGCACTGAGAGTCTCAGCCTGTTCATAAGCTTGCTCTAGCAATGTGGAAATGTGTGTGAAATCTCTATTGATAGAATTATCAACAATATTGAACAGATTCTGCTCGGCCTCATCCAATAATAATTCAAAGTCTTTATCTTCGGAGAAAGCCATTTCATTCAAAGTTGCACCTAATGCTATCATACGTCTTCTGCCACTAAGTTCTTTCACAATCTTGGCGTACTGCTCCGCATGCGCAGATGTGGGAGTATCAGCTACAATCTCAGTGATTATCGCCTCGCCCCCCACGTCCTTTAACTTTTTCTGGGCCTTCAACTGATTCGCCAAAGTTAGCACATCAATCGGCGACTGCTTCTCGAACAAACTAAGCATTGCACTAAAGATCGTGGCATAGTTGGGATTATAAAAATCCTTTTCAGTGACAATATCAGCGACATTCAACAATACTTCATCATCTAAAAGGATAGCCCCCAGGATGCTTTTCTCAGCTTCAGTATTGTGTGGGGGAATTTTGAATAACTGCATGTCGGTTTTTGCCATAGCTAATTATGCTGGATTACACTAGAGAAATACAAGCTAACTAAGCAAATTATGATAATTTAGTACCCTTAATAAAGCGCTGCCAGATCTGTTTATACTCTGGGCGTGATTGCTCCAGAGATTTTGGTTGCCAGTAGATACAGCCCTGTTTCTCAGACATAGCATCCACCTGAGCATAAGTCATCTCACCATTTATCACTTTGTTTGCGAGATTGACGTTTGTTTGGTGGTAGCCGCAGGTCAGATGAGGAATAATTTCAAAGCCTTTAAGCGCACCATTGTAATAATAGCCATTGACCCAGATTCCTTGTCTAGTAGGGTCTGTATGAGTTTGATCAAAAATGAAATTGCCTAATGAATAGAAAATTGGCTTATCCTGATATATTTCGAAATTCTGCACCCAATGTGGATGACTAGCAATTACTAGGTCAGCCCCATTGTCTATCAATGTATGTGCCAATTCTTGCTGATGCTTAGTAGCCGTATCGGTATACTCAACCCCCCAACTTGCCATGACCATTAGATAATCGACCTCTGACTTGGCAGCGGTGATCACTTTTTTGATGCGGTCTTTATCGACCGCGCCGATCTTACTCCCGGCAGCAGAGAATCTATTAGTCCCCCATTTACTTGCACTCGCCCAATAAAACCACGCGACATCGTCAAAGGATAAAAAACCTAGCTTTTTTCCGGCAAATTCGCGTATCACTAATTTTCCCGCATCGTTTAAATCCTTACTACTAACGCCTGTAAAGCCTATGCCTGCCTGTTCAAGTAAAACTTCCGTTTCTTGCACTGCGGCCAAACCACCGTCACCCGCATGATTACCAAAGCCGAGTAAATCAATCCCCACCTCAGCAAATCCTTTGGCATTTCTAGCGTCACCTACAAACTGTGTACAACCAGTGCAGGGTTTGGGATTACCCGAGATCGGGTTTTCCAGCAATGCCACAGCTAAGTCAGCAGTTTGGATTTCAGTTTTAATGCGGTCAAATAAAAAAGTGTAATTATTAGAGCTATTTAGAAACAATCTGTCCACTGCGCGCGCTGGAATAATTTCCCCACCCATAAACATGCGATTTACTTTGGCCAAAGTAAAGTTGATATCTACCTCTTTAATTTGCAAGGCAGTAGCTATAGTAGTTTGCTTGTCGACAGCAAAATCACTAAGTTTACCTGCCACTTTTAGTCCATATGTGTCGTCTCGCCAAAGTGAGAGATTACTGAGCTTCATGGATTTCAAAGCGAGGTTTGTGTTAGCAAAATGTGCAATTACAAAAATATCGCCCGAGTATTTAGACTCATTAAGAGCTAGCAAGCTAGTTTCGGGGAAGTCAACCCAGCTTGCAACTCCCAGCAAATCTAGCACCTGCTTTTGTTGATTGCTAGAAAGTATCCTGCCTAGGCCCGGCTCAAAGTAAACAGTGGAATTCTTTAACTGTGGGAGCTCAATATTACTGCGCAGTTCTTTAAAAGGGGCCAGCACAACAAGAGGAAACTCAATCCCGACAGGTAATTCCAGGCCGGTGTCGGAATTAGCACTTGAATCCACCCTCTGATTAGCACTGAGATTAGATACCTGCTGGAAATACCCGAATAGCAGAACTCCGATAGTAATCGCTGCAAAGGCAGCTATAGCCAATGCTACAGGTAAAGTTTTGTAGTTCTTGGGACTTTCAAGATTAGTGACCCTAGTGATCATTGGGTTAGACTTGGATCTAGTCTCATTCATAGTTTTAGTTGCGGCTAGCTATTCCTCCAATAAAACTGAGTGCATTACATACTCGTCATTAACGAAATCAGCAGCTTTAGCTTTAAACCTCTTTTGTACCTCAAGCTGAGCACCTAAATCCTGCTTGAATTTAGACATAGTTTCCGGCTCTGCACTTATAGGCAGAAGAATCTGCGGGTCAATACTGTTCACCGCTTTAAGCTGTTGCTTATAATCACCCCGCACATCTAATATCAATACATCAATCACTCCCAGATCAGTAAGCAATTCTTTAGAAAACTCCTCTGCTAAAGCATAATACAGAATCCTAACTCCCTCATACTCAACCTCAACTAGATCAAGGTTAAAGCCCCGTCCAGTTCCACTGGGTTTTTTCTCGTAAATGTTGATGAAGATGCCGTCTTTTTCAAATTCACCTTGATCCGCCAAAATCAAGCCTCCACCTTTAGTCTTCTCGGTAGGCTGCTTTGCATCAGTAGCCACAACGATAACTTCTGACTCAATACTCCATTTATTTGTCTTGCTAGCCGCTGTAGTAATGTATACAGACTGTGCATCGCCACTTAATTCGATCGCTGGGACACCGTCTTTCTTACTTAATGTGATTTGCATAAAATTTAATATCAATTTAATGTAACTTAGGTCTATTCTACTATACTCTACGACTTAAACTAGCAGTTATAAAACATATTCGGAGAAATTCTCCAAATAGCTTTCACAGAGTGAGCAGATTCTGTTATAATCTACGGATCATGAAAAAAGGCATACATCCACAATTTTATAATGACGCAGTCACCTTAGATAACTCTTCAGGAGTTAAATTTGTGATTGGTTCTACTGTCAAAGAAATGTCAGTGGAGATCTCCAGCTTGACTCATCCTTTTTATACTGGAAAACAAAGAATTGTTGACACCGATAACTTGGTAGAGAAATTTGAGAAACGCAGAGCAAAAGTCAACCTGGATATCATTTCGCAAAGAAAAGCCAAAAAAGTCGCTAGAAATAAAAGCTCCGTGACTCAAGTTGAACAAAAGCAGGCATTGACTCTGAAGGATATGCTCAAGCAGATCCGTTAAAGATTTAACTCCAAGGAAAGCATTAGCTACTTTTATGCTTAGTGACACTGAGCTAAAACAATTAGACGCGAAATTAGAAACATACTCCCAGAGTGCCCATGAACTTGAAACAGCCCTGCAAGACCCGCTTTTGTTAAAAAGCCCAGCAAACTATAAAAAAGTTGGTGTGGATTACAACAAACTCCAAGACAAACTCAAAGCAGTCAAGCGTATCAGAGAATTAGCTACTCAATTGACCGATAACCAGACTTTAAAGCATGATGCTGATCAGGGTTTATCTGAATTAATCAACCTGGAAGAACATACTCTCAAAGCCGAGCTAGAAAAATTGCAGGCAGAATTAATTAAGCTTGAAGAACTTGCAGATCCATTAGATAGTGCCAACTGTATTATTGAAATTCGCGCAGGAGCAGGTGGTGATGAAGCGAGTCTTTTCGCCCAAGAACTGATGCGAGGATATTTAAGGTATGCAGAACTACTACACTTAGATACTGATATAGCCAATATTAGCTATTCCAGCACTAGCGGATTCAAAGAGGCTATCTTCTTCGTTACTGGCTTAGAAGCATATAAGCAATTCAAGTATGAAAACGGAGTACATCGCGTGCAAAGAGTCCCAGTCACTGAGGCCTCCGGCAGAATCCATACTTCTACAGTTTCAGTCGTGGTTTTGCCAGAAGTCCCCGACGTAGAAGTAAATATCAAGGCTGAGGAAATTCGCATCGATGTCTATAGGTCCAGCGGCCCGGGAGGACAGAGTGTAAATACGACTGATTCTGCAGTGCGCATAGTACATTTACCCACTGGAATAACAGTTACTTGCCAGGATCAGAAGTCACAACTAAAAAACAAAGCTCAAGCACTAAAGATCCTGCAAGCCAAACTCTATGATCTAGCTCAGTCTTCCCAGAATGAAAAACTTGGAGAGCTGAGACAGTCTGCTATCAAGTCCGGCGATCGCTCAGCCAAAATTCGCACCTATAACTTTCCGCAATCACGAGTAACAGACCATAGAATTAAACAAAGCTGGCATAATATCAATGAAGTAATGGAGGGCAATTTTAGCAGCATCGCTGCTGCAGTCAGCCAACAGTTAAAACCAGGTGAACCCCTTGTCCTAGAAACTGGCAATGAGGACGATGATGAAGACCAAGATTGACAACAAGATCGAAATCAAGACGACGAGCAAGATCACGATTAAGGAGTGGCTTAGACTCGCTAGCCAAAAACTTTCTAACATTACCCCCGTGCCTCAACTGGAAGCCGAAGCAATCTTAGCTAGTCAATTGCACCTAAGTCGAACCGAGCTTTTCACTCGTTCAGAAGACACTCTCAGCCGGGAGACCTTAGTCTCTCTAGGCTCTTTAGTACAAAGACGATTTGTACACTACCCTCTTCAATACATCACTGGCAAGACAGACTTCTACAAGAACACTTTCCAAGTTAATGATCAAGTATTAATACCACGTATAGATACGGAGAAGTTACTAGAATTATGTATAAAGGAACTGCACAACATTCTATCTAAGCATGACGAACTAGGGTTGGAGAGAAACATCAGAATACTAGAGATCGGAGTAGGTTCTGGGGTCATAATGATTAGCTTAATTGCAGAAATCAATGATTGGCTGACTCTGAAAGAAATAGATTCCCGGGTTAGCTTTGAAATCGTAGGTGTAGATATTAACCCTGCAGCGATAAGCCTCAGCCGAGAAAACCTAGCTAAATTAGTACCTAGTATTGCCAATGCCATAAAGATCAGACTGATTGAGTCAGATGTTTACGCCAAGTTAGTACCTAATAAGTACGACTTAATTGTAAGTAATCCACCCTATCTCCGTGAGAAAGAATCCTTGACTTGGCAGACTGAGCTTGGGTTTGAACCAAAGGAGGCGCTGGTGTCCGAACAGGATGGCATGGGGGTCTACAGAAAGATAATATGCAACCTACACAACTTCTTACATGCAAACGGAAGGCTTCTGCTTGAAATAAATCCATTGACACTGCCAGAACTTACACAACTTACAAGAGATTATGGTTACGTAATTAGAGGGAAATACAACGGCCTTCAGAATGAAGACCGTTTTGTAAAAATCAGCTCGAAAGTGCACTAGGATTATTTTCTCTCCTGAATAGTAACTTGCACAGTCTGTCTTTGTGTTCCTCTAATAATTACTAGACTGACTTGCTTCCCTACCTCAGTTTTTTGAATTAGACCAAACAAACTTTCTGTTTCTAAATCCTTGCCATCATACTCTAGTATTACATCATTGACTTTAAGCACACTAGCAGTAGGACCATTGGGATCGACCCTGAGCACCTGTGCTCCTAGAAAAACATCTTCACCTACTGCAGTTAATTTAGGTCTAAAATCAATTCCCAAGTACGAGATTCGGAACCTACCGAAATCTCTCAGCTCATCCACTCTTTTCTTTAAATAGTTAACTGGGATAGCAAAGGAAAGATTTTCGTAGCCTTGTATGGTAGCAAAATTTATGCCAATAACCTGTCCTGCCGAGTTAAGTAAGGGACCACCAGAGTTACCTGGGTTGATGGCAGCGTCCGTTTGGATAGTGTCCTCAAACCGACTAACCCTAGTTCGCAGGAACCCATCACCTACAGTCACCTCACGGTTCAAGCCACTAATTATTCCCGCCGTAACTGTGCTATATAGCTCCCCTAGTGGGTTGCCGATAGCTACAACATTTTGACCTGGCTTCAGGCTATCAGAATTACCTAAAGTTAATGATTGCAAATTGTTTCCTTCAATTTCTAGAATTGCAATGTCATTAGCATTATCACGAAAAATCTTTTTTACAGGAATTGTATTTTCCTGGCCTTCAATGCGGACAAAATACTCAGCGTTTTGATTAGAAACTACATGCTGATTTGTTGCCACTAGACCCTTCTCAGAAATAATAAAGCCAGAGCCAATGACTTGTGTATCTGCATTAGTATTTGACTCGACTCCTTTTACACCAATTCCAACAATTGCAGGACTAACCTGGCTAAAAATATTGGCCACGTCAAATTGGTCATTATTAGGCTGACCTTCAGCCACCTTCACCGGAAACTCAGAATTAGGATTATCTACCCTACCCTGATCCACATTTTGACGGAACTCCTCGCACTGCAACCTATTACTCATAAAAGAACCTTTAAGAATATTGCCACACACTGCAGATTGCAAGTGCCCAGTGGCCCAAGTAGTTGCTACCAGAGCTCCAAGACATAGCACGCAAAGCAATAATATGATTAACAAATATGAAATAGCCCTACATCCTCCACGTTTTTGCTTAATCGACTTGGCTGGAGTGGTCATTTCGAATGTAGAAGTAGAAGCACTAGTTTCACTGGGACTTGAAATAGCCATAATTTAGACTAGGTAAAATAATCTAGGTAATACTCTAAACAATACTCTAAGTAATAAACAAGGCAATGCTCTAGATATAGGACGTCTAGAATTATTTTAACACAAGCTTAGCAGCGTCAAGTTGAGGATCTCGATTTGCCTTAATATCAGCTAATTGGAGACTTACCACCTCGTCAGGCTTAAGACTGTCACTTTGGGAAAGATTTTTACCTTTAGGCGTTAGCCATTTCTTGAACACAATGAACATCACTCCACCATCGGATGTGTTTTGGACAGTTTGTTCTACACCTTTGCCTGTAGTAGGCTCTCCCAATAACTTGGCTCGATCATAATCCTGCAGTGCCCCTGCCACAATCTCAGAAGCGGAAGCGCTACCGCTATTTACCAAGACTGCCAGTGGATTCTTGAGCAGACTACCTTGTCTGGTTGTGCTAATTGTATCTTCTTTTCCATCACGATCAACTTCTCTCAATACCACAGAATTCACTGGAAGAAACTCTTCTAATATATACCTGGCCGCCACCACCCAGCCTCCGGTATTATTGCGTAAATCCAAGATTACCTTAGCATCTTTATCTTGAGCAATTGTATTGACTGCAGCTTGCCATTGACTCTGAAATTCACTCATATCACTTTCAGTAAATTTACTGATTATTAGTTGATAGACACCTGAATCAAGTTTCTTTAGCTCAATACTATTTGTGTCAATTTGGCTACGGGTTAATTCAAAATCCAAGCGCTCTTCTGTACTTGGTCTAAAGATTTTCAAGCTAACTTTACTGCCTTCTGGTCCTCGGATCTTCTGAGCAACCTGAGCGACGCTTAACCCTACTAGTGACTCATTATTTGCTTCCAGAAGCACGTCTAACGCTTTGATTCCCGCTCTTTCTGCTGGAGTACCTACCAGAGGTGTTTCCACGACAACGTAGTCATCACTGGGCATTAACTTGATCCCCACACCTTGGAAAGCGCCTGAATTACTCTGCTGGATCTCAGCCCATTCTGATTTTGTGTAGTAATTGGTGTACCTATCGTTCAATCCAGCAACTAAGCCCTTGGTAGCTCCTTCCACTGCAGCCTGTTTGTCCAATTTTTCTGGACTCAAATAAAACTGTTGTAACTTCTGGAAAGCTTCTACAGCTTGAGTTAGATCACCCGAGATAAGTCCTACACCAGAAGTATTGGCTGATTGACCAGTTCTATTAATTGTTCTTTGGCCAACCACATTTGCGGATAAATACCCAAATGCAAAAATAGTCAGAGAACAGATTACAACAAATAATAGCCGAGCAGATTTAGGCAAGTTCATATATTGAGAGTAACATTTTCTGATGAGACTTGGAAAATCTTTTTAGTTGACTTGTCCTGCAAGTGAAGTTGGTTCTCAGCCTGATAAATTACCTTTGCTTCAGTAAACAAATGCTCTGAATCAACTACAACTACTGCCTGACCTTTTCTAGTGAGACCGAGCGTAGAATTAGCAAGCTTAGTATCTAGTTTGAACTTAGGAGTATAATTTAGTGGTAAAAGTTTAATCACCTGGTTAGTGCTGTCCAAGTAAGTAAGTTGGCCGTTATGCGCAACTAAGTGCCTAGCAAATACCGGATTAATCTGGTCAGCATTGCCAAACATTGCAGCACTGTTTATGAACTTAGGTAACATATTGATAATTGACTGCAAAGCCAAATCAGCCGGATAAATCAGACAATCTAGTCCTTTAAGAATCGCCTGTTCGAGCTCAACGAGCTTGGGCAAGAAGTCCAAAGTCACAATTGCACCTGTAAAGTTCGAGTGTTCATTAAATTCAATTGCGGTATGATAGTATTCCAAATTACCAAACTTGGACTTTCCTTGGTTCGCTTGTAAAGGCAGTACCAAGCTATTGACCAATAGTTCGATGGTATCTGAGCCCAGCTTCAATACCTGTGTGTCAGCTTTTAGTAGCGGCACAAGATTCATATTTATGGATTCTTCAGAATCTATAGTTAAATACCCTTCTGCAAAATTTACTAAATCCACCTGACCAGCTTGTGGGGCCAAATATTTGGTGTGAGCTCGCAAGGACAACTTAGGCTTAGAGTTCATTAAGGTGCCAACAGTTATTTGTTGAGCACCTAAAATTGCCAACTCCTGAGATTTTACTCCAGGCATATGAACCAAGGTTTTAAATGGAACTCGGATGGTCTCACCCTCAGCCAATTTAAGCTTACTCCCTTGCTTTTGATGGGAAAGTATAGATTTTGGTAAAGGCAGTTCCCACTTGCTCAATCTAGGTATGGCGAATCTCAACAACTGTGAGGGAATTATGCGCAAGGATTGTGTAGTTGAGGCGCTCAACCCAGCGTTCACTAGACTAATCTGGGCAGTACTGCCAGAGGTTTTGATGGTTCTATTGCGAATCCAGACCAGACCTGGAGCAAAATTGAGCCCAACATCATTTGCCAAATGACCACTTCCTTCAACCTTCAGGGACAGCTGGTCACTAATTCTCAACTGTTTTGGAGCAAGGCTTTCATCGTCAAACATTATTTGTAAACTCTTAATTTGATCGAGTACAAAATAAGTTAATGGATAGTGCAATAATATTTCTTGAAATCCATTCAGAAGAAGGTCATCTGAGAACGCCCTCAAGTTTGGGAGTAATTGCTGCTTATCCAATAAGAATTGATTACTCGTAGCAAATTTATCACCGTAATAGTCACAAAAACTACCTAGAAACCTCTCAAAATCTTGATTAAGATACCTTACTAATCCCCCAGAAAAAACCCAAGTTGTTGATAAGTTTGTTTGCAAAGCAAAATCTCTGTGAGCAAGTACCTTGCCTATACTCTTCAATATCGCCTGACTAGTATAATTTACTCGCGGGTTTCTATCCTTTGTATTCTCAATGTTCTCAGTTGCTTGATAACTAGTTTTTCCGTGGTGCTTGCTATAAAGTATAATTTGCCAATTACTTGGATTATCCCAGCAGATATATGCCAGTTGCTTAGAGTTAGTCTTGTAGAGAATCTGTTGGATCGCCTCGTTACTAAGACTACTATCTATATAATTCAGGGGAAAATCTGCACCTAGATTGGTATCGAAGCGGGTGTAAGAATTTGCAACTATTTCTGAGCGCTTTAACTTTAATCCATTCAAGAATTGTTCATTCTGGGAAAGGAACTCAAATACTACTGGAGCTAAATAACCTTGGTAGTCAAAGCTTGAGAGGAAATTAACCTGGCCACTTGTAGTGCGATTGAAAATATTTACGTGGGAAAATTCCCAAAGATAATAAACATTCTCTGGCCTGCGGCTGGGTTGGGCAGTTTTATTTAACATTTAGTAACCTGAATATATTTTGCCTAAATAGACTGTCTAAACATATTCTCTAGACTTATTGTCTAGACATATTGCCTAAACATATTGATTGAAAGGCAACATGGCCATATATCTAGCTTTTTTAATCTCTCTGGCTAGCTTTCTCTGACAGCTATGTTTCATTCCAGTCCTTAGGGACTCAATCAATCTACCTCTAGTAGTGACAAATTTCTTCAGTTTATAAACATCTTTATAGTCAATCTGATCAGGATTACTAAATGGACTTGTAATGTTTAGCGGCACCATTTTTGTCTTTTTTGTTTTCTTCTTTACCATGAAATGAATCTTTTAGAACTTAAAATAAACTATCACCTTCAGAAACAGGCGTCTCTGGTTGTTTAATAACGGGAGGAGTACTTGGTTGTGTGGTTGGTGTTACCTCGGAGTTGAATCCGTTGCTAGCATTACTGGAATTACTCACAGCTGCTGAGTTAGTAGTACCAGAAACCCCTTCCTCTGCTTCAAAACCTTCCTCTAAGTTTACTCCTGCTTTCTTAGCAGCATCTACTCCAACACCCTTTTTATTTTTGCTATCCAATAGCTTCATATCCAATGCCTTAATCTCGGTCCTATAATGCCTAACTCCATTGCCATCAACCCATGTTCTAGTCCTAAGTTCACCTTCGATATAAACTGCCATCCCTACTGAAAGAATTTGTGCACAAATTTCAGCGAGCTTGTTCCAGGCTACAATATTATGAAATTCTGTACGCTCTTGTGTGCTACCACTAGCATCTTTCCATATGGAGTTTGTAGCCAAACCAAAAGTACATACTAGAGATTCACTATTGGTAGACTTGATGACTGGGTTACGAGTTAAGTTACCAATCAACATTACCTTGTTTAATGATCTTGAACTCGACATGGACTTAACAAATAAAGTTAATTAGTCAAACAGACTTACTTCTTGGTAACCAGGTATCTAAGAGTTTGTTCATTGAACTTCAGATAATCATTTACTTTCTTAATATCACCTTTCGGCAATGCAAAATAGTAAACGTTATAATAACCTTCGTCGAACTTGCTGATCATATATGCCAATCTTTTCTTGCCCAATAATTCTGTATTGCCCATCTCACCTTTGAATTCTTTGATTTTGGCCATAAGCTCATTACTAAATAATGTTCTCTCCTCTTCATTAAGAATTGGCTTGAGAATTACCATCAATTCATACTTACTATTGTCCATAAGATGCGCAAACAAAGTTAAATTACAGCAAATACTGATTAGTTCTGTGAAGAATCATATCATAAAAGCTGCTCGGGAGAAAGTGCTTAGCAGTAAAATTGGGACTAAAATCACTTCCGGTTTTCCAAAGAAAAGCGTAAAGTATTTCCATCTAGGTACTCAATAGCACTATTCGTAGGCAAGCCTCTCGCCGGCAAAGTGATAACTAACCTACTGAGCTTGGGGTGAGCACTAATTATCTGTCTCAAATACTCTGCAGTAGCTTGCCCTTCCAAAGAAGTTGAGCAACCAATAATGACTTCCAAATCTTCAGTTGCTGCAAACTTAGTCAAGCGTTCCAAAAGTTCTCTGACTCTGATCTTTTCTGGGCCAATTCCCTGCAGCGGCGATAACAGCCCTCCCAAGCAATGGTAGAATCCCTTATAGCCGCTATCCTCGTATGCCATAATTTCCAGGGGATTTTCTACTACTAGAATCTGGCCGAGACTACGCTGGGAGTCCTGGCAAATAGTACAGAGCGTTTCTTCAGAATAGTTGTAACAATTCTCACAAAGTTGGATCTTGTCCTGAATCTCCGCAATCATGCTAGCCAGATTCTGCGTGTAGCTTTTATCTTTATTAAGAATAAAGAACACCAGTCGGTAGGCAGATTTGGGACCAATTCCTGGAAGTGAATTGATTGCCTCAGCAAGTTGTTGGAGTGACCTTGGCAAACTAGCCATCAATTACATGCCCAACATTGATTTAACTTTATTGATATCTAGATCTTTGGCCATTTCTTTTTGTAGTTTTTTAGTGGCCTCTTTAATTGCCTCTTTAATATCCTTCTCTAAAATGACCTTTTTTTCTGGTCGGAGCAGTTCTACATCAATAACAATATCCTCCAGTTCATTTAATCCATTTACTTCTACCTCAACAAATTGATCCTTTGAGGCAGCCTTGACCCTCAGGTCTCGCATTTGGGACTGCATTTTACGGGCTTCCTGCTGCATTTTAAATAAATCTTTTGCCTGAGAAAGAATGTTTGCCATGACAACAACTTGACTAAAATTAACTATATATTTGATAACCTTTGGCGTTAGCTTAACATATCCCCAAATACTTCTTCAACCATATTACCATTCCCTGCAGGCTTAGACTGATTGGTACTAATTGGAGTATGTAGACTTGTGGCTGGAATAGCAGTGGTGGACCTTAGCTGTAAATCAAACTGAATACCATCACCCAGCAAAACTTTCAGTTCATTCAGTATTTGCCTCCTGATTTCCGGTTTATCCATTCTAGAATAGTGAAATTTACTCGGCACAATTACAGTTACCTGACTGGCAATTTGATAAATTGTCACCTTCTCCACAACAGCAGCCAAGCTAGCTGACTTGGATCTTACGGCTCTCACCAGATTCTCCAGCAAATTAGCATCTACAAGCGTGGTCTGCTTAACTGCCTCGTCGGTCTTACCCAATAAAGCAACAGGAAGTTCATCTACAATCTTAGGAACTTTCAAGGTAGTTATACCTTCCACTGGCATGTTCGCTAAGACAGGAAGGATGTGCTTAATGCGCCTTACATCATTACTAACCGGGATACTTGGCAGTAATCCATCCGAATTGCTAATTAGGGTTTTTTGCTTAAATCTCAATAACTCTATCTTCAATGCCGTCAGGCTATCTGAATAAATCGCAGAGTTTACCTGCCAGTCCTGCAACAACTTCAAAAGCTCAAAGTACAACAGTTGAGACTGCTTCATGTCAGGAGCGGATTCAAGGTTATTTCTATCTTTGCTAGCGTAAGTATCCAATAATTTAGATAAGCCAACTTCTACCAGCTCTGCTACTAAGGTACTTAAGGAGAAACCTTTCTGAGTTAGTGAATCTAAAGAAGATAGCACTTCGACTCCGTTGGTGCTAGAAGTTCCTATTAGTTCATCTAGCAGTGCATTTACCTCTTCCTGACTAACTAAATTTAAAATCAGCTCCAATGATTCAACTGTCATTGGCTCGTCTTTCCCTGTTGCTGACCTAATCACTTTCTCGAGTAGTGACTCCGCGTCTCGAAAACTTCCACGTGCAAGTTTGATCAAGCGCTCTAGTGCAGCAATTTCGATTGCAATTCCCTCTTTTTTTGTGATATTGACTAATTTCTCCAGCATAGCCTTGTCACTGGCTAGCTTAAAATCAAAGCGCACTACTCTGGAAAGGATTGTAGGTAGGAGTTTATGTGGCTCAGTAGTAGCTAAAATGAAAACTGTCTCGCTTGGTGGTTCTTCTAGGGTCTTGAGTATAGCGTTAAATGCTTCTTTAGTGAGCATATGCACTTCATCAATAATATAGACCTTATAGTTACCCTGCACCGGTGCGAAACATAACTTCTCTTTTAGCTCCCTAATTTCTCCGATGCCCCTATTGGAGGCGGCGTCTATTTCAATCGTATCCAAGAATTTACCAGCCGCTGCTGCCACGCAGTTGTGGCATTTACCACAGACATCATTCCCAAAGTTTTGACAATTTAATGCCGCGGCAAATATTCTAGCTGTAGTTGTCTTACCAGTGCCCCTGGGACCACAAAATAAATACGCGTGGCTAGGTTGTTTAGCGATAATAGTCTGCACCAAAATCTTAACTATATCTTCCTGGCCTATCACATCAGTGAATTTTTGCGGGCGATATTTACGATAGATTACTTTAGACATAATTAATCTTAACATGTTATACGTTTCTCATAGGTCATTGGTCTGCAGGTCACTTCTAAAAGACCTAAAGGAGGAAACGTGCATTATTACTACTCGGACCACGTTACTTCTTTGATGCGAGAATCGGTTAAATATCGAATTTGGCCGAGCAAATTAGAGATTGATCAACTATTTACCTGCTAGAAGATGTAAGTTACATAACTTCTTGCAAGAAGTTACACGCAAAAGAAAAGGGAAGCTTGCGCTTCCCTTTCAAGAATCATACTACTTAAAAACTTTATATTCCAACACCTTTACGGCGCAATCTACGCTTAGCAGAACTTCTTCTGCGCTTCATTTTCGCCCATTGCTTACGGAATTCGTGACGAATCTTAGTAGGCTTAATCCTATAACGATTTTCTTGGACTGTCTCTAATAGTTTTTCTCTATTGGCTTCTCGCCAAAGCATTTTTAATGCCTGATCAATAGGCATGTCATCGTGTACAATGACTGACATAAACATCACCTCCTTATGGTTGATTTGCACGCTGCAGGAATAATACAAAAGGATCTGCTAACGTACTGCTACTTTATACATCAATTAGGCCTATTTAGCAAGCTCAGAAGATCTTTACCGATTACTAAAATACCCAACAAAATCAGTAGCCCAAAGAAGATTTTGTAGATGATTTCCATAGTATTTACAGCCACTGGTTTACCTCGTAATTTTTCTAGCAGGATAAAGAACACATGTCCTCCATCAAACAATGGTATTGGTAATATATTCATAAATGCCAGTGCTATAGAGAAGGAGCCCGTCAAATTTACTAGATAAATCAAAAAGCTAGCGCCTTCGCTGCGAGAAATATTTAAAATATTTCCAATCTCGTCCCCAATTAGCACCACACTGCCTACATTCTGAGTTAATTGCTCAGGACGACCATTAAAAGCTTCACCTATTAAGTATGGAAGTGCGTAAACCTGATAGCCGAGAATATTTAATGTGTGACTAAATCCACCTGTGAGGGCATTAGAATAAGTTAGAATATTCACATTAGTACTAAGTCCAGCATTTGTAGCGCTTAAGCCGTTAACGCCCAATATGCCTTGATTTTCTGGTTTTTGCGCAGGTAGTTGTGCAACCACTTCATATATTTTCTTATCTTTTGCCAAAAGTTTTAGATTTATCTCCTTGCCGAGATTAGCCTCCAAAGTCTGCGTAAAATATTCGAATTGATTGACTGGCGTAGAGTTAAGCTCCAAGACAAAAGCCTGATTCAATAATTCAGGTTGCAAAGCCACAAAAGCACTGTCACCCTGCTCTCTTATCTGAGCCTTTGCTAAGGCAGAATCCGGCTGTACTGCGCCAATAATTAATCTGAAATTCTGACTGCTAAATCCAGAGGAATCCTTTGTGGAGCTTTGCGGGAAAAAATCCAAGTCTAGATTACTGGCAATGCCATCACCATTTAGCACTAGTCGCTTTTCTTCGACTTTGTAACGATTGAATAGCTTCACATTCACTGTACGGTTGTAATTTCTTTCCAGAATACTGACTAAATTCTCTTCACTAGTTGGCACTTCACCATTAATCTCTAGCACAAATCCCTGAGAAGGCTTATTTAGCTCAAAGTCCGTAAACAAAGTTAGAGCGTAAGGTCTTACATTTGCCCCCATAAAACTGAAGTTGCCGATTTTAGGCAAAGCGGTGGCATTGCCTACTGCCGCAAGATAGATAGCGAAACAAATTACTCCAAAAATGAAATTCATAATTACACCTGCGCTGGTGATCCAAAGCTTCTGTAGTACAGTCTTGCTTTGGTAAGCATGTGGATCCTTGGCAACAGATTTGTCCTGAATAGTGCTGGTTACATCTTCATCGCCGTACATTTGCACAAATCCTCCTAGAAAAAATAATCTAAGAGAATATTCAGTCTCACCTATTTGACGTTTAAACAGCACTGGTCCAAAGCCGATGCCGAATTTCAGTACTTTCACTCCAACTGATTTAGCAGCCAGTAAATGGCCTAACTCATGGATAAACACCAAGATACCGATAATCCCTAAAGTCACTAAAATGGTTTGCGCACTATTCAAAATACCGGGCATGGTGTTTCAATTCGTACTTTAAGTTAAACGCTCATAAGTGACTGTTCTTTGGCTAACGAAATAGTCTCAATTTGCTTATTTGTGTCATCTACCATTGCCTGTAGTCTCTTTGTTTCAGCTGTATAAGTATCCTCAGGCATTGAGACCTCTTTTTTTTGATTGTCCAAATACATTAATACGTCTTTGCGTATTACCCGTATCTGAATTCTGGCTTGCTCAGCTGATTCTTTAAGTAACTTCACAGCCTCAAGCCTTTTCTCTTGAGTCATAACTGGAATTGGGATGCGCACTAGGTCACCATTGATCTGTGGATTGTAATTTAATGGCGGCAGTTGCAAAGCCTTGACTATCGCAGGCAACAAACTTTTATCCCATGCCTGCACTGTTACTAGAGAGGCGTCTACTACACTAACACTAGCAACTGTATGTAACTTCTGCCTGCTCCCATAAGCTTCTACTTCAACATTTGCAAACATATCAGGGTTTGGCCTGCCTACACGAAGTTTTTTCAACTCGCTTTGAAAATGCTCCAAAGCTCCTGCAAAACTGATTTGGGCGTTTGCGATGTTTAACATTATTGCCCCATAATTGGCTCTACGCCTACCTGGAACTTAGTAAACCTGGCGATTTTAATACTCTCGCCTAAGCTAGCAATGTACTCATTGAGTAAATCTTTGATCTTCTTGCTCTCGTCTCGCACGTAGGTTTGCTCCAATAAAACTTGGTCTGCATAGAAATTCTGAAATTTACCCTCTAAGATTTTGTTGGCGATTGCTTCCGGCTTACCTGCAATTTCTTTCTCAAATACTGATTTCTCGATCTCGAGAACGCTTGCTGGTACTGAATCTATCCCTATATACTCAGGGTTTTTGGCAGCGATGTGCATGGCTAATTCTTTGGCTAATTCTTGGAATTTAGCAGAATTGGCGGCAAAATCGGTCTCGCTTTGTAATTCTACTAAGACCCCCATGGTTTTGCCATGAATATAATGACCAATAATACCGTTATTAGTGGCATTGCCAGATCTTTTTGCAGCTTTTGCAATACCCTTCTCACGTAGATAAAGAACTGCTTTATCTAGATCGCCATTGCTGTGTTCTAAAGCCTCTTTTACATGATTGATGCCTACTCCAGTGCGCTCTCTTAGATTTTTTATATCTGCTAATGTTACTTGTGACATATCAAAATATTGACTGAAATTAGCTAATTACTCGTTAATTATCAAATTATTTGCTCTTAGAAGCAACTTTTTTGTTCTTTTCTTCTTGGAATCTACCTAAGATCCCGCCCTGCGCTCCAGCTGCGTCTTTCTCAGCTACATTTGCTGACTTGCCAGCCTTGGCATCCTTGTCTTTAGCAGTTTTGCTTTTCTTGTCAGCTTCAGCTTTCGCTGGCTTAGCTTCTACTACTGGTGTGGCAGTAACTGTTTTCCTTTCGGAAGTAGTTGCTGCGGCAGCGACAGTTTCAGCTATAGGTTTGGTTGTGATAGTCTCTGTCTTACGGATTACAATCTCCTCCTTGGTATAGTCCTTTTGCTTATGAGTGACCCTATATGGAGAATTGACCTCGTCGATTCTCGCAGTGATATAGTCTACCACCAACTTGATAGAGCCTAATGCATCGTCGTTGCTAGGGATTGGGTAATCAATAATACTTGGATCTGAATTGGTATCCACCATAGCTACTACAGGGATGTCTAGATAATTACACTCTCTAACCGCACCAGATTCAAATTCTGGATCAACCATAAACACGGCTACTGGTCTTTGCTTCAATTGCTTCACGCCAGTATACAGTCTGTTTAATCTTTCCCAGTCTTTGCGCATCTGAGCTACTTCGTATTTGGTTCTACCAGTAACACCCTCCTCAAACTGACGCTCTAGATCATTCAATCTATTTACACTGATCTGAATTTGAGTGAAGTTGGTCATCAAGCCACCAGCCCACCTTGTTGTAATGTAATGAGCACCTGCTGCATGTGCAGCGTCTGCAACTACATCAGAGGCTTGTCTTTTTGTACCTACAAAGAGAATTGGACCTCTTAAAGCAGCTGCTGCAATGTAATCCCCTGCTCTTTTCAATAAAGGCAAAGTCTTACTGATATCAATAATATGAATATCGTTCTTCTTACCGAAAATAAAGTCAGCAAACTTAGGGTTCCATCTTTTAGCCTCGTGGCCAAACTGTAAACCAGCCTTAAGTAAATGTTTAGTCTCTGGAAGAGCGATCTTAGTATCTGTTTTATATAACTCTGGAACTGGAGCAACTGCTGGAGGATTAACTGTACTAGTAACCGATGCTTGCACTTTAACTTCCGCTTTAACTTCTACTTTTGAGTCTGTAGCAACGACTGTGTCTGACTTTATCATTTTCATTTGACCTTTATAAATATTAATTATGCTTCAGTACGCTCTGAAATAATTCAGTCTGCGAAGGTTAATTCTGAAGCTTAGAATTTGCTCAATTATAGCATATTCAGCTATGTTCGTAGCAAATCAATATGTTCGTAGCAATTCAAATGGATCTCTAGATGATAATATACTTGGTCTACCATTCCTATTGTCAACGTCTACATAATTATTAGGATTAAATGCCCAGTTCTCCAGTGCACCAGTTCCACTATTTAACTGTTCGCCTTCATACGAAATTAGAATAGCCCCTAATATATCACCATTAGGATTAAGTATATTGGTTGCAGTCTAGTTCCAATAAATCCAACTGGTTTCCCATAGTTTTTTAATTGCCTAATTTGTAAATATTGTCCATTTCCCATTACCAATATATCGAATAACTCCTGACTGGGAAATACGTACCTTAGAATTCCAGAAATTCCTTTATTTGCTTCACTGGGATTTGGTTCAAAATAGCCCAAAAATCCTGGGTGGTGCCTTCGATGTGAATCAACAACAGTAGGAATGATTTTATTAAGATAGATTATCTCCTACTGGACTAGTTTCTAATTGCATTTGGGGATAATTATACACGTACTAAGCTGAAACTGGGAATCGAACCCAGGACCTTTCCCTTACCATGGGAATGCTCTACCAGCTGAGCTATTTCAGCAAGTAAATGCAAGGAGAGGGACTCGAACCCCCGTACTCTCACGAGGCCTGATTTACAGTCAGGTGCGTTTGACCACTCCGCCACCCTTGCATAAATACCGATCACTGGACACGATATCAGCTTAACTGACGTAGAGTATTATAGCAATAATTACCTAAAATCCAACCCTCATAGTATCTCTCGTGTTATTTAAGACTGAGTTTCTGCAGCGCACTAATTTTAGCGGCCCCAACACAAAACATTGCCAATTGTAGTTCTGACTGGAGCTGATTCAATGCTGCCACAGTATCATCAACAGAAACTAGCGCAGTCTTAAGCAGTGGCGTGGCAGCAGTTGCCAACTTTGCCCCCAAAATCAAACTCTTACAAATATCAATCCCCGTGCGAATCCCCCCACCAGCAATAAGGTTTAAGCCTTTGACCCGCCTACATTCCAATAGTGATTCTACTGTCGTCATTCCCTCTTGTCCAAAAATATGACCCAAATCATCTTCACGTCTATGCGCCTCTACCTTTGTCCAGGAAGTGCCCCCCAGGCCAGACACATCAAGCCATTCCACCCCAGCTGCGCTGATAAGCTTTGCCGACTCAAAGTCAAAGCCTGCACCCACTTCTTTCACAATTACTGGGACTTTGAGTTGTGGAATTAGCCTTTTCAACTTTTCTACTAGACCTGCAAAATTGGTATCACCTTCTGGCTGGATTGCCTCTTGCAGATGATTTATATGCAGAAATATGCCGTCTACTTCTAGTAAGTCCACGACTTTGTTTATTTCCTCTGCACCAATCCCATAATTAAGTTGCACCAAGCCAAAATTGGCAAATAATGGTACGTTAGGGCAGTATTTTTTGACCTGAAAGCTCTTGAGCGCCGCAGGTTCTCTCAACACAACCCGACTGGATCCTAGACCTACAGCAACACTGGATCTTTCAGCAGCAATAGCTAGATTTTTATTGATGGTAGCTGCCCTTAAAGTGCCGCCAGTCATTGAGCTTATAATAAATGGAAATTGTAAACGCTTGCCCCAGAATTTGCAGCTGGTATCAATCTTGGCCAAATCTACTTCAGGCAGTGCTTTCCAGGGTAGTCTTAATGTCTGCAGGCTATTTGGCCCAGAGGAAACGTCCTTATTGAGGACAATATTGATATGGTCAGATTTACGTTGTGCCAGTGCAGAATTCTTTGGCATATTTGGCATTAGTAGAAACAAAGCTGCCTGTCAGATTCGAACTGACGACCGACGGTTTACAAAACCGTTGCTCTACCAACTGAGCTAAGACAGCTTCTGATTATTATACTATGAAGTCTGGCTATAAGGCACTATAAAATTTAACTAAAAGCAATAAAAAGCCCTCTTCATACACAGAAAATTTGCACCCTAGGAACTAAGTGGGTAAGCTCAATCCAACACTATTCCCAAGAACTGGTGCTGAATAATTTTACTTTCCCGTAAAAGATGCTATCAGCGAAATTTTTTGTGTACTACTTGAGAGCTATTAAATTATAGCATCAGAAACAAAAAAGAAAATACCCTAGCTTTGAGTTACCTAAGTATTATCTAAGTATTAGTGTCCAACTGTCAGTGTTGCTAGAATTGCAGTTTCTTTAATATAAATCCAACAGGTTTTGCAATGTCTTTCCTGACAACAGATCTAATTGACCCTTAGCTCACCTCTTTGCCAGCGTCATTAGTGGCTTTAGTGGCTTTAGTGGCTTCATGTGCTTGCATAAATGCCATGCGCATTTCTTGCATCAAATCCCCAGTGGCAGTTGCACTATTGGGGATAAACAAAGTGTTGGTCTTTGAATGTGCGGCCACATCTTTCATAGTGTCAAAATACTGCGTCATGAGCACTAACATCATCACTTCATTGGCATTTACCCCGTGAATTTCAGATTGCAATTTCTCTACGCTTTCGCGCAAGCCATCGATGATAGCTTTGCGCTGCTCAGCAATACCTATTCCTTGCAGTTTTTTACCCTCGGCCTCGGCCTCAGCCGCTTTCACCACTTGGAACTTAGCACCTTCTGCCTTTTCAATTGTCGCCAATTTCAATCTATGCTGGGCATTAATCTCATTCATGGCGTCTCTTACTTTTTGATCAGGTTCAATATCTGTGATCAAAGCTCTATAAATTGAAAAGCCGAAGCCACTCATGGTCTCATCCAGGTCAGTTTTCAATTGCACTGCGATATCATCTTTACGCTCAAATAGTGCGTCCAAACTAAGCCCTGGAACTTGCGCTCTCACACTATCAAATACGAATGAACTAATTTGTTGGTGTGGATTTTCTAAGCGGTAGAAAGCATCGAATACCTTAGAAGGCTCAATAAAATATTGTACTGAGACCCTAACTTTCGTAAATACATTGTCTTTAGTTTTGGTATCGACCATAGTGTCCAATTGCTCAACTCGCAGAGATACCCTACCTGCTACGGATTCAATCAAAGGAATCTTGAAATGCAGTCCAGCCCCGCAAGTTCTAGAGAACTTACCTAGCGTTTGTAAAATTGCAACATGTTGCTGCTGTACTATAAAGAACAGTTGACTAAGGATAAAAATTACCACGAAGCCACCAACACTGATGAAAATAAATCCAATAAATAGTGTCTCAAACATTACATGATAAATCTTAATTTATAAGAAGATTATACATTATCGTTGCAGAAACTTGTACGTTACTTAAACAATAATTCTACGTAATTGTGATGAGAACCAGCTAGCTAAGAACCTGGTTCTTGGAGCTAATTCACCACTGGGGCAACATTAATGATTTTATCTGTACTGGGGCGATAAATAATTACTCTAGTTTTGTACAAGACAATCAGGTCATCTTTCTCGGCATTCTTATAAAACTCGGCATTCTGTTTTTTTAGAGTCTCCACGTCATTAATAGTCGCTACACGTGGCTCTTCGTCACTGGGTACAAGGATTAACTGTGAGATCTTAGTTACAACCTCATTGCTAGCCAAGGATACAGGTGTTTGGATGCTATTTGGCGTGTTGCTGTTGCTATTACTATTGCTAAAGTTATTACTAAGAATAACAATTATGCCAAGCACTCCCAGCAAATTGAGTACAAATGTTGCTACAAAGAATACTGTTTTTGAACCTTTACTCTTTAAATAACTACTCAATCTATTACAAAATAATCAAATTTAAGTTCTGCAGCTGCTGCAGCACTCAATTTTACCTTAAATTGCCCAGATTCTTTAGTAATCCAATAACTTATCCCCTGAGGAACCTCGCTAGTAGGTGTCAGAATCACTTTGGCGCTTGTCTTCATACCAATAACCTTAATGGTGACTTCCGTCTTAGCTTCCTCTACTACAGCCTCACCTGCTCTATTGCCTTTAATAGTAAGCTTCTTTGTCTCTAATTCTGCTACATCCAGTTTGCCGGCAATCATTACTACGCTATCTTTGACGGAGATGAAGTCTGTTAGACTAAAAGCCAGACCCAATTTCACCATATCGATTCCAGTAGCGTCTACTGCGGCGCTATCTAGCGGCTTAGGTGCTAATGCAGCTGAATCGGTATGGCTAGCCATTGCAGCTTCCAAGTTAGCCAAACGCTCCTCAACTGAGGACACGCCAGACTCAGAGCTATTTGCAGCAGTAGCGTTATTAGTAGTTGCACCATTATTTCTGCTGACCAATACATTGATAGTATCTGCATTTTGCTTTTGGTCTTCCAAAGCAATACCAACTGTTAGGTCGCCATTATTGGCTCGCATACCAGCTCCAGCTGTGTCTGAAACAGTCACAAAGTCACCACGCTTGACCAAACCATTTTGAGCCACTACCTTTGTAGGAAGTACGCCGGTTAGACCAACTGGATATGAGCGGCTATTAGTAAATGGGTTATTGCCCATTACCAAGGTAGGATTGGTGGAAATGATGCCAATCGCATTATCTGATTTTGCGCTTGTGCGCTCGATCTTTTTCCAATCTGAACCTGGAGTGGCGTCTAATCTGACTAATTCACCTTTTTGCAAAGTCTGATCTGAAGCAAATGTTTCCGCCAAGTCACAACCATCTGCACCACCGTCTGCACCGTCGCCGTCACTACAAGCGCCGGTCATAGCAATAGCACCATTGACATTCAAGATTCCGTCCTCAGTAACAATGTCATCAGAGCCTTCTGCACCACCATTACCAAAATAAATCCCATTACCAATAGTTCTGAAAATTACCAATTGTGATCCACTGCCAGCTTGGAGCACTAATCCATTGCTGGAACTGACTCCATTAACCTCTAACTTATATGTGCCCCCAGGTACCAAACCAATGCCTAAGTTACCGGCTTCGTCTAAACGCATACGTTCACCTGCACTACTGTTTGATTGATGAGTGTAGAATCTCAATTCATTACTTATGGAATTTGTACCACCTTGAGTGAACTCTATTGAAGCACCACTATCATTGCAGAATGAACCTGCCACGCTACAAGGAATACCAATAAATCTTGAATTCCCCCCGCCCAATGAACCAAATGTGTCTGAAAAGGCAATATTACCATTTACTTGAAGTCTGCTGGTAGGATTTGCAAATCCTATACCTACATTACCTATAGGGAAATGTATATCACTGCCTGAGTCTTGCCATTGACTTGCGCCAGCTGTAAATGATTGCCAATTTGCGCCATCATAACCTTCGAAGTCACCGCC
>CAZXFQ010000011.1:0-3990 GCA_964640685.1 uncultured Candidatus Saccharibacteria bacterium
TGGACTACAGGTTCTGAATGAATCATTACTGACATTCCCTTCGTCAAACCCAGTTAGATAAATAGGCGTGCCATCTATTTCACACGCGCGATAAGTCGTCGCTGCAGTCCTTCTGAGATACCCTATCTCTACCTAAGTTATTGGGGGAGTGCTCAACATCCAACTTTTAGAAAGGCTTTCTCCAGTATTGCAGTCACTCCTTGCGCGTCGAGACTGAGAAACTTACTGTAGATCTAGATTGAGGTTAAGCGCTATCATAATGGTTAGCTAGATCAGTACCAACTCTCTTTTTCATTTCTGTCAGGAAATGGGTAGGGCCTGAGCCAGTTGACATGTCGCGCATGTGGATTACAGGACAGCCGGTGATGACGTCACTGGGCTCTGCTGCTGCCCTCACTGCTTGCATTATCACAGGTTCGATTATCACTACAGGTTCTCCAGATTTATCTTGGATATATACAAATCCACTTGGATTTAAGACTACAGTGTTAGCAGTACGGGGTGATCTTGTTAATAGGAGTTGGCTTAGCAAGCTAATCACACTTATATCTTCACCTAATAAATGAAGCATACGAGTTAGGGTATTGTTGGCAGCTGCGCGAGTCTGCGGAGGAGGGACTTTCAGAGCATCGATTAACATAGGGATGCCATAAAGAAGAGGATTAGTAACCCTGATACTCCTTGCAATAAATGCCTCACCTAAATTGTCAGGAAAATCCGGAATATGTTGATGAGTAAATTGACCAGATTCTAATCCTATAGCGCAGACATTGCTGTAAACTGTATAAATTTCAGGATGCGCTTCTGCGAACATCGTCGCGCCAATGTGGTTTGCGGCAAGCAAGTCTTCCTCATGACTAGAGGCAGCGGTAGTAATACCAGGAGCAGGATTTCTCATCAGATGATTATTATTAAGCTGGGTATATTAAGGTAGTCCCATTGATCCAATTAGACTTACTACAGCATTCCTAAATGTTTTGACACCACCACTGCGCCAGAATGCAACTCTTTGGGCCAAAACGTGTGCGCCGTTCTCGGGCAGCTCTAACATTCTCTCTGCTTCAATTTGAATGGCAGGAACCATATTTGCTAGAACAAGATGGCTTGGTGTTATATGCTCTGCTGTCATAGCAGAATTATAACAAAGGCCGCTAATAATAATTAAAAAAGCTTAACTAGGGGTAAATGCTTTAGGAAGCACTCGTATTGCCAGTCTTGTTCATTGGTAAATCCCAGCGTTTCAGCAGCACTGATAGCGTATCTAGCGGCGTATACGGCGTGCGAGGTCACATGGGCAGTGGCTGCGGCGTGTCCTGCTGCCCTCGCTGTTGCTAGAGCACTGGCACTTTTTAACCCGCGCGCGGCTTTATGGCTAGCAAGCGCAGCTTTGCGTACTTCCATCAGTTTCTGTTTACCCTTTACCCAAGCTCTTACTGCGGCAACTGCTTTGCGGGGACGTGTATCTTCCGGGCGCTCCTTCTCGAAGAACGGCAATACATGTTCTGCACATTCTGCTGCCCACAGTGCTAGAGCTCTATGTTCTGCTTTAGAAGCGGGAATATATTTTTTAACTTTTTTTATAAACTCAGCGGCGGTAAGGTCATTAGTCATAAAGCTATTATAACAATACTTATAGGCATTATGGATGTTAAAATGAATAATGAAAAAAAAGAAAGCTACTGCAATAACTGTCGACCAGCAAATACTTGATATTGTAAATGAAACCGACCATAAGACTTTAGTAATCTGGGCGGCAGATTGTGCCCAAAGAGTGCTGCCCTATTTTACGAAAATTTTTCCTGAAGATAATCGACCACAGACTGCGATAGCTATGGCTCGTGGCTGGATTGATGGTGAAGTGAAAACCATGCCTGCACGTAAGGCTGCTTTCGCTTCTCACACTGCTGCTAGAAACACTGGCAACGCACTGTCTGCTCGGTCTGCTGCGCGCTCAGCTGGGCATGCGGCGGCCACGACTCACGTAGCTAAGCATGCAAGTCTTGCTGCAGCCTATGCAATTGCTGCGCGCTGTGATGCAAGTGAATCAGCTTCAGTGGACGCACTTCAGCTGGTTGTGGAAAAAGAACGCGCTTGGCAATATGAGCATTTGTTGACGTTGAAATACTAGACTGAGAAATTTAGCTTGGTAGATTCTGCCTACCCCACTTCAGTGCTTTAGTCATCCAGATTAATTCTTTGTAAGCTTTGCTAATCCGCTCTTTTTGCGCGGCGATTTCTTTGGACTTATCTTCTGTTTCTGAAAATAGCTCTTCTACCTTCGGAAAATACACATCGCTGAAGGTGACTACCATGCCCAATTCTCTAAGTGGATGCAGGATATTTTCGATCATGCGCGCACCTCCAAAGATACTTGAGGATACTCCTGCGAGATTGACTGGTTTGTGGGTATAGTTACCTAAATCATTGTCTAACAGCATCTTCAGCGAGCCTGGGAACGAGTGATTATACTCAGGCGCTACAATAAAGTAGGCATCAGCTTGCTGATTGATAGCAATCCAGCGTGGGTCTTTGGACTCTGGGTCATTGCCTTCGCCTGGCAAAGGGAAGTAATCTGCTACATCTACAAATATTGAATTAATCTCTGGAAGTTCATGGGCCACTTCTTCTACCAGTCTTGCGGCTTTGATTGATTGGCGTAATTTCCTGGTGGTAGAAGCGATGATGACAATGTTTAGTTTTTCGTTCATGGTTAATTTGTAAAGATAATTACAAAAATAATATAGCTCGGCTCATTTATTATGTCACTTTTCTTCACCTTTCTCGATTTTCTTCACTTTTCTCGATTTTCTTCACCTTTCTCTTTGCCTCACTTTCCTTGCCTTATGAACCAGTGGTCGGAAAGTCGTACAAAAGTCGTGCAAAAGTGGCACAAAAGTCGTACAAAAGTGGCACAAAAGTGGCAGATTCTTGCAATAGCTTCATAAGCATGGAAAAAACTAAGAGGAGTTCAGCTGTTTGCTTTTGGATACAGGAAAGTTCGCTTTAAGATTTATTTGAGCTAAGCGCACGGTTTCTTGAATCCATTATAAGATTCCGCGCTTTCTAGGGGACGGGAATTTCTCAAAATTAGCTTGGGCAACTTGATTTTGCTGCAATGCTGTCCGCAGTTCCATGCGGTGGCAGCAAATTATCAATTTGGGTAAATTAATTCCCAACTCAATCTTTTGGAGAACTTGTACAATATGCTACCAAGATTAACGAAAATACTAAGTATATTGCCCGGTTACGTATTAAGCCAAGTCCACGCGGGTTGAATATTTACAATTCCTTCCTTGAAGAGGCACAGTTAAATGCTTTGTTTATGCTGTTTTATAATTCCGATCCTAAGCCATTAATCTCAGGGCTAAGGGAGTTGAACTTTCTAGGAGCGATTGCAGCTGGATTTGAGATAGACGCTTAATTGGCAGTCACCAATGTGGCGAAGGTCTACTGCGTGCACTGCAAGCAGTGCACAAATTGCAGGGGCGGAAGTGGATAATCTTTATACTGCAGAGATTGGGGCAAATTTTGCCGAGATTAGTCATGTCACCTTTGAGCAAGAAGATACCAATTTACTCAATCCCGCCAAACAACAATCTAAACAATATACTACCGACTGGGATATATTTACCTACCAAGGCATAGTAGTTTTGGAGAATCTATTCAATCAAACAATCGATCCCCTAGTCTTTGGGAAACATTTGCGTACTGGCTTATCAGAGGCTGTAAAATAATGGAATTTAACAAGGATATCTCCAATGTCTTTGAAGTTATTAATTAGTGCTAGAATGCGTCTAGCTAATATTAATGGGCAGTTATGACAAACAAGCGCAAAGGCTTTGTGGCACTTTTCTCAGCAGCATTGACCTTTATCACAGCCATTGTGTTCAATTTCGATTAGATTAAATTAGTCGTTTAGGAAATATCTTTATGCAACGCAGTTTGTTGATAGTAGTTTTTATTGCTTTTATTAATGCTCTAAGTGTATCT
>CAZXFQ010000011.1:4090-29358 GCA_964640685.1 uncultured Candidatus Saccharibacteria bacterium
ACGCAGTTTGTTGATAGTAGTTTTTATTGCTTTTATTAATGCTCTAAGTGTATCTATCATTGTGCCGGTGATCTATGCTTATGGCAGACAGTATGGTCTCAGTGACTTTCAAGCTTCCCTGCTATTAACAATTTTTGCAGCGGCACAGTTTTTGGCAATGCCAGTGATTGGTAGACTTTCAGACTATTTTGGTCGTAAACCTCTACTTGCTATCAGTATCTTTGGAACAGCAATTGCCAGTTTCCTCTCGGCTTTTGCTCCTAATGTGGGTATTCTATTCCTAGCTAGGGCTTTGGATGGTGTCACTGGTGGAAACACCTCTGTAGCTTTGGCGGTGATTTCAGATACTACAAAGCCGCAAGATCGAGCCAAATCATTTGGAATGTTTGGCGCTGCTTACGGGGTAGCTTTTATTCTGGGACCGGTTATCAGCATACTGGCGCAACAGGTCTCTCTATCTATGCCCTACGTGGTGGCAGGAGTTTTAGCTTTAGTGGCTACGATTCTCACTGTAGGCTTCCTGCCAGAGACTTTGCAGGCGCGAGAGCGTAAGCCACTGAGTCTTGGTAATTTAGGGTTTTCACAACTAATCACAGGCTTGAAATTGCCAGTAGTCGGCTCTATCCTGTTGCTTAACTTTCTCTCCTCACTCGTGTTTGGAATCTTCACTTTTGGCTTTCAACCATATTTGATCAATGTCTTAAAGGTGGGTACTACTGAAATCAGTACTACTCTGATTGTTTATGGTATTGTAAGCGCCTTTATGCAGGCTGTAGCTTTGAAACATCTACTGAAGCGTTTCAAGTTAGTCAGTTTATTGTTAGTGAGTTTGTTGGGCACTGGCATAATGATGGCAGCATTGGTCTTACCTCAGAGTTATTTAGGCTTACTGGCATTAATCCCTTTCTTAGGTATTTTGAGTTCTTTGTCACGGCCGGTAATTACTTCTCTGATTTCGGTGAATAGTCGCCCAGAGGATCAAGGGGTTGCTATGGGTTTAAGCGAGTCTTACTTCAGCTTGGCTACGGCGATTGGACCATTGTTAGGTGGTGTATTGGTAACTTTGGGTTATTCCACCCCGTTGTTGGCAACTGGGCTAGTTGGAATAATAGCTTTTGGTTATACTTATTTGATTCGTGGCATGTTGCATGAAGCACCTAGTATTAAGGAAAAGGTCGATTTTTGAGCTGGTTCATAAGAATCAGTCTATATGCAATTCTGTGGTGAGTTGTTAAAATCTCCTAGATGATAATCAAATTTAACACCACTCTCTTCTCAGCAGAGCCGCAGTTCAAAGGTGGAATTTATTTCTATACCACACCTGAAGTCACTACGGAGTTAGGGACTGCCGGAAAGATCAGGATTAACGGCCGCTTAAACGGTGCGCCTTTCACAAGCGTTTTGCTACCAAGTGCTGACGGGAGACATTACGCGCCGGTAAGTGCCGACATGCAGGCAGTCACCGGGGTGAAACCAGGAGATCAGGTTGAATTTGAGATTGAAGTAGATTCTGGTCCAACGGAGGTGATAATCCCCCCAGACTTGTTGGCGGAGTTGGCTAAGCACCCAGAGGCCTATGATAAGTTCGACAATCTCGCCAGTTCTCACAAGCGCGAATACTCCAAATATTTTGCTACTGCAAAGAAACCAAAGACTAAGCTCAGGCGCAGTAGTCGCATAATTGAGATGCTATTAAATCGCAATTACTACAAATCTAAATAATTCCTCGATAATCTTGCCACTTTTGTCCACTTAGAGCGTTATATATACAGTAAATAAATTAAAATACTGTATCTTATGACAAATACTGTGAATCATTTATTGAGACTAGTTCAATATACTCTCACCGGTGCAGTTATCGCGGTAATAGTCGTCTTGAGTGTGGAAGTTGCCACAAAGATGATTGACGCTGAGGAATTGCCAAATATTGAACTAGTCAGCGCCAAGAATGTAGATTGCAAGTTAAATGATCATGGGCAACTCCTTGGAAACCAATGTGCGCCTTTGCTTAATTATAGGGATAAGTTCCTAACTGATATACCCTGGACTGAAGCACAGTTCGCCCAGAACTTTAAACTAGAACAAAACGACAAGATAACAGGCTATAAATTAGTTTCCGTAAAAAAACTGGTGGAGACTATTGATGCTCAGAATTTAAGCTTGGCTAAATTAGCTGGTAATGAGATTAAAGAATTGCAAGGTAAATACATTATTGCTGGTGAGTTTAAGGCTTTTACAATAATTGATTTAGAAGCTACCATGGCTAATTTTCACCAGAAAGTCTTGGATTATGACTATTTAGCTGTAAGCTATCCTATTGTTAAGAAGCAATTAGCTACTGCTCCAGCCCAAATCAATAATAAGCAATTAATAGTGTTCAGCCAAAAGATCTCTAGTGGTGAGGCTCGTGTATCAGCTTCAGAGAAGCTAAGAGTCGCAAATTTGAAAGAGGGTTTGGATAAACTAAATGGCGTGCTAGTCTCACCTCGCGCTGAATTTTCATTGCTAGATACTTTGGGCGCCACTTTATATAAAAAACTACCTTCCGGTGACTATGTGGCCACGAATGGTGAAGATAGTAATGCTTACGGCTATGGTATTTGCGGGGCTTCCACAGCTACCTATAGAGCAGCACTATTAGGTGGATTTAAGATAACTGAGCGCAAAGCACATTACAAAGAGTATAGTAATTATCTTTTTCCTTACGGAGGTTTATTGGACGCAGCAGTGTACTTTGATGTCGCTGCCAAAACCGACCTGAAGTTCTTAAATGATTCAGATTCGCACTTATATATGGTGAGCAATTATGAAACCAGAAAAGACGGTAATCTTTACTACAAAGTAGAAATCTATGCTGAGTCTAGCTTTCAGTCTCGCATGGTGGAATTAAAAGACTTTAAGCGCTTTAACCAGAATTCAAAAGGCTTCACAGAAAGCTTTACAAGAGTAGTTGATGGGAAACCCGCCACTGCTACTAGTCGTTATAGCTGGAATAGATAGTTAGCTGCTGGTTTGTTTTCAGCCACTAGAGTTTAATCTGCGACTGTAGAGGATTGCGGCTACTGTACAAATAGGAATCGTCAGGATATTAATGATGGGGATGCTGCAAACCAATCCTGAGATCAGCAAAAACGGCCACAGTTCTGTAGGTCTAGCGAGGATATAGGCCAGTTTGCCCCTAAAATTCAGCTTTTGACGGTTGAGGATTGGCTCATACAAGTCCAGGCCAGTAATTAACACTAGCTGGGTTAGATTAATTAGCAGAAATGCTACTTGCCCAATGCTAGGAATGAGATTGAGTGGTAATGATAGTAACAAAAAGCCAAAGATTAATACCGATTTTTTGGCCTGAAAGCTTATTGATAGAATTAACTCTTGCCAAACACTTTGAGATGGTCCAAGGTGCTCCCCAAATTCTCTGATCGTCATTACTTCTGCCAATTTACCATAAATAGGTGCGGTGACTATCGAGCTAAGGATATTAAATAATAATGCCGCCACCAATATTCCAAGTAGAATAATCAGCACGTATACAATCATAGCTACAGCGGGAGCCACAGAAACTTGCAACGCAGTTACAATGAAATTAACTGTCAGTGTTAACCCAAAAACCACAATTAATACTGTGAGGATGACACTCAAAATATTCAGCAAGACTGCTACAAATACATAAGACCACACTAAGGGCGTTTGTAAGAAAAATTTCACTCCAGTAAAGATTGCCCCTAATGATTGCAGGCAGCTCTTAATGATAGAAGGAATATTAATTCTAGACATATCCGTTTATATTTAGTTAATTTCACTAGTTTACACTAATACTAGATTGGCTGATGATAGAATAAAATAGTGATCTGCAATTAGTTTTAAATTAAGTCTATCTCAATATTACTATGAAAGCAGCAGAAGCCTTTGTGAAAGCTTTAGAGAATGAAGGCGTGAAATATATTTTTGCAGTGCCAGGCGAGGAAAATCTAGATTTTTTAGAAGCATTACGTACCTCCAGCATCAAAGTGATAGTGACCAGACATGAGCAATCAGCCGGATTCATGGCAGCGACGATTGGAAGGCTTACTGGAAATCCAGGCGTAGCAATGTCGACTTTAGGGCCTGGAGCTACCAATTTTGTCACTGCTGCTGCCTACGCACATTTGGGAGCCATGCCCATGTTATTGATTACTGGGCAGAAACCTATCAAGCATAGCAAGCAAGGCAGTTTTCAGATCATCAATACTGTTGAGATGTTTAGGCCGTTGACCAAGAAAACTAAACAATTACTTTCAGGAGCAGCTATCCCTGCCAGCGTACGAGATTTCTTTAAGGTAGCAAGCGAGGAGCGTCCAGGTCCAGTGCATCTGGAACTCCCAGAGGATATTGCTGCGGAAGAAGTGGAAACTGCGGAAGCACTTCCTGTAAATAAATTAAGAAGACCAGTGGCTGAGGCCAAGGCCATTGCTGCGGCTGTGGAATTGCTCAAGCAAGCCAAGTCACCACTATTACTGATTGGCGCGGGCGCCAATCGTAAGCTTACCGCCAAAATGTTGCGCGAGTTTATTGACAAAACCGGGATTTACTTTTTCAACACCCAGATGGGCAAAGGCGTGGTTGATGAACGCCACAAGCAATATTTAGGTACTGCTGCTTTGTCAGCTGGAGATTATTTACATTGTGCCATTGATAAAGCTGACTTGATCATTAACGTCGGTCACGATGTGATTGAGAAACCTCCATTTATCATGAAGTCTGGCGGGGCAAAAGTGATTCATATAAATTTCTATCCAGCCCAAATTGATACGATTTATTTTCCGCAGCTAGAAGTTGTGGGGGATATTGCCAATGCTGTCTGGCAGTTAAAGGAAAGTCTGGAGCCACAGAAGACTTGGGATTTCGACTATTATGTCAAAGTCAAACAGGAAGTAGAGACGCATACAGCTGAGAGGTCTGATGCAAGTGACTTCCCTACATTACCACAGAGATTGGTTGCTGAGGTGCGGGCAGCCTTAGCAGAAAATGGGATCTTGGCTTTGGATAACGGGATGTATAAACTCTGGTTTGCGCGGAACTATAAAGCCTACCAACCCAATACTATTCTCTTAGATAATGCTTTAGCTACCATGGGCGCGGGACTTCCCTCAGCGATGGCCGCTAAACTGACTTATCCTGAGCGTAAGGTGATAGCTTTAGTTGGAGATGGAGGATTTATGATGAATTCTCAAGAACTGGAAACAGCCGTGAGACTCAATTTAGACCTGCTAATATTGCTAGTCAACGACAATGGTTATGGCATGATCAAGTGGAAACAGCAAGGCATGGGGTTTGCAGATTTTAGCTTAAGTTACAACAATCCTGATTTTGTGAAGTATGCGGAGAGCTACGGTGCTGAGGGTTATAGGCTAACAAGTACAGAAGAGTTAGGGCCAAAATTGCAAGAATATTTGGCGAAGCCTGGAGTGAAACTATTGGAAGTGCCGATTGATTATTCTCAAAATCATAAAGTGTTTACAGAAGAATTGGCACAGAAAGTTTGCCTCGTTTGAATTTGAAGATCTGTATAAGTTTTATATTTAATGTTCGGTGTCTAACTAACTTTAGCTATTATTTACATGGCAATTATCTCGACAAATCCTGCTACTGAGGAAATTTTAGCTGAATTCTCTGAACTTGATTTATCTCAAATAGAGACCAAGTTAGCTACCGCCTCAAGTGCTTTCTCAACTTGGAAATTAACTAGCTTTGCTGAGCGCCGCGGACTGTTCTTGAAACTAGTGAGTAATCTGCGTGCAAATATACCTGAATATGGCAAGATATTGACAGCTGAAATGGGCAAGTCATACAAGGAGTCTCTCGCGGAATTGGAGAAATGCGCAGTCACAATGGAAATGTACGCTAACGAAGCTGAAAAAATGCTGGCTGTGGAGCAAGTGCAGACTGAGTTTAGTGAAAGCTATGTAAAATTTGAACCAATGGGAGTTATCTTAGCGGTCATGCCCTGGAACTTTCCTTTCTGGCAGGTGTTGAGATTTGCTGCTCCCGCATTAATGGGAGGCAACGTGGCTGTGTTAAAGCATGCATCGAATGTACCACAGTCAGCCTTGTTGATCGAGAAACTGTTTAAGGAAAGCGGCTTCCCAGAAGGGGCTTTCCAGACTTTATTGATAAGTTCAAGTAAAGTAGAAGCATTGATTAGAGACTGGCGCATTAAGGCGGTCACTCTGACTGGGAGTGAGCCAGCTGGTAAGCAGGTGGCCAAAGTTGCAGGTGAGGAAATCAAGCCAGTAATCTTGGAATTGGGAGGAAGTGATCCGTTTATCGTGTTGGCGGACGCTGATTTGGATAAAGTCATTCCCAATGCCGTATCTGCGCGCATTAGAAATAACGGACAGTCTTGTATTGCAGCCAAAAGATTCATTGTGGCGGCAGAGATTTATGAAGAATTCTTGAGTAGATACAAATTGGCCTTTGAGAAAATAGTTGTAGGCGATCCGATGCTTGAGACAACTGAACTGGGGCCAATCTCTACCAAACAAGGCCTGGAAGATGTTGAGTCTCAAGTGGCAGCAGCCGCAGCCGCAGGAGCCAAGATTATTTTGGGAGGTAAGCGCCTAGCAGGTAAAGGGTACTTCTACGCCCCTACTATTATCACTGAGATCTCCGAAACTAACCCTCTCTACACTCAGGAAGTATTTGGACCTGTGGCAAGCGTCTACTCTGCTGGTTCGACTGCAGAAATTGTACATTTGGCAAACGCTACCAAATTTGGTCTAGGTTCGTCAATTTGGTGCAAAGATGTGGCCGCTGCCAAAGAGCTAGTTCCACAGATCGAAGCAGGTAGTGTATATGTCAATAGAGTTATGGGTTCGGATCCACGCATGCCTTTTGGGGGCGTGAAGAATTCAGGGGTTGGACGGGAGCTTTCTCACTATGGCATCAAAGCTTTTCAGAATGTGAAAAGTGTGATTGTGGCTTAAGAGTCTGAATCGATCCATCTTGCCTTTTGAGCCAGTTCAGACTAGACTCGATCAATAAATAGCCAAAAGGCAGGAATATGAGGTTGCTTATAATTTGGTTGCGGAGGAATGGTAGGCCATTAATATAGCTGGCTATAAGGCCTGCAAGATCTTTGCTATACATGTTAGTTAGAACCACGACTCCAAAATTGGTCCACAAAAAGAAAAAGATCACAAAGCTAATGCCGCTGAAGCTAAAAAATGCTACCTGCTTGGTTTTATCTGCATAGGCCTTGCTGGCAAGTACTGACCAGGCCATCCCCAGGAAGAAAGCAGACCAGGTGAACAACAAGATATTTGAATTGCCTAAGATACTATCAGAAAGACCTAGAGTTAGAGCTAAACAGAGCAGCGCTAAGATTCTATGCCTAAAAAGCCACCCTAACGCAAAGCTAATCAAAGTAATAGTTTCTACATTGGGACCAAGATTCCAAATTGTGCGTGTTAGCACTCCCACTAGTACTAATACACTAGCTACTAAGACCTCTGCTAATAATTCTCGGTGGGTATCAAAGAAGCTTTTGTTAATCATAGTGAAAAAGTAGTAAGGCTAAATTCAAGCTTGTCATTAGGTTTGACCTGATACTGCTCCACTCCCACCATTGATTCATTACCATTGATAGAGAATTTCCAAAATTCGTTGTCGCTATTAGCTTGCAAACCATTGAATTTGGTTACGAATTTGCCTGTACCTGGGAATTCTACTGTAGCAAAACTGAAATCGGCATCTGACTGATCAAGTCTTTGCAAATACTGTAAGGTGTTTTCGCTTTCCTGCCAAGCAATCTGGTAATCCCTATTGCCTGTTAGATCAATCAACCTGAGGGCCACTGGGCTTTCCTTTGAAGTTTGTAAAACGCTGTTATTGCTTGCCGGCTTGATTAGACTTAATGCAAATATGCCTGCAAGGGTTGCGACTAGGACTAACCCTACACCAAACAGAAACAACCGCAAAGGCTGCTTAGATAGTTGCTTAGATAGTTGCTCGGCTAGCATAGTAGATGGAGTTACTTAACTTAAGTAACTCCATTTTAGCAGACCTTACTAGAGGGCTTTATCAAATATTTTCATAAATAGACCTTGTGCTCCACCAATAAAAGTGTAGCCAAACATTATTACAATAGTCACCACCAATAATTCCAAAAGGATATTGCCATTCGCAGAAGTAGTTGTGAGCGGGTTTAGGCTTGTGGCCTTCAAGATAATCAGTATCAAGTAGACTGCCGCAAATACTAGAGACAATAAGAAACCTGAAATAGCGCCTAAGTACATTCCGCCAACAAAATCCTTGTCAGGAAGTTTATGACTATTTACTACTATAAAAGTAGTAAATACTACTGGAATCAAAATGGCATAATTTTCCGAGTTTGAGTTAATGCCACCTGCCGCAGCTATCAGGGCTGCAATACAGAAACTAAATGCGCCAACTATCATTGCTGAACCCACATAATTGTATTTGTACACGTCAGCTTTCTTGGCATCCACATTTTTGTTGAACATGTAATGGCTAATACCCCCAACCAAAGCATAGCTCACTGTGAATACTCCATAGGAAAGCAAGATCTGACCAGGGTTAATCTGGTTCACAAATCCAGTTTGTGTCACAAATTCATAAATAGCATTCAAGCTAATAATTACTACAGCTAGGAGAGCTCCCACACGTGCGCCACTGAAAAAATAAGTTTTGCCGTCGGCATAATTTAAAAATGGTTGCACACTCAAGAAATACAGAGCAATTACTGGAGGGAAAATATATTCCCAGCGAATAAACAAGAAATCAAATACTTTAGTTAATTGTAAACTGAACGCTAATAGTAGAAACCCACCTATAATCAGACCAATAAATAATTTGCGGAAATTGATGCGCAATCCAGCACTAGTTTTTTTGTTTTTCATAGTAATTACATACTAACAAGCTGAAAAATTACTGCAAGTGTCAGGGATTGAAATTACCAGTATTGTTCGCGGCTGGTATAATTAACAGATGAAAACATTGAATCTACAAATAGACTTAAGGGGCCTGGTACTGGCATTAGTAATAGTTGTTGCTGCATTTTTACTCTGGGAGGTGCGTATAGTTTTACTGATATTCTTTGGAGCATTTGCACTGTCAGCTGCGCTCAAACCTTTGATATTAAGCCTGGAATCGAGGGAAGTTCCACGTTGGCTTGCAATTACAATTGTCTACATAACAATGTTGGCACTGGCCGCTGGCATCATTCTTTTTTTAGTTACACAGCTGAGCGGGCAATTACAATTGTTGATTAACTCTTTGCCCACAGCCCTGGATAAATTACATGGTAGTTTAAGCCAGATTTCACCGCAGTTGGCACAGATGCTAAATCTACCTTATTTAGCCCTGCAACTGCAAAATCCAGCCGAGTTGCTGAAAGCGCAGCCAGAATTAGCTCAAATCTTCGCTGGAGACAATTTGTTAGTCGTCACAAGAGGCACATTAGGGTTGCTAGGAGGAGCAGTAGGCGTTTTCGTGGGTCTCTTTACTTTAATTATCCTGTCAATTTACATACTTGCCAGAAAAGAACCGTTGATTACATCTATATTAAAATTGTTGAAGCTAGCAAAACCGGCCAGCCTGCGCATGGAAAAATTGCTAAACTCTATTGAAGTGAGTTTAGGTGCTTGGGTTGGTGGACAATTAACTTTAATGATTTTTATCGGAGTACTCACCTACTTGATTGTGAGTTTTCCTGGAATCTTTGACCCAAACTATGTTTTGGATGATTTTGCCCTACCACTAGCAATTATCGCTGGCTTACTAGAAGGCTTGCCAAATCTAGGTCCCACATTATCAGGACTGATTTTAGGATTGATCGCTTTAGGGACGTCTGGCGTGGGTTCTGCGGCTTATATAGTAATCGTCTCTGGGTTATTGCAGAACTTCGAGGCAGTATTTCTAGTACCACAGGTAATGCGCAAGGCAGTTGGACTTGATCCTATCCTAACTATGCTTACGGTACTGGCCGGCTTACAGCTAGGTGGAGTGATCGGCGCTTTGGTTGCAGTGCCCATAATGGCGGTGCTGAAACTAATAGTGTTGGAGTTTATTCATAAAGATACTGTCAATAATTAGCCAAAACTCTATTTGATATAATTGGGGCACTTATGCAGAAAAAGGTAATTGTAATTGGTGCGGGCATTGGGGGGCTGGCTAACGCCTGTTTCTTGGCTAGAGACGGCTACAAAGTAACCGTAATTGAGAAGAATGCTCTGCCTGGCGGGAGAATAAATCTCCTGGAAAAGTCTGGCTTTAAGTTCGATATGGGTCCCTCCTGGTACATGATGCCCGATGTGTTCGAACAGTTTTTTGCCCAATTTGGTCGTAAAGTCAGTGATTACTATCAATTAATAAAGTTAGCACCATCTTACCGCGTCTACTTCGATAACCAGATTTTCTATGATATTAGTCCAGACTTAGAAGTAAACGTAAACTTGTTTGAGAGCCTAGAAACTGGGGCTGGTGAACAACTTAGAAAATATATCGCTGCTAGCAAGTACAAATACGAGACTGCTTTAGGTAAATTTATTTACAAAAGCTACCGCAGTCCTTTTGATTTTATCAATCGCGAGGTCATTCTTAATGGACCTAGAATGAAGCTGTTTAAGAGCTATCACGCCTACGTGGCCGAATTTTTTCAGCACCCACACCTGCAGAAGTTAGCAGAATGGATGATCACTTTCTTAGGTAGCTCACCGTACAATGCTCCTGCTATGTATTCCCTAATCAGCTACGCAGATTATGGTTTGGGGATTTATTACCCACAAGGTGGAATGTATAAGGTGGTGGAAGGGTTTGTAAAACTAGCTACTGAGTTAGGAGTGGAATTTCTTTATAATGCTTCAGTAGAAAAGATTGAGGTTAGTTCAGGAGAAGCCCAGGCTGTAATCGGCAAATTTGGTCGGATTAGTGCAGATATAGTTGTGGCTAATGCTGATTACCATCATGTGGAGACACAGTTATTGGAGAAACTATGGCAATCTTACCCTGAAAGCTACTGGCAAAAGAAGCTACTTTCGCCTTCCAGTTTGTTGTTTTATTTGGGCCTGAATAAAAAACTGAATACTAAACTTCTGCATCATACCCTATTCTTTTTGGGTGACTGGCAAACAGGCTTCCAGGAATTATTCGAACAACCACAGTGGCCAGAAGAACTACTTTATTATGCAAGTATTACAAGTAAAACTGACAAGAGCGTGGCGCCAGAGGGGCAGGAGAATCTATTTCTACTAATGCCAGTTGCTCCAGGACTTCAAGACAGCCCAGAACTTCAAGAACATTATTACCAGAAAATGTTACGTAATTTGGAGGAAGTCACTGGAGAAGCAATTCTAAATCATGTTATTGTAAAAGAAACATTTTCAATAGCTGACTTTAGTAATGTCTATAATGCCTACAAAGGAAATGCTTTTGGGTTGGCACATACTTTAGGTCAATCAGCTATTTTTAGACCTAAAAATTGGAGTCGCAAAGTTAAAAATTTATTTTATGTCGGCTGTATGACAAATCCAGGCATAGGCGTGCCCATGGGTTTAGCTTCAGCTCAGATTGTTGCTAAAGAGATTCAGCAACAGTTTGTATAATTAAAGTTATGAATAGCAAAATTAACCAGCTGTTTCGTCAAGGAAGTCGCACTTATTATAACGCGACCAGGTTCTTCCCCAAAAATATTCGTGAAGAGGTATTTAGACTGTATGCTTTTGTACGCCAAGCGGACAATTATATAGACAACATTCCAGCTGATCTAGTTGGTTGGCAGGGTTTTTTAGCAGAATTCCGCGAAGCCCGAAATGGCAAAAAAGTTGGAGATGTTGTGATAAAGGAATTTATAAAACTTGCCCGCACCAGGCAGTTCCCTAATAATTGGGTGGATTCTTTTTTAGGAGCAATGCAACAAGATCTTAGCAAAAAGACTTACGGCAATTTAGCTGAAACAGAAGCATATATTTACGGATCTGCCGAGGTAATAGGTCTTATGATGGCTAGGATTATGCGCCTGCCAGAAGAGGTTGAGCCTCATGCGAGGCATCTAGGCAAAGCCATGCAGTATGGCAATTTTCTCAGAGATATAAGAGAGGACTTGGCTTTAGGAAGAACTTACTTTCCCCAGACTGATTTGGCAGAAGTAGGGTTAGCCGACTTGCAACTAGAGACTGTCAGCGAGGAGCTAAATAAACCGAAGTTTATCAGATTTATGCACAAGCAGATTGCTCGCTATCAAGGTTGGCAGCAAATTGCAGAGCAAGGATATAAGTTCATCCCTAAACGACATTTGGTAGCAGTGAAAACTGCAGCTGACATGTACAATTGGACCCTTACACAAATTAGCCAGGACCCATTTATTGTTTATCGGAAGAAAGTGAAGCCTTCATCGCTGCGAATTATCCTTGCGGGTGTATGGAACTTCCTGAAATTACGCTAATTGGGCTGTGCCTTTACTCTGCTTTTTAAGTTATGCCAGAATTGCTCCCAGAGTATGGTAGCGAGTAAATAAGAAGCTAACATTGAGAAAGAATAAAAGAAATCCTCAAGTGGAATAGTACCAATACGAATGCCCCAATTTTCTAAATTGTTGTACACCACCACCGGCAGTCCAGTGAGTATTCCATTTACTAGCAAAAATGGTACATAGCTAATCAAAATAAATAACCAAAATTGCAAGGATTTGAACAGTCGTGGCCGGAGATAGCCAATCAATAAAATCACTAGTGCATTGAAACCTAAGATGGTAAAAGTGTAAATTTGCTCACGAAAGATCAAACCAATAATCAGCAGGCTAGTTGCTACTGCGATTGAGATTCTGCGCACAAAACGCTCTCCTCTATCCGCAAATACTTCCCTGTCGCGGACTTGTGAAACTATTCCTAAACTATGGTAAATAAATAAAGAGCTGAAGGGAATTACTACAAAAAACAAGATCTCTTCTAAGGGTAGTCCGAAAAATCTAGGGGCCAAAGTAAACTGAGGATTAAATCCCCAAACCCTGGCATTTGTTTTCCAGATATCCCATATTATATGGACGAGCCCGCTGGTGAGCAAGGCAAATATTAGGCCTGGCCACTTTTGGTAGTAGCGCACTTTGGGATGTAGACCCAATAATAATGGAACGCTTAGCGCGGCTAGATTTAACAGTAAATAAGTGTAGTGACCGTCCATGATTCCATTTTAACCTAAAATCAACATGCTATCACCATAACTCAAGAAGCGATAATCTGACTGGAGAGCAACTTCATAGGCCTTTGTAAGTTTATTCCAGCCTGCTAACGCTGCCACCAACATCAGTACCGTTGATTTTGGTGCATGGAAATTGGTTAGCAAGCAATCTATTGTTTGGAAAGTATAACCAGGATAAATAAAAATATCAGCCTCACCAGTTATCGTAGCGCCAGCCCTACTTAACTTCGGCGCAGCATGTTCCAAGGCTCTAGTGACTGTGGTCCCTAATGCAATCAGTCTGGATTTGGGATTGGCCTTGACCTGCTGGATTGCCTTCACAGTCTCTAGAGGAATTGCATAATACTCCTGGTGCATTTTGTGATCTTTGAGATCAGTACTACGTATTGGCAGAAATGTCCCCAATCCTACATGTAAAGTGATGTATGCTATCTGGACTCCTTTTTGTCTAAGTTTAGTCTCTAATTCCTCAGTAAAGTTAAGACTGGCTGTAGGCGCGGCCACAGAGCCGGGGTTTTTGGCAAACAGAGTTTGGTAGCGCTCTTTATCCAAAAGTTCAGCCGTCCTTTTTAAGTATGGTGGGATTGGGGTATGTCCATATGAGTTGATTAAATCCTGCCAAGTCTGCTTGCCTAGGATCCGCAATTCGGCTGTACCCCCCTCGAAAATATTGACTACTTCGATTTCAACCGTTTCCAATGTCAACTTGGAGTTGCATGTTAGTTTCCCGCGGTAAAGAAACTGGGCTACTTGAGTTTGATAAGTACTGTTGGAATTACCGCTAGCGTGTTTTTCCAAAATAATCACCTCTACTTCCTGACCTTTGGCACTTTTGGTCAACAAGCGTGCCTGAATTACTTTAGTATTATTGAGAATTAGTAAGTCACCTGCGACCAGGTAATCCACTAGATCCTGGTAATTCTGGTGGATAATTGAGCCATCTGACCGGTTCAGAACCAATAGCTTAGACTTCCCTCTCACACTGGGTGGATATTTGGCTATCTTTTCTTCAGGTAGAGCATAATTGTAGTCCGCGAGCAATGATGACATTAAAGTTCCTTCTTGAACTTAATCACACCTGAAATATCTTCCGGCTCATCAACTTTTGAAGATACTGTGGGCTTAATAGCATTGATCCTAGGTTTCAATAGCGGACTAGAGTTTGTAATTTCGGCAGATTCTACAGCTTTCTCACCGAATACGACTCTCCCTTCCTGATAATCGAGCGTAATGCTTTCTCCAGGTATTAGTTGCTCACCAATCAACAGCATTGATAGTTTATTTAGAATTGTAGTTTGAATTAGTCGTTTTAGTGGTCTGGCACCAAAAGCCGGATCGTATGCAGTGTCCGCTAGGTAGTTCACTAGTTGTGGTCTAAATTCCAGTTTAATTTCCTTGCGGGCTAGTCTCTCGGCTACTCCAGCTAACTGTAATCTTACTATTTTTTGTAGATCTGGTTTGCTAAGTCCTTGGAAAGTGACTATTTCATCGATTCTATTGATGAATTCTGGTCTAAATGCTTGCTTGATGGCAGTTTCCACTAATTGCTTTTGCAATTGAGGATCAGCCTGATGTCTAATAATCTCAGTACTAGCTAAATTTGAAGTCATAATGATCAAGGTATTGCGGAAGTTGATTGCTTTGCCTTTACCATCAGTAAGTCTACCTTCATCTAGAACTTGTAGAAGCACATTTAAGACTTCGGGGTGGGCTTTTTCGATTTCATCCAGGAGAACAACTGTGTAAGGTTTGCGTCTGACAGCCTCGGTGAGTTGTCCTCCCTCTTCAAAACCAATATAGCCCGGAGGTGCTCCAATCAATCTTGCCACAGAGTGCTTTTCCATATATTCGCTCATATCAACCCGCACAATTTGCTGGTCTGAATTGAATAAAAATTGAGCCAAAGCTTTGGCTAGTTCAGTTTTGCCTACTCCTGTTGGACCCAAGAATAAGAAGCTACCCAATGGTTTACTTTCCTCGTTTAATCCTGCCCTAGCTCTACGTACAGCGTTACTGACAGCGGTAATTGCCTCTTCCTGACCAATAACCCGTTTTTCTAACTCTACTTCCATGTTCTCTAGGCGGGCCGATTCCTCAGTAAGCATCCGATTGACGGCGATTCCAGTCCATCTTGATACCACCTGGGCAATATCCTCAGAGCTTACTTCTTCTTTTAGAATCTTGCTATCTTGTTGAATACTGGCTAGCCGGTTTTTGGCGACCCTGATCTTAGCTTCCAGCTCAGGAATTAGACCGTAGTTGATCTCAGCTACTCTTTGCAGATCGTACTTTCTGCGTGCTTGCTCTGCTTCACTTTTAAGTCTATCTATTTCTTTGCTATCAGCTTTGATCGAGTCGATGATGCTCTTTTCACTTTGCCATTGCAGTTCTAGTGCCTTGCGTTGCTCTTCCAGGTCAGTCAAAATCTTGCTGGCTTCTACTAATCTTTGTTGAGACTGGGGGTCATTTTCTTTTTTCAAGGCTTCCTGTTCAATCTGCAATTGCATGATCTTGCGATCTAGCTCATCCAATTTCAATGGTTTACTATCAATTTCAATTCTCAGCGCTGCTGCTGCTTCATCAAGCAGGTCGATAGCTTTGTCAGGAAGAAAGCGGTCATTAATGTAGCGTACCGATAGGTTAACCGCTGCCAAAATCGCGTTATCCCTGATTCTTACGCCGTGATGCACTTCATATTTCTCCTTGATTCCTCTGAGAATTGCGATTGCGTCATCTGCAGAAGGCTCATTCACGATTACAGGCTGGAATCTGCGCTCAAAGGCAGCGTCTTTTTCAATATATTGACGATATTCTTTGAGCGTAGTGGCGCCAATTGTACGCATCTTGCCTCGCGCTAGAGCTGGTTTTAGTAAATTGCCTGCGTCCACTGCTCCCTCTGAGCCACCAGCACCTATCACGCTATGCAGTTCATCAATAAACAGAATCACGGCGCCACTGCTTTCTTCTACTTCTCTAATGACTGCTTTAAGTCTGTCCTCAAACTCTCCACGATATTTTGCTCCAGCTAGCATTGCGCCTAAGTCTAGACTGAGTAAACGTTTATGTTTCAAGGTTTCAGGGACATCACCCGTGATAATTTTTTGAGCTAGACCTTCCACAATCGCAGTCTTGCCAGTGCCTGGCTCTCCCACTAAGACTGGGTTATTTTTGGTGCGTCGCGAAAGAATTTGCAAAACTCTGCGCATTTCTGCGTCACGACCGATTACTGGGTCAAGTTTGCCCTCATGTGCGAGTTCAGTGAAGTCAATTGCGTATTTGGCAAGAGCTCGAAACTTACTTTCAGGTTCAGGGTCGGTGATTCTTTGCTTGCCACGTAGGCTATTAAGCTTTTTCAACACCCGTTCCTCAGTAATATTGGGAAGCAGTTCTCGAATTGTATTTAATTCTAATAGACCTAGAAGCAAATGTTCCACACTTATATAAGCATCCTGCATTTCCGCTGCAAATTTGGCAGAGGCTTGCAAGACTTGGTTTGCTTCGTTAGTAACCAGAATATTGGCAGAGCTATTTGTTATGGTAGGCAACTGGGCAACCCGAAGTTCGAGTAGGCTGTACAAAGTATTTAGTTCTAGTTCTAGGCTCTTCAAGATCTCTTGTCCCATACCATTAGTTTGCTTGGCCAGAGCTGACAATAAATGATACTCAGTGACTGCAGGATTATGTTTTGCGCCAGCTAAGTTGTGGGCTGCTTGAATCAGTTCCACAGTTTTGGTAGTAAAATTTGTTGGATTCATAACTCTATTTTAGCAGACAAGTATACTGACTGCCAAATGAAATTTAAATAGATAATATTAAAAATTTAGGAGACTTAACATCAAGGTCAATGTGGGATATAAAAATAGATGCAATATCACCCCCCTTACTACTAAAACTAACTGTATGAACTAACATTATGAACTAGGGCATTTGAGGTAAAGCAAAGCACAACTCTAGCTGACTTCTGGCTGGTTACCTAATTTGGGCTATTTTCAATTTGTATCTAAAACGGATCAGAATGTATCTGACTTAACTTGTTAGCTAGCCCTTCGTCTTGGGAATATTATCTTAGAAAAGGGGGTACGTCTTTGCTTAAGTAGAAACACAAGGATTATTTCAGAGATGGTGTATAATGCATACATCTACCCTACACTTCCCCTAATGATCTACTAGCATTGCATTTATATTGAATTATATATTCAATTACTATTGATGATTAGAATTAGTTAATTTATTAAAGTTAAACTTTGCGGCGTACGCAAATTTACTTAGATAAAAAAATAATTAAGTTACTGGCCAGACTAGCTGTGAAAACAGGTAAGACTAGGTCAGAGCTCATTAGAGACGCTCTGCAGGAGGTCTATGCCCGTACAGATGTCAAGACTACAATCAACAAGATTGTTGGTTTGCAAAGCTTCGCAGATTTTGAATTATCCCAGACTGAATCTAAACTTAGAACTGAACGCCAATGGTTATAGTTGACACAGATGTATTAGTAAAATGTTTACAGGACAACAAAGCTTGTAAGAATGAGGTTACGCATTTATTGGAAATGCAGGCAGGAGTGTTGACTCCGATTCAGATTGCAGAAGTGAATACGCATGCATTAACTGAGGAGCTGCCGTTAATCAATGCTTTTTTTGATTTATTCAAGTTAAAAAGCTTCGATCGCAAGTCTGCTGAGCTGGCAGGAGAATTTATGCAACAATACAAGCCCTACTATGAATTTCTTACCATCTCCGATTGTTTGGTGGCAGCTTTGGCTAGTATCAACGGTTTCGAGATCTACACTCTCAATCCTAAGCATTTTCCTATGACTGAAGTAAAGCTCTATCAAAAAAGTATAGAGGCTCTGAAGCTTAAGACCAAGGAGAGACTGTTCAATTTGCAATAAGCTATAAATTGCTTAGAATAAAGTTAATAAGTGCATAAATTATTTTAGATTAGTAATTTTCATATGTTAGACGCCTTTAAGAAGCTATTTACCAGCGCCCATAGAGACTATGCTGAGGTCGCCTCTAAGTTCACTTTGATTCAGTTGATCGGACTTAGTATCTTGGTGTCTATTGCGGTTGCCATTCCTACTATCTTAGCAAGTTCACTCGATTTTTCAGCGATTGGAGGACAATTTTCACAACTAGGTCTGGCCTCGGGCTTTGCTATATCAGGTATAAGTTATGTTTTGGGAATATTATTGTGTGGTATTCCATTACTATTGGTCTTCTATATTATTTACATATTCCTAGTAAAGTTTATTGCTGGTCTTTTTGGTGCTAACATTCCTGCATCAGACATACTCAAGGCTGCCCTTCTAGCTTCAATTCCCGCATCTATTGTAAGTATTGTCCAGGCATTACTGACTTTAGTGAATTCAGGGATTAGGTATATTTCTTACGATTTAGGAACACTACTTGGAATTGGGTTTGGATTTTTATACATATTCTTGGGACTTGCAGCATTTGTTTATTATTACTATATTTTCGTCAATGCTCTGAAAACAACTGGCAAGATGGACTCAACGGGAGCAGTTGTCACTGGCTGCTTACCGTCTATTATCATAGCGGTATCGGCAATATTGATTGCTGGAGTTTGTATTATAGTCTTCATCCTCTTGATAGGCGCAGCAGCTGGCGGAGCCGCAGGTAGTACTGGCACGATTTATAATTTTTAAGATCTAGCTTGACAATTAGGTAGTAGCTTCGGTATATTTATACTAATACATAACCGAAGCTACTATGAAAAAACTCACTGCCAAGCAACAAAGAATTTTAGATTTTGTGGAGACCTACATCGATTCCAATCAAGAGTCCCCTACCCTATTCAATATTCAAAGCTTTCTGGGTGTCAAAGCTTTAAGTACAGTACATCAGCATATCAAGGCGCTAGAAACTAAAGGTTACCTTGAACGTGACGCCAACTCCAATCGTGGGATCAACTACGTGATGAATGCTGGCAAGTTTATTGGTCAGTTTATCCGGATTCCTATGGTGGGAACTATTATTGCTGGCTACCCAATCGAGGCAGTAGAAGACGTATCAGAGTATATTCAGTTACCTGCTCGGGACTTCTCTACTTTGGAGCAATATTTTGCATTGAAGGTAAAGGGTGACTCTATGATAGATAGTTATATTGCTGAGGGAGACGTGATTGTGGCCCTGAAGACTGCGCAGGTGCGCGATGGTGATATGGTAGTGGCTTTGAATCGAGATGGAGAAGCTACTCTCAAGTACTTTTTCACCGAGGGTAAGAAAATTCGCTTGCAGCCAGCCAATCCCAAATATAGTCCTATTATACTGCCGAAGGGGGACGTGTTAATCCAGGGCAAGGTTGTCAAAGTCATTCGCAACTACTAATTTAGCTACTTGCAACCAAATCAATAGGTTTTTTTATGTGGACCTTAGGTACACATAGCTTATGCTAACGCTAGCATATAGTTTTCTAATTTTCTCAATGCTATTTCTAAAGTTGTCTGTGGCTGACACAGAGAAATCCTCACATAGCCTTCACCTGCAGCACCAAAGGTACTTCCAGGAGTTAACAATACTTTGATTTCTTTCACTAAGCTGAGTGACAGGTCTTCTGTGCTCTCAAACTGTTCTAATAATCTCTGGGGGATTTTAGCCCAGATATATAAGCTAGCGACAGGCTCGGCAAATTCAAATCCCAAGGCTTTCAAATGTTTGTTTAGGTAGTCTGCCCTTTGGGCATATACTTGGTTGCGCTGCTTAATCCAGTCATTTGAGACTTCATCTAAAGCGAAAGCACAGGCCTTTTGTATAGCTGTGAAAATGCCGGTGTCCACGTTGCTTTTCACTTTTAGAAGTGCTGCAATCAACTCTGCTCCACCAATTGCCATGCCTACTCGCCATCCAGCTAAATTATAAGTCTTACTTAAAGAATTAAATTCTATAGTAAGTGCGCGTGCACCCGGAACTTCTAAAATGCTAGCTGGGGGTGTAATACCGCCCCAATAAACGTCTGCGTAGGGATTGTCATAAAAGATGATCAACTCATGCTTGCGTGCGAACTCCACATATTCCTCCAGATCAGCTAGTTCAGCTACCACGCCGGTAGGGTTGTTTGGATAGCCTAGCCACCAGATCCTCACTGGTGCTTTGCCAGCAGTTTTGTGCTCTGTTAATAACTCCCCTAGCTTTATTAGATCAGGCAGCCAGTGCTTATCAGCCAGTAGCGGGTACGTGAGTACATGTCCACTAGCCAGTAAAGGTCCTCCAGAGTAGGCGGGATAGCCTAGCTCTGGCACCAGGGCGAAGTCACCGGGGTTCATAAAGGCAAAGCAGGCGTTCACCAAGCCTTCTTTAGAACCCAATAGCGGCAGAACCTCGCTGTTGCTGTTCAATGCAACATTAAAGCGCCGTTGGTAGTAGCTCGCCATTGCTTGTCTCAGTTCAGGTGCTCCGCCATAGTTAGGGTATTTATGATTGGCAGGTATATCCAATTCCTGCTTGAGCCTGGCAACTACTTCCGCTGGTGGCGGTAAATCAGGTGAGCCGATTCCCAGGCTAATCACCTTTTCACCGGAGTCAGCTTCTACCTCTGCGATTAATTTATTTACACGTGAGAAAAAGTACTCTTGAAAGTCGTTTAATTTGTCTGCTGTCTTGATGGCCATGATGGTGTATTTAAAATAGATTATTGAGTACTGTCCAACTTTACTGAGATTTTGTTAAAAGCTTCTAATAAACTGGCAAACATAACTTTTGTGTAAGGATTGTAATTTTGTAAATCAGTAAATAATTCCCATGTGTCGCTACAAGTTTGGGTCATAACCTCATCTAGTTTCTTGGCACCTAGAGAATCAATAATTGTAGGTTGAAAACCAAACTCCTTTAGTGTGCGGCCAATTACATGGGCCACGCCCTGGGAAGACGCTGCCAAACGGTCGTGCTCATCTGGAGTGATTTCAATAACCTTCAGCCCTGCCTTAGCATAAAACTGCTTCCAGGTACTATATTCTTCAGAGCCAGCGTTGTGATTGTGCATAACCATTGGTAGGCCTAGAAAACCACCTCTACTACTATCTGGCCCGAACATAGGGTGAGTGAGGATAGCTCGGCAATTAGTACCCTGTAATTCCGTTGAGAAGACTTCTTGCGGGTGGATTTTGACAGATAATACATCAATTAGTAGCTGCTCACGGAAATACTCTCTATGAGCTTTGATAACCTCTCTAAACTTAGAGATCGGTACACAATAGAAAATTACATGAGAAAGATAAACAATGTTTAAATCAGAGGTCACTTCGGCGAAGCTTCCCACTTCCGCTCTGATTAACTCCAGTTGTTCAGGAGTGTGGGCATAAATGCTAACTTGGTAATCGCTCAATTTCAATAAATCCAATAGAGTCCTGCCAAATCTGCCAAAGCCGATAATGCTTACCTTCGTCATAATGATATGCTAATTAAGTTAAAGATGACTAGAATTAACTAAGTAACTAGGAGGTGCATTGGATTGCAAGACTTCTTGCAATTGCATAATTATATCAAGGGCTACTTGGTGCTGAGCAGCAGCTGAATTGGCTGCAGTATGTGGAGTAGCAATCACGTTCTGCCTGATTAGCTCAGGATTGGGGTTAGGTTCAGAATTGAATACATCAGTGCCGTAAAAATCTAGTGCACCCAACTTTAAAGCTTCGATGATCACGTCTCCATTGACGATACCGCCTCGACCAGTATTTACTATGCCGTTTGGTTTGGCCAGTTTGTCAATATGGTCTGAGTTGATCATATTCATGGTAGTTGTATCACGAGGTGTATTAATAGATAGATAATTCAATGAACTTATTAATTCATCTAAAGATTCTACTCTTGCGACTCTGCTGCGAATAAAGTGATAGTTTGGCGCCATAGGATCATAGGCATATACTTGCATGCCAATGGCATTGAGTAATTGAGCCACATATCTGCCAATTCTGCCCAAACCCACAATGCCCACCTTTTGGCCGAAAGCCTGCACCAGTTGGTTTGATTTACGATCCCATTTACCCAGCTTTAGTTCAGCGTCTGCTTTAGTCAGTTTGCGCATATCAGCCAAAAGCAATACAAGTGTGTGCTCTGCAGTTACTTCACCCAAAAGTAGAACTTTGTTTGACATGATTGTGAATAGTTAATTGAATTATAGTTGATTTAGGGCATTTGCCCACAATTGTTCTGGTGAATTCTGTAATTCTATATCTGCAGACAATATCGGCCATCTTATATCCTTGCCATCCAAAACTTGTCCAGCCAAGTGAAACATATTTGTACGAATGCACCTTACTCGTTGCAAAGCGATGCGCTCGGCAATTAATTCCTGCCTGCTGCCTAGTCTCCCGATTCGCTCTGCTAGCTTGGGGTAATTATCAACAGTTAGCTTATTTTTGGGTTTGGTTAGATAAGTATTACCTAAGTAGCGAGCTATTTTGTGAGCGACTTCTTGAACTATCATGAGATTGCATTCTTCCCAACGTGCCCCGGAATGTGGTGTGCCAATGATTCTATGATTTACGATTAACTGAGCAATTCCGTGGGTAAACTCTTCCTGGGCTTTTGATTCATTAGGCCAGACATCGGTAGCTATAGATATTTCTGTAGAGCGATTGGCAAGTAACTTCCAGGCTTTGTCGCTAATTGCTTGGCCTCTAGCAATATTGACCAGAATTCTGCCTGGCTCTATCCTGCTAGCAAGGTCAACATCAATCAAATCTTGACTATTAACCGTAATGAAGATTATATCTACAACTGCCACTGCTGCGCCTAGATCGTCTGTGATTCCCCTGTCTGGATCCTTGCCCTTGCCGGGACGGTGGCAAAGTATCGGCTCCATGCCATAAGCTCCTGCTAGCAGAGCAATATTTAAACCTACATTGACAGGGCCAATTATCGCCACCTTGGGTGGGAGATCATTATTCGCTAGTCTGGCAAAATGCTCAATCACGCTAGGGGTAACTTGGCAATCCATCCCTCGATGATGGGCTTCGTGCAGTGCTAATCCTAATAGACCAAAAGCATGTGCAACAGTGTAGATGTCATTACTTACACATGTTTCAACTGCTAAGCCTACTGGCTTGGGAATATTCTCGCTACCTGAACCTGCTACCACCAATAAGCGAATATCATTTTGTAAAGTTACTAATTGCTTCTCGACGAAAGGGCCAAGTGCGGCAACTGGTGTTTCTGTAGTCATTTTAATGTAAATACAATAAAAAAACCCGCTTGCGCGGGTATAAAGTTTGGTTTGCTAAAAAGATTAGTTACACAACCATTACTGCCCGCTGAGACGGATTTGTAAAATAAAAAAAATAAAAGTTGTGGTTACAGTTAGTTTGATTCACAGTTAATTACATACCAATTCTATTGAAGAATTGCAAATATTTTAAATTCAACTAACCAAAAGTAAAGATTTGATTATTCCGATAGACAGTCTGATAGATGGAAGCAATGAGTCCAAATAGACAAATTCTTCTTCCGTGTGGTCTCCTTCACCTGTTGGGCCAAGATTATCTAGCACTGCTAGCTGTGGATTATGGTAAATGAACCGATTTGCATCAGAGCCTCCACCTCTAAACTCGGGCGATATCGTGAAGCCCAGTTTATGTCCGCTGGCCTGAGCTAGCTCGAAAAACGCTTGATTTGCTGAGGAGTGTGCTAATGGAAAAACTGCGCTTTCACATTGAGCTTCTAAACTCACCTCAGAATCGAAAGGGCTGCCGGCTAGAGATTCGTAGAGATTTTGCATACGCATAAACTCTGTTTGATTGACGACTCTAGCATCAAAATGAATGTTGGCACTTTGTGCTAATGCGTTTGTAGCAGTGCCACCACTAATTGTCCCAATATTGCTAGAAGTTCCCAGCTCATAATTTGCCGCGTTCATGATCTTAGTTGATTGTTGGATAAGTTCATGGATTGCACTGTGACGCTCATGGGGACTTGTCAGCATTCCGGAATGCCCGCCGCTGGCTTGAGCCTTCAACTGATATGCTAAGTAGCCTTTACGTTGTACTACGAGTTTCTTGGTGCTGAAATTCTCATATGGAGGTCCACCTTCATAAACCATCAGATGTGTGGAATTTCTCAGGAGTTCAGTCATAACTGGGAAACGTTCCACCTGCATTTGTTCTTCGTCTGGCGTCAATATTAAGGTAAGGTTTTTCAGATTGTTACTTGCTGCCAACTCTTTGACTACTGCCATCATGACTATCAAGCCTGCCTTCATGTCTATAGTTCCTGGCCCATAAAGTTTTCTGTCTTCGATCCGAATATTTTGCTGGTGATGCTCGGGATAAACTGTATCAAGGTGGCCAGTCAAAACTATTTGGGGTAATTTAGTGTCCTGTAACTGACTCCTTGCGACTAAGAGGTTGCCGAAGCCTTTATCTTTAGGTATGTGTTGTTCCCAGTTTAAATTTGCGACGGTTAACAGCGCCTGATAGGCTTCCCCAACTGCATTAACTTCGGTGGAGTTTAAAGTGTAGGAGTGTATATTTACCAGCCTAAGTAGTTCCTTTGTAAGTGTTTCTAGATTTATCGACATGACATTTGCATTAATTTAATGATTATAACCCGCAAACAAGATGTTCGGTGAGTCTCAAACCTGCTACTTGTTATTACAATTACAAATTTATCAAGTAATTGAGATTCAGTTATGAACTACTTGACCGATAAACTATCCTTTCAGGCTTGCCAAGTTGAGTAGATTGGATTGTTGGCACTAGATGTGGCCATAGTCTGCTTATGTTATCTGTTAGGTTAGCAGCATAACTTTCTACAAGTTGACAGACCCCACCTTGCCATTATGGATCTGATAATGGGTTCATATATACTAGACTTATTACAGCTCGATTTTTCGCCAGCTCTGCTTCCCGATTAGTCATGCCCATTGTAAGGCTCAGTACACGTGGTTGATAACCAGGCCAAAAACCAAATGGATTAACAAAATCTTGCCCAGCAGACAATCTTGGGGACTCACAGCTATCATGAAGAGAGATAGGTCTCAAGTCGATATTTCTGAAACACGCAATTGCTTCATCAAGTACTGGCGATCTAGCATCATATGTTCCTAAAAATACTGTGTTT
>CAZXFQ010000012.1:0-20065 GCA_964640685.1 uncultured Candidatus Saccharibacteria bacterium
CGTACAACCCAGCCAAGAGTGGTGATAATATCGCGCCTAGCGATAATGTAGACCACTTCACCAGGGTCCTGTCCAGCAAAGCTAGCCGCTCTTGGTGCGACACTTAGATCGCCAAGCATACTGCTGTCAGAACTTGACATTAGGCCTGATGGTATTGGTATTTCTTCGTCCATTATTTAGTCTGCATTATATCAGTACTTATATATTAAACAAATAGTTTGTACCTATTGTTTAACGGAAAATGTAAAGGAATAAATCAAATCTCTGTTGTCTTTAGTTTTCGTGGCTGCTACCCAGCTATTCCAGGCAGACTTAAAGCGCCGCCCAGAGACACTTGCTTCTCCCGCAGTACCTTTGAATTTCACTAGATTGACTCTTTGTGAAGGGTCCTTTCCCACTGTTACTGTTTGGATTGTACCCACAGTCTTTAAAGGGTTCATGCTGCTGTAGCCATTGGCACTAGACCAGTCCACGAAGGCTTTTAATTCACTAGGGCTGTATGAATTTGTGCGCCAGGTCCAATTACCACACCACATTTTACAGTCTTTAAAGTATAGCTTTAGAGCAAAAGCATTGTCGTTAACATTGGTAAGATAGGGTATACGTGAACCACCCCAGACAGTTTCTTTGTCGGCTGTACCGAAGCCTTGATTATTATCGGCTGAATAGTAAACATCAGCGAGGCCTCCATTCCAAATCACTACTTCTGCTGTAGTGGCGTCTGCAGCCCAACGTTTGGCCTGTCCGCCTTTGTATACCTGGCAACTGTCATCAGGGCAGATCCCGCCTGATCTTCTGGCCGCAAAAGTTCTAGCTACAACTGCTTGCGCCTTAATTGTCTCGCGTGGCCAGCAAGTCCAATAATTATTTGTGCTAAAGGCAACGCCCAAGTCTTCGCAGGCTTTATCAGCTACTTCACCTAGGCCAGCAACGTAATCTTCAATTGGTATGACCCCCCGGCCCGTGACATTAATATTGGCGGGCAAGGAACTCAATTTCTGCACTTTGGCCCCAGGGAAATAAAACTCTACAATCTTTTTATAATCCCAGCCGTTGTTGACTGCTGCGCCCAATGCCCCGCCCTGTGAGAGTCCAATACCATGTCCGGTGACAAAATCACTACCTCTGCCCTCGAAATAGATTTCTCCAGGTACGAGTGCTTCTTTGCCACCACCCGCATGCCCTGACTCGAAGATGATGTCACGCTCACGCTGCAACAGACTCTGTTCTTCTTTGCTCAAGAAACTGATTTGGCTTTGTAATTGGCTAGTCTGCTTTCTTAGGCCTGTTACAGAACTGCTGGCAGCACTTGTATTTTGCCTCAGACTGGCTAGTTTTGCAGCAGCGACTTGTTTCTGTTTATCCAATTCCGTCAGCTCAGTTTGCAGACTCTTAGTTGATTCTAGAGACTCATTGTATTGTTTTTCTAGATTTTCTAGCTCGATAGCGATCTCCAGTATGCCACCATAGCTTTCTGTGTAAACTGCGCGTTCATAAATCTGTTCTTTGACAAGGTCTCCATTGCTAAACAGGCTTCCACTCCAGCTATTTGTCTTCCAGCCAATATAAGCATCTTTAACCTGCAAATCTTGCAGTTTGTGTTGTTCTTCTTGCTCAAGCTTCTTTAGATTCCGAGCCTGCTCAACTTCCTGAATCTGCAATTGTTTCAATTTCAGCGTAGAATCTAGCCTAGCAATCTGGCTTTGCAATTTATCGACTTCACTAGCAGCAGATGTCTCGGTGGATTTCTTGGAGTTAAGTTCAGATTCTGCTGCTTTCAGTTTATCCTTCAAGCTATTTAGCTCCTGATTTTTGGTAGAGATTTCAGACTGAATCTCATTAATACCGCGTGCCCAGACTGGGGTGACCACTGTAACTAGACTATACAGCCCTATGAGACCCGCTAGGAATATCTTGGGAAGCCGCACTGATTTTAGTATGCGCAGAAAATATTTAGGCATTACTATACTCTATCAAATTTGTACCAAATTGCCCCAGCTGTCGTAATTGTCGTTATGAGTGAACAGGAATATCTGTGCAGTTGCGAGATTTTTCTCTGGTCTATGCGCAACCAGATCCAGCAAGATAGCTTTGGTTTGCTCAAGGCGTTGCTGGTCAAAGGTAATGAACGGATCGTCTAAAAAGATATAGTCTAGATTGCCATTTAACAAAGTCTTGGCTAAACCAACTCTAGCTAGAAAATAAATTTGATCAACCGTACCTAGAGATAACTGCCCCAAGGGCTTAATCCAGTCATTAAGCTCATTACTAAAAACTTCCAAATCATACTCATGATTTAATCTAAGGTTCTGATAGCGTTGCAAAGTAAGCTTGGGCAGGTACTGTTCAACTTGACTAGAAATAACATCACTGGCCGATTGACTAGTATTAGCGATGGCGCTTCTCAACAGCCGCAAAGTATGACTAATTATTTGAGCCCGTTTTTCAAAGCTAGCAACCCTCTGGGTTAGCAACTCTACCTTTTCTTCCAATCCTAAGATCTCAATATGAGATACTTGATTATCACTGCTGCGTACGTCACTAATTGTGCTATCCTTTTCCAAGCGCTTCTGTTCAATCAACAACATGTCCAGCTCTCGTCTGTGTTTGAGATAATCGTTTGGGGAAAGAGTGGCTGCTCTGACCTCAACAGTCAATTCAGTCTCTTCTAGTTCTTTCTTCTGTTTGGCAAGAGCATTTTGCTGTGTTTGTGGAATTGATAAGTCTTTGTCACCAATCTGGCCTTCCATCTTACTTTCCACTCTTAACTTTTCGTCTAGCAACGTTGCGAGTTTTGCCTTCTGGCTAAAGAACTCGTTGTAATCACTGGCTCCATAGCGCGCTAAGATTTGTCTAAGTTCAGTCTGCACTGCTGTCTGCCTGGTGGCAATCTTTTCTAATTGTGCAGCAATAATATTTTGTTCGCCGCGCTTTTCATTAGGCAAAGTAGTCTGGAAACTAGGTTTATTGGCCTTACTAACCAACAGATACAACATGATTATTGCAGCCGAAAATACAATTCCACCAGCCAACAACAGCAAACTCTGAGTTGATAAAACCAAGCCTACTAGGCCGATAATTGTGCCAATAGCTAGTAATAAAAAGCCTGTGTTACCAATGAGACTGCCGCGCGTATCTTTTTCACTAACTTGCTGATAATTGGATTGCTTGGCTGCCTCCAATTCTTGGAGCTGCCCCAATGCCTCTGCTTTGTTCTCGCTGAGCAGTTGTAATTCCTGTTTGATCGCCACTAATCTCTCAGCATCTGAGTCAGTACCAGGCGCGGCAAAGGGCTTGAAGATGGCTAAACCGGCATTGATTTGCTTGAGGGTTAAAGCCTCTTGATTGAACTGATTCAAAACCCCAGTAATGCTTTGCAGCTGCTCGTCAATTAACTTTAATTTTTTCGTCCCTTCCTCCAGTTTTTTATGATAATCGAGCAGCTTTTCTACTGCTTGAATCCTGCTGTTTATTTCTTCTAGTTTGGAATTTGAACTGGCGCCAGCCAACTTGGACTGTTGAGCTTGCTCCCAATCATCTTTTAGTTGCTGGAGTTTCTCTGAGTTCAACTGTAATTCGGCATTACTTGCTTTGATTAGTCCAGGGGTTTTGCTGGGGCGATTCAGGCCTAGCTGCAGCTCTTGTAACTCCCTATCTAGCTCCTTGAGGTTGGTCTCTAGATTCACTCCCTCAGGACTAACAGTTGAAATATTCTGTAGTGCGGATCTGAGATCACTGCTAAAGTGTATATTAGCAATTTCAGCCTGTCTAATAAATGAAGTTGACCTAAACACTGAGTCCCCAGGAATATTGAGCTCTCTACTGAGTGCCTGTTGGATCTGCACGAAATCTTCCAGTTTTTTATTGGTGGATTGATTGAGTAGATATTGTTTCTGTTGGGCAAAATCTCTCACCAATGTGTGACTGGCAGTAGGGTTAACAAAATGTGCCTCTAGGTATATATCCCGCGACTGGGTTTTCCAGCTAAGGACACCATCGAAAAAACTTTTGGACTTGGTGTTTACGTCAGTAAATAAGGTTGCCAAGATCGCGGCCATGATTGTCGACTTGCCCGCTTCATTGTCGCCGCGGATCACATTAATGCCTGGGCTGAACGCCAGGTCCTTGCTGGAGAATTTTTTGAAATTGCGAATGACTAATTGAGTAATCATTTTCTTTTTGTAATTGTTTGCATAGCTAATTGTAGTATTTCTTGGGCAATATCTTGATCAAGTTGCTTCGAATCCACTTCACTGCCGACTAGTTTGATCAATTCATGTGGAATTGAACCTTGAGGGTACAAGTCTAAATCTGCCTGGTTCACAATTAAATTAACTTTATTATTAATTCTCAAGAAATAAAATTCCTCGGATAACTCTGCTTCACATTCTTCTAATTTGCTAAGGTCGACAGCCAGATTTGAGCTGCCGGTGATATTCACAATTAAAATTAAATTGCGATTGGCTTTATTTTTAATTTCATTGAATATCTGCTCTAACCTATACTGCTGGATGTTTAACTCCAGTTCGCTAATTTCCAGAGCAGATACTTTTAATTTCTCCACAGTTGTTTGCGACTTCTCGACGTTGACCAGCAAAACATTACCCGACTGTAATTGATCCTTGCGCAATACTTCTGGGCTGCCTGAATACCAGGCGCTAAGTTTCTTCTGTGACACATCCAAACTGCTGTGCCAATCACCTAAAGCTAGGTAATTAACTCCTAAATCCGCCAATCTAGCAATTTCTTCTGGCTGAATAAGAAAATTGTCAGTTTCTTTACCAGTGAGTCTCACCCCTCCGTGTGCCATCACCACCACTAGATCTTCTCCGCGCTGAGCGCTACTGAGATTGTCCTGAATGTACTTGTCTACCTGCAGTAAAGGCGACTGCACCGATTTCATTTGCACTACAGGCCTAGCTACTATATGCACACTAAGATTAGCCAAATGTAAATGTGCAATGCCAGTGGCAGGGATATTTTCTTTGAGTACATGGACAAAATCTGCAGATGTTCCAACCTCTAGCGCAAACTCATCCCACACTGTTTTGGGTTCGTTGCGATCATGATTGCCCGGTAAGATCACAGTGTGGATTTGCGCGCTAGCCAGTTCTGTCAAAGTATTCTTGACTTTAATTACTGACATTTCGTCTACAAAACAATTATCAAACAGATCTCCGGGAATGAGAACCAACTGCACCTGATGCTTAATGGCCTGCTGGGCTACATTCGCGAAAGTCTGCCAGACTCTCTGTCGATGACTGTTTGACTTCTCGCCAAGCCAAGTAAGCCTGGAATCGAGATGCACATCGCTGGTTTGTAATAGTTTGAGCATATTTACGACTAATTTAGCACAAATTCTTAAATGGGAGGACAGCTAGAAATAAACCGTGTGTTGCCAGTGTCAGCATCAGATTGGTCAGAACTTACATTAGTCATACAGGTTCCGTCATTACAAAAACCTTTGCATTTTGTTTCATCACCAAAGAAAAATCTCAGTCTACCCCCATCATAAACAGTAGCTCCGGAAATATCTTGGCGTTTGAAATAACCTTTTTCTCGCAAACACTTTGCCTCTGTGGAACTTAATGCTGGGAGGTTTGCGCAAGTACCAGCTACCCAACTACAAGTATTTCTATCGGTAAGCGTTAGGCTAGACAAATCAAATGCTAAGCAACCCCCTCCTGGCCTGACAGCTCCTTCCACTGCAGCGCCTCCTGTGGTCCCCGTAAAAGCATAAATAGTTGTTCCTGGGCAGGCCTCCTGAAAGACAAGATTGAAACCTGGAATTACTCGATCGCCAGTACAAGTGCGCACTTGCAACGTGTCAAACACAAAGAAAACTATTGTGCCTGAAAGAAAGTAGAGGAAGAATCCTGTAACCCAATAGCTAAGTTTTTGTCTAACCTCGCCAATTGCCTCATCCTCGCCTTGCGATGTCATCCACTGGAAGCCAATAAAAATCATCAGTCCCAGAAAGATAATACCTCCACCTGCATATAAAACGCTGACCATGCGTGCTGCAAAACTACTAATATCAGCAACTTTAGGAGGTTCTTGAGCAAAAATGACTGAAGCCAAGCTTAGGAATACAAAACCTAAAGTCGCTATTGGCGTCAATAATTTCCTAGACATTCTAAGTTACTAGCTAAATTGAAGGGGTAAGTGTTCTGGTATCGTCCTTAATATTGTCAATTAAGTAACCAGCTTCACAGCGAGCACCTGTATTAGCAGGAAATGCAGTAATCTCACCAGCTATTCTTTCTGTTTTTGCGCAATAGATGCGTCTGTCAGGACAAATAGTAGTACTAGTTTGTGAAGCATCAGTAAGGCTTGTAAGGTTAGCGGCGGCTCCGGCTCCGGGTGTATTAGTATACTGGATGGCCGCTTCTCCTTCTTGCAGACAACTATCTACAGAGCTTACTTCTCTTACACCGCAAGTATAGAAGTCACCAAAGAAACATCTCAGTGAGAATTCTGCACTAGTATTAGGTGAAAAGATATTGGAGATGATGAACACACCTATCACTCCAACAAAAGCCGCCGCCACTCCTATAAGCACGTTCTTGATGGCTTCTCTGGCCTCTTCCACCTTGTCACTAGCTCCTTCCGAAGTCACAAATTTAAGTCCAGCTTGAGCTGAATAAATAATTGCAAAGATCACTACGATTGCGAATAAAAGAATCAACCCATTTCTAACTATCGCGATAACAAATCCTGCTGTCGAAATGCCACCACCGCCACCCGGATTATTGATCCCAATATTTAAAAGCTCTGCAATATTATTCATTGTTTATTTGCTAGCTAGTTAATTAGTTCTAATATTATCAATCACTGCTTTGCTGGTACCACTTGCTATGCATGCGGCTGCAGGGAAGTCTGGCACGGCTGGCTTAGGGCTAAGGTCAGGGTCGAACTCTCTTGCTACGCAATATGCCCTGCCGCCCGGGCAGTTTGCTTTTACGTCGTTGTTATCAGTCGCCGCGGCAACAGGCGCATTCAGCGGTGGCAATACAATTGTTGTGGCAATTGCTATTTCACCTTGCCTAGTGCACTCGGCAATATCGCCCACTTCACGCATTCCGCAAGTATAAAAATCACCGAAGAAACAGCGCAGTGACAACTCAGCACTGGTGTTTGGGGAGAAGATATTAGAAATAATGAAGACGCCGATTACACCCATGAAAGACGCAGCCACTCCGATCAAGACGTTTTTGATTGCTTCTCTGGCCTCTTCTACTTTGTCACTTGCACCTTCTGAGGTCACGAATTTCAAACCAGCAGTGGCGGAATAGATAATTGCAAAAATCACTACAATTGCAAACAGGATAATCAGACCATTGCGCACAATAGAGATAATAAACTGCGCGGTGCTTAAACCATCACCACCGGGAACTGGATTTGATAAGCCGAGATTGAGAAGTCCTGCAAGATCCATATTTGTATGGGCTTAACTAATATATTCAACTAATTTAACGACTAATTTATTAGAGCAGATTTTGCAAGGCAATGCAAATAAGACTTAATCACCAATGACATATCCACCACTCTTGGCTAGGTGAATTTATTCAAGTAGAGTCTTTAATATGCCCTGACTCCTTTGCTAAAGCAGAGATATTGCCTAAGTGGTTGCTGAGACATTTAACTAGCTGTCTGATGTTTACTCTCATCCCTCCACCTTAAATAATAATGCCAAGTGAAGCTAACAAGTTAGGATAGCTAGTTGAGATAGCTAGTGCCGGTTCAATCTCAGCCTTCAGTCTTCAGCCAGAAGTCGGCCAGAAGTCAGTTAAAGCGCAAATAGGATTTGGGGAAACTGTTGAAGTATAAAAGTTAGAAATTGCGGCTACCTGCCACACAGTCAATTGTGGGCACATTGGGTTCCAAGAAGACGCATAGTGACTCTCTGACTTGATCAGCGCCCTGATTGCTGAAAACCCCGGTCATGATAAATACGCCAATTACACCTAAAAAGGTAGCCAAGATTCCAATGAACACTGAGCGCAAGCTATTCTGTGCCTCTTCGATTTTCTCTGACTCACCTTCACTACGTATATATTTCAGACCAGCAGCAGCAGTATAAAAAATAGCAATAATAATAATCCCAGCAAAAAGGAGAATCAAGCCATTGCGCAAGACGCTAAGAATAAAAGTCACGGTAGTACCCGCTCCCCCAGTAGGAACTATGCTCAACCTCACTACTCCATCGACAAGTTCACGTACGAATTCTGACATGCCTGATTATCGCACTTTTTGCCAACAATAAATACCAGCGACTCAGGTAGGAAATAATTCACACTTAGTAATTGTGGGGTCCTCACTCAACTGGTTACGGCATGAAGCAAACAAATTGCCATTTGTGTCGCAGAAGATTCTAGGTAACTTGGCATTACTACAGCCAAAAGTGCCGCAGGTACCCTCGGCGCCTGTATCTTGCGCTAAAGGGCTGATAGGATTTGAGGCGCAAGTCCACTCGGCCGCTTGCACGGTGTCAGGGCAAGCACCAGCGCTATTGGCAAAATTGGGAAGGCCTACTGAAGCTGCCAAAAGAGTTAATATTAGGAATAGAAACAAAAAAATTAAGCCAATAATAATATTACGAAAAGTATCGAATCCCTTCTCATATTCATCAGAATTACCTTGGGAAGCTGCTACTCGCAACCCTGCAGTTACAACTGCCAAGATGATACCAATAAATACGATTATCAAAAATAATACTAGCCCATTGCGGATGATAACTATCAGGCTTTCTTGGAAACATTGCCCAGGAAACAAAACCCTTTCAAAGATATTGCCTGTGGCAGGGCTTACTGGGGCTAGATTCAAAGCTGGATTCACGATTTTAATTTAGCATTAATTTAATTCAGGAACCAGGCGATCACAGGAAAAAGGGTTATTAAATTTTCCCCCAGCCAAGCCATCCGGACCCACTCCACCTCCAGGCGCATCATCGACACTGTCATTTGTACCGTCATCGTTTTTGTCCAGATCGTTCTCTACTCCTCTTTCGGCAAGAATCTCAGTACAGACCTGCTCACAGGTCTTGCCCTGCAAAGCACAAATGCTTTTGATGTCTTCGAAATTGTCAGGCAGGTTGTCATTGTAGCTTGGTCCATAGATCAAATAATTGATAGAGAACTGTTCGTTATTGCCAAAGCCAGTGATTGAGATAATTAGGAAGACAATTACATAGCTTAGTACTGCTATTACCACGCCAAAAAATGAATTACGCATAATGTTGCGACCCTTTTCCTGATTCTCTTCATTATCCTGCGCCGAGGCTAATACATAATAGCCGTAAAAGATAATGAATATAGCTACGATGACCACTAGTAGTAGAATTAACTGAATGAAATTGCGCACTGTGACATCTAGATCAATCCGCCCGTCGCCTAAGGTGCTGATAAGGCCTTTCTCAAAGTTAGGAAAAGGATTAAGTGGATTGTTATCTTTAGTGCGCCCAACCACATCGTCAGGATTAAAGAGTTTACCAGTGAGGATTATATCCCCCGGTGAGTTTACGGCTCTGGAAAACCATGTTTCTTGTGAGCATTCTTTGCTTTTGGTATTGGCCTCACAACGGGCGAATACATAGGGTTCTTCAATAACTGGGCTTATAGTGCCATCAGAATTTGCATCAAAGCGTTTTATAACAGCTATTCCACTAGCATCTTTTTTTGGAGAATCACAATCACATTGACAGCCCTGAAAGATATTGCGCTGCTCACATTCAGTCGTCCATTGGGTTAGATCTGAGGCAAGCACAGGGACTATGAATAATCCCAAACTGAACACAAGAATTAGTATAAACCGTTTAAACAACTTCATTACCCAATGATTTGGCCGATTCCTAGGAACTGCGCCAGTAAATTAACTATTAATGGTGCCAAAGCAATGATAACAAACCCGATAATCGCGGAAGTGATGATTTGGTTGCTTTGCTCTTCCTTCTCTGGGTCGCCTGCTGCGGTTAGACGTGTATAGCCGCCATAAATGATCATTCCTAATAGAACAAAAACGATGATCGGGACAATTAATCCTAATGTATTACGAAATAAATCTGTGAGATTGACTGATGTAGCTGGTCTAATATCTCCTGCAGCGTCTTGGGCCAGTATTAAGCCTATACCAATGCTAACGATTGCGCTCACACTATAAATTAATTTCCCGATAAATTTACTCATTGAAAATTCTGTAGATAAATTAATTGTGTAGTTATGAATTAATGATACCCATCGAAAATAGGGGCCTGCCTATTTTGCTTGCCAAGGAACAATACTGCCATTGGCAGAATTAAAAAAATAGCGCCTACTGAGATTAACACCGTAGTTAGCGGCACGCCCAAAACGCTATCTGAGTTGGCCTCAGTGTTAATGCTGGCGCCGGCTACCCTACCAATACTTGGCGCAGTGTCTAATCTATTAGCTTCAGTCACTTCTACTCCAGTCCTGCTTGCGTTGGTAAATGCCCCAGGTATCTCGCCATTGGCCAAGCTTTCCCAATTATTCAAAAGAAATGACGGCAGTCCAAACATTATTATAAACAGACCTAATACAAATGCGATTTTCCTAATGGGAGCATCAACCCCAATTTGAAAATTATTAACAGACTTGTTATTGGCTGCGATGCCAGTTTTTGGTAGCTCTCTGGTAACTATATAATTCTCCATAGCTTAAATCTAGCATATCTGCGATAATCTTTACATGAAGGGATTCCAATTAGATAGCCCGTTATTACGTGACATATATTTGATCATTGTGACAGGGATATTGTTCTTGTTATTTATTAATCTATTTACCCCTTTTCTTACCAGTCTGCTAATAGCTCTTTTGTTAGTGGCGTTGTTCCAGCCGCTATTCAAAAGGATTGAAAAACATACAAATAATAATGTAGCGACTTTGCTGTCGACGATTGCAGTAGTATTAGTTGTGGTCATTCCGATTGTGATAATGGTATTTGTGGTAGCAGGTGAAATGACCAACTTCACTGAGGCGGCCACTAAATTTCTAAGTGAACAGGTGCTCGCTGACAATGGCAACGGACTGCTCGTCAAAATTAATGACTTTTTATTCACCATCAATCCAAGTTTACAGATTAACGCCACTAGCTTTAGAGATACCATACTATCAGTAGCTAGCACCGCTGGTAATACAGTCTCGATCTTGGTGCTGGCCCTGTTTCAAAATATTGGCGGCCTGTTTGCACAGTTTATTGTTTTTATTATAGCTATTGCATTGATTTTCAAGGATTATGAGAAGATCCCTGCGGCTGTGAAGAAATATGTCCCACTTGATAGCCGGGTTGAGGATTTGCTTATTAATGAATTCATCAACACCGGTAAAGGCGTGATCAAAGGAACATTCCTGGTATCCTTACTGCACGCAACTGGGATTACTCTAATCATGTATCTCTTTGGCGTGCAGGCTTTGGGAGTGATCTTCTTATTGGTATTTTTGGCGAGCATGATTCCTGGGGGCTCACAAATTGTCTGGGTTCCTGCAGGTATTATTGTGGGACTGGGCTCTGGAGTGGGGATAGCCATTTTATTATTAATCCTCTGCTTTGTGGTGATGAACGGCATTGACACCATCATTAGACCAGCGCTCACTAGCGGTGGCAGTCGTATGCACCCACTATTATCATTGGTCAGTATTCTGGGGGGGCTAATTGTTTATGGAGTTAGTGGTTTGTTATATGGACCGCTAATTGCAGTACTTTTTGTTACCATCATCTCTGCATACAATCGCAGATTTAAACAGATCTAACTAATTCTTATGGAAGATATTATACAGAGGACCAGTAGCGCTTGGCAGATTCACAAACAGGGCATTTTCCAGACTATTTTACTAGCTTTGGCCGTCACTGTGATATTCTTGGGATATTTACTATTAATAGGAATTCCAAATACTGCTGCACATTTGGCAAATTTGCGCTAAGCAAATAGTATTTTATTCTTCCCGCGCAATTTTCTCCCAACTTTTGAGGTTAGCAGAGCGTTCTGCAAAATAGCGGTCAAAAGCCTGCCCGCGAATATTAGCATCTCTTTTGCCAGTTTTGGGATCAATGTTAATTTTCAATTTCTTCTGGGCCCGCCCGCCCGAGCCTACTAATTGCTTGCGGATTAGCAGATAGACCAGAATTAAACTGCCAATTAAGACTAGATTGACTGCCAAGATATTGGTCCAAAATCTGCTTGGATCTGAAAGAATGCTCAAAAGCAGATTTGGCTGGGAATCACTGCCATCAGCCATTGGAGTTGAGACCGTCTGAGCGCCAGCGGCGTCGGTAGGAGCATCGCTCTCGCCCGCACTTTTGATGACAATCACAGACTTGGTCTCTGTGTCCCCAGTAAGGTAGCCTTTGGCGGACGCCTGCAAGCGGTAGGTATAGGTCTTACCAATTACTACTGAACTATCTTCATATGTGCTTTCAGTGGATGGAACGCGTGCTATCTCCTTGGGCGCTGTACCCGGAGTATCACTGCGAGCAATGATAAAATCAGTGGCCAAGCCCTCGCTAGCGTCTTCCCAGATGAGGATCACATTATCTTCATTGATCAAGTCAATTGTAAAATTGGCCGGGGCAGTGAGAATTTTGGTTTGCGCTTGGATAGGGTTTATACCTGCAAAAACAACTAAACTTAAAACAATTAGGCCAATTAAGCCAGGCAGGTTCAGATGTTTATGTAATTGTGTAATACTTGGCAGTGCTAACATACTCTAATATCATACTAAATTTTCACCGTTAGTTACATTTGGCAATCGCAGCAGCGTTGCTTGAACCTTGTATGTCACAAGACGGGCAACTAGCCATATAGGTCTTGCTGTTGCCATTGATGATGGCAAACGGTTCTCCACAATTGGGACAGGCGGCGTCATCTTGATTTATAAGACGCCCGCGGATATAAGCCAAACTCAAGGCCTTACGTAGCAGCTGACTAAGTGACTCAAAGCTGTTGTCATTTACATCCACTATGCCACAGTCATTGGCTAGTTTAACTTCTAGCTTCGCGATAAAATACCGGCCCAATTCATTTAGGCCTCCACTTTCTAAGTCATAAACCAGTCCTCGCAATCTTTCGGTAACCACACTACCCCAGCGCGCTTGTGCGTCTTCAGGATTTAAGTGTGCAATACCAATGGCAATCACTTCCAGAGCTTTCTTAGTGAAAGTTTCAGGACTAACTCGCTCGTCAAACGTGAGCTGGACCAATTCTTCAATTTTAGGACTAAACTCCCGCAGTTTAATTTCTATCCCTTGAGAAAGTAAACGTTGGTAATCAATATGCCCCTGACTACAAAATCGCGCAATAATCTTATCCTTGGTAATTGCCGGATCAGTGAAAGCAACCAGATTGCGCAGCATATCAACTCTAGGTGCATTTTCAAACAGATGCGCAGCCTGCGGAGTGAGACTAGACCGGATTAATTCCGGGAAGTCTTGTAGCGCAACGCGAGTAGGTAGAATCCTGGCACCCCAATTAGTCTGCCAATCAGCAATGATTGCTCGTTCTGCTTCTAAATCAGTTACAGCCCAATACGCAGTCAAGTCAGAAGTATTGATGCGATAAGAATTAACTTCGACTTTATTGCTTAGCGGATTCTTTTGATAATGCCAGACATAACCATAGCCCAAAGAGCGATCTGGGCTAATTTGTACAATCTGTGTGTAAGGTGCTGTGGCCAGTGTAGTTTCTATATGCAGAAATGTTTCTAACTCTGCCAATCTACGCGCCTGTTCTAAAGGCATGTCTTGAACGGCAATAAATCCATTTAAATATGAGTCCGACATATAAGTATTAAAGCCCTCACCAATTAACTTGTGACTGCCTGGCTCAGTTATGTAGTTAAACCCACTGTGGAACACGCCTACCACGTATTCTTGAAAGAAAGTAGTCCATTGATTGCGGACATATTCAGGGGTAATTTCTCCGATGCGGGCACGATCTAGGTCCAGCTCAAAATTGAAATCGCTCCTTACTCCAAGTCCCTCTAATTCTCTGCTGTTGTAAGGTTCCTGAACTGCGTACATATTTATGTTCTAGCAGTCTTACCAAAAGGGATTTGAGTCGGCACAGCCTAAATAACTCATTTCCTGCTCGGGAAGACTAATTAATTAATTAATCAATTAGGACAGTTTAGGATCGGACTTTAACCGTTGCGGCACAGCGAGGGAATTGCACCCTACTTCACCAAAACTGTAAATCTACTATAGCAAACTTTAGGTAGACCCCAAATCTATTTTCGGGAAGGGATTGGATATACTCGGAAATTACTGAGAAAGAAAACTAATTGCGGATTAACTTATTCACTTGCGCCCAAATCTGCTCGTGCACAGCGTCAACTGGCTGGTCAGCTCGAATGATTCGCCAGTTGTAAAGACCCGCTAATTGGTGGTGAATGTCTCGATTTTTAAGCCAAAGTTCTTCGCCGGCACTCTCGTGGCGATGTCCTTGTTCGATGCCGCTAGCAAAGCGCTTATCGGCGTCAAGCATTATGGCCAAATCAGGTAATCGTAAGTTGGCATTGATTTTCTCCAGAATCTCTAAACTTAAGCCTCTGGTCAGTCCCCAGGCTATACCAGTTCCAGTATAATCTTCTGCAACCACTACAGTTCCCATAGCAAGATCTGAGTCGAGGGTTGCTTGGTAATCACGGCGGTTTTGTGCAAAGATTGTTTGCATTTCTAAATCGCTATAGGGACGCTCTGCACCAGTGTTTGAATCACGAATAGTTTTGCCCTCACGCAGGATTGCATTGAGTAGTGGTCCCGTGGGTTCCAAGTCGTAACGAGCGAACTTAATCCTCAAAATACGGCGATTGGAGAATTCTTTTATTAGACGCGCTTCAAGAAGACCAGTTTGGGTGGATTTACCAAGATTATTGGAACCGTAGATAACAATAAATTTGCCAGGAGGGTTAACTTGGGTAGAGACATCTGCCAACATGGGCCTACTAGTAATTTTTCTTTCTTCTCAGAAAGCTTGGTGTTTCTAATTCAGAATCATCCTCAGGATTATTGCTATTGGATCTTGCATTGGCACTACCACGATATATTGGAGGTGGCGCAACTGGTTGATTATTGTAGTCATCGAACTCAGTCTGATTGCCAAATCCCAAACTACCCGCTCCAAAGCTACCAAAGGAATTATCGTTTTGCCTATCATCAGGCATTGGATTGGACTGTTGTTGATTGGCAGGCATGTTAACTCCTCCAAGTCCACTCGAACTGGCGCCTGAATCAGAACCTCTTTCCAGACTCGGATTTGGATTAGCCTGCTGCCTGCGAGCCATTTGATTGCTATTGTATGAATCAGTATTATTCTCAAGTACTGCTCGTTCAGCCGCTGCGGTAAAGCCAGTGGCCAATACTGTAATTTCAATTTCGTCTTTTAGATTTTGATCGATAGTGGCACCAAAGATAATATTGGCGTCCGGATCTACTGCTCCGGCAATATACTGCGCAGCCTCATCCACTTCGAACATCGCCAAATCACTACCACCAATAACATTGAACAATACACCTTTTGCGCCGTCGATAGAGACTTCCAGTAGTGGACTGCTGATCGCCATTTGCGCGGCCATCTGGGCACGATTCTCGCCTTTAGCCACACCCATGCCCATTAGGGCTGTGCCAGCGTCATGCATTACCGATTTAACGTCAGCAAAGTCGACATTGATAAGGCCTGCTTGAGTGATCAAGTGGGCAATACTCTTGACTGCGTGAGCCAAAACATCATCCACTTGCTTCATGGCATCTAGGAAAGAAATATTACGGTCAATTACATCCAAAAGTTTTTGGTTAGGAACCACAATCAAAGTATCGACTTTTTCGCGTAATTCATCAATACCTTTCAGGCCGGTGTCCATGCGGCGCTTACCTTCAAACTTGAATGGTTTTGTCACAATACCTACTGTCAAAGCACCTAAATTCTTAGCTACACCTGCTACTACTGGTGACGCTCCAGTACCGGTGCCTCCACCCATACCTGCAGTGATAAATACCATGTCCGCCCCAGCTAAATGCTCGTGCAAAACGTCAATACTTTCTTCTGCAGCTTTTCTGCCAATAGTTGGATTGCCGCCTGAACCTAAGCCTCTGGTAATATCTTCACCAATTCGTAATTTTACCTCAGCATTAGATTGCGCCAGTGCCTGTGCGTCAGTATTTACAGCGATAAATTCTACCCCCTCGATTTGATAGTTGGCGATCATATTATTGATAGCATTGCCGCCACCACCACCTACACCAATTACTTTAATTTTCGCCAGATTATTAGTTTGAGGTTTTATTAACATAATTTTCTACGATTGCTGCTTAAATTGCTGCTTATATCTGCAGCTCATATATTAAGGTAACAAATTTTTGAAAAATCCGCCAATCTTCTGCAGAACATTGCCCTGTTTGTCGGAGGTTGCGACCTTGCCGACGCCAGGACGAGAGCGTGAGCCACCGCTGGTATCATTGAGACCATATACAACCAGACCCTGAGCTACTGAATATGCTGGACCTGTGATTTCGTCTACTAAGCCTTCTAGACCCTTGGGATATCCGATACGAGCAGGAACAGCAAATACCTTTTTAGCAATTTGGGTAACTCCAGGCACTAACGCACTTCCGCCAGTGATAACCACACCAGCTGGGAGCTTTGCTTGGTTGCGAGATTGCTCCACTTGCGCAATCACTAGATCCAAGATCTCGGCCAATCTAGCCTCTACGATTTCAGTAAACATTTTCTTGGAAATGGTCTTCACACCTTCGATATGTAAGTCGGTGACATCGATAATGTCACGTGAAATCTTTTTTTGGTCGGATTTAGAGCCAGCCTGTTCTTTCGCCTGCGCAGGTTCATTTAGTCCGAGAAGCTCTTTGCGTTTTTTTGTTGCTTCACTTTCATCATCATCTGGATTGTCCAGTTTAATGAGTAGGTCTTGAGCGTTAATCTTGATTTTTTCCGCGTCCTCCAAAGAAATCCTCAAACCAATTGCTAGGTCGCTGGTGATATTTGTGCCACCGAAAGGCACTGAACCGCTGTATGTGATTGCGTCCTCTACATAAGTGGTAATTGAAGTAGTGCCGCCACCAATATCTAGTAACATTACTCCCAATTCTCTTTCGGTGGCAGTAAGCACCGAGTTTGAGCCGGCCCAACCACTAAATACAATATCATCAACCCTTAGGCCGAGTTGCTGCACACATTTAAGCAGATTATGCACGGCTGTGGATGTTGCTGACACTATATGAGTATCTACTTCCAAGCGCGTCCCACTCATTCCAATAGGATCTTTTATGCCTCCTTGTGCGTCTACAATGAATTCTCTAGGAATGACATGTAAAATCTCGCGCGAAGGTGGAATTGAGACTGTGCGAGCGCTTTCGATTGCCCTGAAAACATCTTCTGAGTTAATCTCATCTTGAGCGACTGCTACCACGCCACGGTTGTTGGTACTAGTAATATGTTTGCCATTGATGGAAATATAAACGGAGGATACAGTCAAACCTGCCATTCTCTCTGCTGCTTCTAAAGACGCAGCAATAGAATTGATGGCCTCATCGATGTTCACAATCACGCCTTTTTTAAGACCTGAGCTCGGATAACTGGCAACGCCAATCACTGCTGGAGGTTTTCCCTCTTCTACAGAAGCGATGACAGTGCAAATTTTTGTGGAGCCGATATCTAAAGCAGTTACTATTCGATTCGCCATAATTAGCTTAATGTTTAACTTATTCTAAATAAGAGCTTAAATTTGTCAAGGAATTATCATAATTCCTTGGTTTTAAGTGACAACCACTTTCTGCCCGCGCACGTCTATTTGCCTAAACTCCTGTTTTGCAGTGTCTAATTCTAACAGGACTGAGCGCAGTTTTGTTAATGCTAGGCCATAATCACCAGATTCTTTTAGCAAGACTCGTAAGTCATCCTTGCCATCATTACGCTTGCACCTCAGCAGAATGGTTGTGAGAGATATAATCTCACGTTTCTCTACTGTAAGTCCTAGCTCCGCTAGTTGTTTATCCAGCTCCAACAAATTAGTCACCTCACTGGGATTTTGTAGCCAGGGAGTGGCAGCAGTATCTAGCAATGAATGAATAATTGGCAAATTAAGCTCCTCTTTGGCCTTGGCAATCTGGGTTTGCTGGTGCTGTTCGATGATCAGATTGACTTCTGCCCGGGCCTGCTTGTAGAGATTGCTAATGTCACTAATTGGAACTGCGTTGTACTGTTTAGTAGCATAGTCGCTGAAGCCCTGGGAGTTCAGTAGTGCCTGCGCTTCTCCAGACTCAAGTTCAATCACCGTGGGTTTGCTAAGTGGTTGTAGAGCAATGTATTCCGTGAGTAAACGTGGTTGATTTTCACGCAGCCAAGCCTCGTATACTTGCTCGTTTTTGAAGGCTTTTTCTTCTAGATAAATCAAACGCTCGATTTCAGTTAGATTAATTTTATCTTCGGTGGATTCAGTTGCAATAATTTTGCCGGCATCATCGAATAGAATTAATTCGTTTAGGCTACTTAGGTAAGCAGTAGGTTGGCTCGGAACAATTTGAATACTGACTTCTCCAGGGTAGCGTTTTTGCAAAAAACTTTTGGATATATAAGGGTCGGCTTCTAGTCTTTGTTGATAGTTATTGAGATTCAGTTGTAGAAGATTCTGGCCTGTTAATTCGCTTTGAATACTCTGCACTAGTTCACTAGAATAGCTGCTAGCACCTGTTACGCTGACTTTAGTAACTACCCAGAACCCACTCTTATAAAGACCGTAACCTACTACTGCGATTGCGCCGGCTAGCAGTATTAACAGCACCAGGTTCTTGGGCCTGATTATGCCCGCACGGGCTACTTTGCGAATACCACTGCCTAGATTACGCAAATGACCAGTGGCTCTGCGCTCCGTTGCTGCTGGTGCTTTGAAATAGGAACCTAATTTGATGGTATGATCCAGGCTATATTTTTCCCGTAGGCTGCTTAGCCCGCGGAACTCGGTTGTTTGTGAGCGAGATGACACACGACTTTTATTTTTTGGCCGTAGCAATCTCGCAAATAGGTTTGGCATTGTGGCAGTAAACAGTATTAACACCTACACAATCAAATGCATACAAAGGGCAAAGACTGGTACGTGAATCAAGTATAGCAAGTAGGTATGTTATATTTAAAAGTACATATATAAGGTTAGTATTCTGCTATGACCGTATTTGATAAGCTCTATCAAGACCTAATCTCAGAAATTATGTCTTCTGGCGTAGAAGAATATAATCAACGTACTAAGCTGAAAACGAGAATTATCACTGGAGTGCATTTCAACCTGAATGTGACTGACTTTCCACTATTAACCTTGCGCAAAATGCCCTTGAAACTCTTTGTGGCGGAGCAGATTTGGTATTTACAAGGAGACAAAGACCTTAGTTTTTTTCAGAATTTTTCCAAGATCTGGGACGATTTCAAAGAGGACAACAACACTGTTTCTTCGGCTTATGGGTACCGTTGGCGGCAATTTTTCGAACGTGACCAAATTCAATCATTACTCAGTATGCTGACTAAAGATCCATCTAGTCGCCAAGGCGTGGTTTTAACTTGGGACGCAAATAATGATGGTCTGGACGGTCCACCTAAGAAAAATGTGCCTTGCGTGCCGATGTGGGTAGCCAATATTGTAGGGGGTAAGCTCAATTTTCATGTAATTTTTCGCTCTAATGATGTCATGCTGGGATTGCCACACGATGTGGCCGGGTTTGCTTTGCTGCAACATATCTTGGCACAGAAACTAAATGTCGAATTGGGCATGCTACACTACACCGTCTCACATGCGCATATATATGAGAATCATTATCCTAACGCGCAAGAGCTCCTCAGACGTGGACACGAGCATGCTGGGATTAAATTGAAATTGCCTGCAAATAGCTACGATCGGGCCTTGTCTAAGGAGGAGCAAATTGTGAGTGAGATTGAGCAAGAACTTTCGCAGCAATATACTCCACTAGCTAGTTTAGGTAAGATGCAAATCGCATTATGAGTAGTATTATGATTAACAAGTCTGAAATCAAAACCAAAGTTACACCCAAAGTTACA
>CAZXFQ010000012.1:20165-28286 GCA_964640685.1 uncultured Candidatus Saccharibacteria bacterium
CCAAAGTTACACCCAAAGTTACAATGGTCATGTTACAAAGCATGAATGGCAAGCTGGCCAAGGATGACAAGGATGACTTGAAATGGGGGGGCAAGGCTGATAAAGAGTTTTTTGGAGAAATCACTCAAAAGCTTGGAGTAATGATAATGGGTAGTGCCACTTTTGAGGCCATGCGCCGCAAAGTCCTGCCTGGAAGGCGCACCATCGTGATGACTAGTAGCCCTGAGCGTTACTCTGAGATTGAAGACGGTAATTTTTCTGCCAGTAATTTAGCACCTGCGGAACTATTAGAGGTCCTGGCTGCTGAGGGCGTCACTGAAGTGGCATTAACCGGAGGGGCAAAACTGGGCGCGGCCTTTCTCAAGGCTGGATTGGTCGATGAGATTTATCTCACCATTGCTCCCCTAGCCTTTCTGCCTGGCAAGGACTTATTGAATGGTACTGAGTTTACTGAGATTAAATTGGAGTTGGTGGGGACAAAGCTTTTGGACCAGAACACTATTAATTTACGATATCGAGTTTTAGCCCAGTAGTATATGATTCTTACACGCCGCGAAATCTTAGCTGCGATCAAAACCAACGAGTTGGCGTTCACGCCTGAAATTGATGCTTACCAATTGCAGCCACATGCAGTCGATCTGCGCTTAGGCTATGAGTTTAAATTACCCAAGACCTGGATATTGGGCCCTGAGGGTAGGAAAGCGCTGAACGTAGATCCCCTGGACGCAAATGGAGTGAATTTGGAGCAAATCACCCTAAGCCCCGGCCAATACTTTGAGTTACTACCAAAAGAATTTATCATTGCTAGTACTTTGGAGGAAATTGCTATAAACTCTGGCAAGCTAATGGCGGTGCTCTACCCTAGATCTTCAATCAACCGCCGAGGTTTGGCAGTGGATTTGAGCGGAATTATCGATGTGGGTTACAAAGGCAAACTGATGATTCCAATTATTAATAACACTGACCAGCAAATTATTCGTGTCTATCCTGGCGAAAGAATTTGTCAGGTGGTATTTTCAGAATTGGCAACGGAGCTGACCAGCGAGCAAGCTCAATTGCACGGACTTACCCAAGCTAAATATCATCAAGCAACTAAACTGGATAGCAAAATGGATTCTGTGGATGAAATTGGTCTGATTAAACAAGGTAAATTGGCGGATCTAAAGAAGCAGTTTAAGTTGGATCTTTCTAATAAATAAAAGCAGTATGCAGATTTATATAAGTCATGCCAGCGGCTTTGCCTATCAAGCGGAACTATACCAGCCGCTTCTTAATTCTGACTTAGCGCAACAACACGACATCGTGATGCCACACTTGACCTCAGAGGAACCTTATTTATTGACTAAAGGCGAATTACAGAAGTTTGATCTAGTAATAGCTGAAGTAAGCTATCCTTCAACTGGCCAAGGTATCGAATTAGGCTGGTTTTCATGGCTGAAAATACCTATCGTTTGCGTTTTTAAGACTACCAGCAAATATTCCCCAGCTTTAAAAACAGTATGTAGTGAATTTGTAGCTTACTCCACTAGCACTGAGCTTGTAGGTGCTATCCAGAAGTCTATTGGCAGTCTAGCTAGTTAGTCAAAAGGTTTTGTTGATAATCTGCCTCAGACTTGCTACGAACTTTTCAACCCTAGATAGACGCTGTTCATGCTTAGAGCTATCAGAGAGTTGATTGGACTTCGAAATTTCTTTAATAATGCGCAGTTCTGGCGTAACAGTGATTTCAATCTTTTTGTCGAATGACCTATCAAACGCTTTATCAAAAGCAGGAGGGAATGCTCTTGCAAAAGCGTTGTCAAAAGCAGGAGGAAAGGCAAGGTTAAACTCCTCACGGAATAGTAATCGTATGGCTTGTAAATCATCTTTTTGCAGTAACATCGTGACTAATGTTAGCATTAGCATGGCCTGCAGCACAAGTGTTTAGCCGGTATATACTCGTTCATAGTTTTTTAATAGTTTGTAATAACTGGTTAGTAATTAACTTAGGATATAATGATTCACAGCTAAAATTACAATCAACTTAATTAATGCTCAAAGAAATCTTTGCTTTAAAAACCAGCTTACAGTCCGTGGGGAAAAAGGGTTTAGCTTTGGATATCGATGAGACGCTTTCGATCACGCGCGACTCATATTTCGCAGCGCTTATGGAACAAATTGCTAATCCAGAAAATTTAACCGTAGCAGAATTAGTAAAGAAATATATGTATTCATGGAATGTACCTTATTGGAATACTGCAGAAGCTGAGGCTTTGAGAGCTAGTTTAATCGTGAATGAAGATCATCATGCCAACGTGGCGTTGATCCATGGCGCTGATAAAGCTATTCAAGAGATTGGCAAGCATGTGGAGATAGTGGCCTATATTACTGCCAGGCCCGATGTCTTAAGAGTAGTTACAGAAGCGTGGATTGCTAAGCACCATTTGCCGAAGGCTCCAGTGATATTGAAGCCAGATTATGCCACGGATAATAATGCCTGGAAAGCCGCGGTATTGGACTTCCTCTATCCAGAAGTCAATGGCATTATCGACGACAATCCGGGATTGCCAGCTAGATTACCAGTCGATTATCTAGGTACGATTTATGTTTACGAGAATGCTTACACAGAAGAAACAAGTCTTGATGTCGTAAATTGTCCAGACTGGGAGTCAGTTATTAGCCAGGTAAAGAAGCGTCATGACAATAGTTAATGCAGTTCACATATCCGCAAACTGCTTGCCTACAATATTATCTCGATGGGATTTGTTGAAAAGTACCTCCGCATGTTCTAGTAAGTAGACATTCCTGATACCGTTGGTTAACATCTTCTCCCAACATGGCTGACAGCACCACCAATGCCCCCAAAGATATAAGTCACAGTCTGCTATATCATTTGAAAAGGATAATGCGTTCCGAATAGCGTTCGCCTCGCTATGGTTATCAGCGTGACAACCTGGGCATTTGTCATAGCCAGTGCCGGTGGGGAGTTGGAGTTTAATCCGCTCACAGCCCTTCTCGGCATGGTAATTCTGCCCAATAGAGCCAATCCCAATAATATTTTCACTGCGCACTATCACTGCTGCTGAAGTTTGTTGCAACTGTCCGCGGAACTTATATGCAAGTTGCCTCGCAGCACTGATGAATGGATCGTCTGCCTGGACAAACTTGAATACTCTGCCTAGAGGTAAATAAGGATATTCATTGCGCTTTAGCATAATGGTCATATTCTAACAAAAAAGAGGGGTTGCAACCCCTCTTTTTCTAACTGCCTAAAGCAAGGAAATTACATTCCCAATTCTCTTTTCAGCTTGGTTACTTCTTCGGTACTGGTTTTTTTCTCGATATAGACCAAAAGTCTACGGCGTGATCCGACCATACCTAACAAACCTCTGCGTGAGTGATTGTCTTTCTTGTGGGACTTTAAATGGTCTGAGAGAGAGTTAATCCTTTGAGTTAACAAAGCGACTTGCACCCTTGGAGAACCTGTATCTACTTCGTTCTCACGAAACTTGACGATGATCTCTTCCTTGCTCATTGCAGCAAGATCTTTGGACTTTTTATTTTCCATAATACTTAATTACTAAAATTATCTATATCCGCAGTTTGGGCCGAGACGCTCCACAAACCACAGGTAAGAACAAATTACTTACGTGTACATTATATACCCTGTGCAGGCCTAATGCAAGACTATAGGATATCGCTCTCCACAATTAGCTTTCTAGGGCGCGGTCTAGGATCTCCACAAAGTTGTCTTTTGGCTGTACTCCTACTATTTGACCAACAGGGCTGCCATTTTTAAACACCAATACTGTAGGAATGCTTAAGACGTTGAATTTAGCTGCAGTCTGTGTATTTGCATCTACATCCAGCTTCATGATTTTTAATTTAGCATTGGATTTATAGTCCTCAGCTAGTTCGTCGATTGTTGGAGCCAACATGTGACAAGGAGCACACCAATCCGCCCAGAAATCAACTAGGACAACCCCATCAAACTTTTCTATTTCTTCAGTGAAATTTTGGTCAGTAAGATTATGCATATTATTTCTCCTCTCTTGCTTTAATTTCGTGCTTAACTTCTTTTTGAATATCTTTGACGCGCTCAGTAAAAGATTTGCGCAGCTCTGCACCTTTTTCCTCGACCTGTTCACGTACGTCATTCAACAAAGGCTCCAGACGCTCTCTTCTTAACTTATTGAAAGCGGTTGCACCCTTCTTTTGAATATTATTGGCTTTATCCATAAGCTCTTGGCGAGTTTTGGCGCCTTCCTTAGGTGCAAATAGAATACCAGCAGCTGCACCGGTAAGTCCGCCCACCAATAGTCCTGTAAGTAATGCTAAGCCTGATTTGTTTTTACCCATGATTGATTATGTATTAGGTTAATTAAAACTATTTATTTTTACCTAGGAGTTTTTCAGAGGCAATATCCGCGAGAGCTCCAATGGTTTTAGTAAAACGAGTCACTGGTTGCAAGAACCCTGAGTCAATCTCACCAATTGAATCGCCAATGCTTTCGATTGATACTCTTAGCTTGGCGTAATCTTCGTCAATCTTTTTGACGATACCTGCTACTTCGTAGCCTAGGTAACGCACATCTTGTAGCATGCCATTGAATGTGCCTAATAAACGTATGATCTGGATGGCAATCCCTAGAATACTGATTGCCAGAACTAGGCCTAGTGCTAATTTTACAATCTCGTCTACAGTCATTATTTGTTACAATTAATCATAAATTCTATCACTTTTAGTTGACATGCGCCATAGGTTTGTTTTCATACATGGATGGGGCGGATCACGTAACTCCTTGGGAGCGTTGGCTAAAGAGCTGCAAAGATTGTTCCCGCAGGGCTCCGATTTAAGCTTGTATATGTTAGAGCTGCCTGGTTTTGGCGATACGCCAATTGTTGAAGAATTGAATTTAAAAGCCTATGGCAAGTTTGTGCTTGAAAATATTAGTTTGATTGACGGCGCCACAGATGATTCAATTCAATTAGTATTTATTGGCCATTCAGTGGGCGGGAAGATCCTCTTGCAGCTAGCTAGTAGTGCTAATCTCCCAACGCATTCACAGTTAGTCTTGATAGATTCTAGTGGCATAAATCCTAAGAATTCACTTAAAAAAAATGCCTTCAAGTTTATATCTAGTCTATATGCTCCGCTGAAACTGCTATTACTGCGCTTGGGCTTAGGTAAATTGCAGGACTTTCTGCAAAGAGTATTCTACAAGTTTGTGGTGCGAGCCAGGGATTATGAGAAATTGAATGATAAGCCGCTTTTGAAAACGACATTCAAGAATATTATCGAAGAGCATATCAGTATAGAGCGACTGCAGCGGATCGCACAAAAAGTCCTAATTCTTTGGGGGGCAGATGATCAGGTGACACCTGCATGGATGGCTACTGAACTAAATGATAATATTAAAAACTCAGAGAAAATTATAATTCCTAATGGCAAGCATGGTCTGCCTTTGCAGCAGCCTGAACTCTGTGCAAAGTACATTTTTAATTTTCTACAGAATTAAATCGAATTATGGCAATCAATTATCGATTTGATATAGTCACGCTTTTCCCAAAGATGGTGGAAGCGTACTTTGCTGAGGGAATTATTGCGCAAGGAATTAAAAAAGGCGTTTTGGAAATTAAAATTCATTATCTGCGTAATTATGGCAAAGGCAATTATCAACAAGTTGACGACAGAGTCTTTGGAGGCGGTGCGGGGATGGTAATGATGTTTGAACCGATTAGGGCTTGTCTAGAGGATATTCATAGTTCCTATCAGGCAGAAGGCTGGCAAAAAGAAGATTACTTGACATTGGCTACATCTGCTAAAGGCGAGGTTTTGAAACAATCTCTTTCCAAACAGTTTCAGGCAAGCTATAAGGCGATTACTCTTCTCTGTGGCCGTTATGAGGGGTTTGATCAGAGGATTATTGAAAAACTGGTCGATCGAGAAATCTCTCTGGGGAAGTTCGTGCTTTCAGGCGGAGAACTGCCCGCGATGGCAATAGTTGACTCAGTGGCAAGGCTCATCCCTGGAGTTTTAGGCAAAGAAGAGTCTTTTCAGCACGATTCATTTTACGAAGATGATGAAACCATGCAGTTTCCCCAATACACCAGACCCGAAGTGATTGACTACCAAGGCGAGGTGCTAAAAGTGCCACCAGTGCTTTTGAGCGGCAACCACGCCGAGATCGCCAAATGGCGTAGGGAGAACTAAATGCTTTTTGTAGTTTTGGGCGATATCCACTTAGGAATTATTGCCATATCAAGTGAATTTAGGCAAAATGTATTAAACATAAAATTACAAATAGATATGAATAAGTTTAAGATTGTGGTTTGTATCTTTGGGTTACTGATGCTATTCACCTTAAGTGTGAATGCTCAGACTCTACCTGATTACGGAATTGCAAAATGTAAAGTAGTAAATTCGCGTCAGTGTCCTGCAGGTTCAAGGCCGGGAGCTGGTTTTGGAGCTAGTACAACTTGTTTGTCTAATAGTAGTAATTTCTGTGAATTATTAACAGGTAATAGTAGTTGGTTTAGTTATGGCGATCTTGGAGGAGCGTATAACTATTGTACTTCGCCTATAACTAGATCGGTAGGTAGTTGTGTGCGCTCTAACGGTAATAGAGATTATTTAGAAATAAATGATCTCTCAGTAATCGATACATTGCAGAGGTATTTAATACTTTCAGACGGAAGTAGAATAGCAGAGATAACTGTTGGCAATCAACCGGAAGTAAATGTAGAAGCTCTCAGATTTGAATACTTTTCTTCTTTTGAAACTGGTAGAGGAGAGGCTCTAATAATGAGTGACAGGTTATTTTGTAATTCCGAAAATAAGCCATTCATTCCGGCGTTTAGTTCATTGATGGCGTACTTCGGCCCTGATGATACTATGATAGCTGAACAATTCAATACGATTTTGAAAGCTGGGTTCGGGTTAGAAAGAACCATAGCTGCTGGGACAGCTGAAGAAAGAGTGAATTTTTGTGCCAATCCATCGGATGTTTTCATTAGAAATGAAAATAAATGCATCACTGGCTTAGCTGAGTCTGGCAAAATGCGTCCATGTTATATATCCTATATTGGTAAAGATGATATCGACAATACCTATAATTCCGGATGTATTGTCGGCACAAACAATAGTTTTAGGCAAAAATTAGCCGGTAATAAAGTGCTAAACATCTATCAAGATTTTGCGGATATCAATACACAAAATGCATTCAGTGTGGTTGGCCTACCTCCAGGAAATTTAAATCATGAGTTTGAACCATACAACAATAGCGATAATACTGATGAGAATAATTTTCCTGTATATATTAGTGCAAGCCCAGATCCAGCAAAAGATCGTGTAACCAGTATTTGCAATCGTAATGCAAAAGAGGTATTGCAGTTAAAAGGAAATATTGGGTGCGCAGAATTTATGTCTTATGATCCAAGTACAAATTCAATTAGTGTCAATCAAGATAAATATGAAAGTTGTACTAGTTGTATTTATGGCGATTCCCCTTCTAAGATTACCCCCATAGGTACAAAATTAGAACTTAGATTAGATGACGGTACAGTTATATCAGTAAATGATGATAGTATAGTCGGATTAACTAAGGATACCGAACCGTTTTATAAGTTAATCCCCGGGCGGGTTTACAATGATTTGGGTGGGTGTGTGAATACTGCTGACGCCGCTGGAGTGATAAATACCATCGTCAGACTATCATTGGGAATCATGGGTGGTTTGGTGATCCTACGTATCATTCAAGGAGCAGTCACAATGCAAAGGGGCGACCCAGAAGGCTTCCAAGAAGGACGCGAGATCATTGTCTCAGCTTTGGTAGGTCTGCTGGTTCTGATTTTGTCAGCAGCAATTCTCAACTTCTTAGGAATCAATATTCTACAATTGAATCAAGATAATTCCGGTTTTAACCAATTCGGTGGTAGTTAGATATAGGTTGCAATTTGCTTAGTATATATCCTAAAATATCTTTGGTTGATAATTAACCTCAAACTTTCCCGCAACGATTGACGGAAATGTTGAGCCCCAACTGTCTTCGAATCAAGAGTATTCTGAAATTGCTGGTCCGTCAGTGATGATTGCAGTTGGTGATTCGATGAGAACTGGTGAGCAAGTTCGTAAAGGAGCTA
>CAZXFQ010000013.1:0-28157 GCA_964640685.1 uncultured Candidatus Saccharibacteria bacterium
GGACTGGCCTCGATAAATGCATGGCATTCAAAGCATGCAATCACGTCTAGAGCGCCGAACACGGCTCGAAAAAAGACAGAACAGTGTTCATAAGCCTTATCGAGAATTGAAAGAAGTTCAAACAGGAGAATCAAAATCGTGCACAATGAAGTCGTCAGTGGGGCAACTCAAATTCCCCAACTGGTTCTATGGATTGGAGCGGCATGTTTTCTCTTCGCGCTTATCCATATTTTCAGTGTCGGTCGCATTAAGCATTTGGCGGAAAGATACCCTACGGGTTCAATCCTCGAAAATCTATTTCACTTCTTGTCGGAAGTTGAAGTAGTTTTTCCCATATGGGCAGGAATAGCAGTGTTGTTCTATTCATTGTTGGGAGGACTTGAAGAAGCGAGGTTTTACCTAGAGTCGTTGAGTTTTAACGAACCGGCATTCGTCTTTGTGATTATGGCGATAGCGGCGACCGCGCCCATTGCCATCTTTGCAGAAAAGATAATCAAATTCACTGCACGTCTAATTCCGATTGCGCCTAAGCTATCGTTCTTCTTTGTTCTGATGGCAGTGGGTCCAATCTTAGGCTCGTTTATTACCGAGCCAGCTGCGATGACACTATTAGCGGGTATCCTCGTTCGCAGGTACTTTGCTAAACTACCGAGTACATTTTTCATGTACACAGTGTTCGCATATCTTCTGGTTAGTGTAAGTATCGGAGGTACTCTGACTAACTTCGCTGCACCACCTGTGGTGATGATTGCAGCGCCGTGGGGTTGGGATACCGCTCACATGGTTGCATCATACGGGTGGAAGGCGGCAGTAGTAATTGTGTCTTGCTCAGCAATCTTGACTCTGGTCTTTCGTAAGACTCTCCTTTCACTACAGTCTGAGGATATAGAAGAACCAGAAGAAGGCTCCTCTGAGGTCAAGCCTCAAGCGCCCAGGTGGCTACAAATTCTCCACGTAGTGTTCCTTGGCGTCGTTGTGCTGAATGCGCATCATCCCACTCTATTTATCATGGCGTTTGTAGTTTTTATTGCCCTGATAACGGTCACGAAAGAGTTTCAGGAGAATCTTCAACTAAAGCAGTCACTGCTAGTTGCTGGATTCTTAGGGGGATTGGTGATCTTAGGCGGATTCCAAGCTTGGTGGTTGGAGCCGATATTGACTGGAGTAAGTGAACGACTCCTCTATCCAATTGTCACAGTCCTGACGACTATCACCGATAACGCGGCGTTGACATACCTGTCGAGTCTTATAGAGGGGCTAACGGATACCGCCAAATACCTAATAGTTGCTGGTGCCGTTGCCGGTGGGGGCGTCACATTAGTCGCTAACGCGCCCAACCCTATCGCAAACGCTCTATTGGGCATGTACTTCCCGGATGGCACTGTCCAACCGTTGAAACTTGCGCTTTATGCTTTGCCGTTCACTCTGCTAGCATTTTTGGCGTTTTGGTTTTTGCCAAATCTCTAGCGTCTGCTAGTCGTTAGTGAGTTGTTTTGTGCGTACAAACCCCGTGTGATTTTTTACATGGACAGGCAAGTTGAGACGATCTCAACTGTAGCAGCATATCTGTTTACCTCCAGGTAAGTCAGTGACTGCTTATGTGGTTATTACAACACATGCCGAGTACACGCTCACTATGCAGCCGGAAGACTGATCTTGATCTTAGAGATCACCTCCTGATATGCCTTCCCAGGTTATCACCCCGCTGCCAAATCACTAACTCTTCAATTTCTCACTACTATTAAGTAGATTTTAAGCGAATTTTCATGAATTTTTAAGAACTTGTCTATATGATGAGGTATAAGTTTAGTATTTTATTGGATGATTCTTACTAAGGAGGATTTACAGGAAGTAGCCAAAGCAGTTCGTATTACTCTATTACCCGAGTTTGACCGGTTAGGCAAGCGTATTGATCAAGTAGAGATGCGTGTCAATTTATTAGGAAGGACACTAGATGATCATATGGAAGTAAATGCCACTGAGCATCAGGAGATTAAGGAAATGATTAGAGATTTATATACCAGACGGCTTAGTTCAGCCAGCAATGGCAAATATAAATTCGCTTGAGCGGTATTATTAGTTATATCTCTTGATATTTAATAGTTAGAAGAATAACGCATATTGGTCCTTGCTATACAATCTATACGCAAATTGGATGGATTATTGTAAGTATACTAGTTGTCAATAAGCTACTGATTTTTGTCAAAAGTTTATTTGCAATTGTCAAATCGCTGGATTAGACTAGCAGGGTATTACTTATATCTGTAAATATATGAAACAGTTTTTGTCAAAGATTACTTTACTAAATGCCTCGGTCCTTACTATCCTCACTTTTGTGATCGGTTCCTTAATCGGTGGCACAGTGTTGTGGCTCACTGAGCAGGATAGAGAGGTAGTGGCGCGCGTACCTTATACAGCGCTAGTCACAGTCACACCCAATGTTGTTGATACCAACCCTCTAACCGGTGAATATGCCTCAGTAGAAAGACATACCTTTACCAAAGAGGCTAGATATCAAGGTGAGAGATTTGTCGATACCTGGTTCACGGCTGTCTCGGCTCTATGCGTGACGGGATTGACCTCCACAGATTTCTCACAATTCACACCTGCTGGTCAAGTGACGGTGATGGTGTTGATTCAAATGGGAGGGCTGGGTATTATCGTATTTACCAGTATATTTGCAATTGCAGTGTTTAGGGGACTATCAGAGCGGACACCTATGCGCAGGCTGTTAGGATCAGTGTTAAATTCTGAGCAGCATGATGTTTCAGATATGCTCAAGTATGTATTTTTATATACATTCGTATTTGAGTTTGTGGGATTTTTGATAATGGGCGTGCATCTGCAATGGTTTGCTGACCCTAGTTTGTTACAGGGGACAAACCCTTGGTGGTGGTCATTATTCCACTCAATATCAGCCTTCAATAACGCCGGTTTTGGATTGCTGAACAATAATCTAATGAGTTTCGCCACAGATCCAGTTATCAACTTCACAATTGCAGCATTGATCATCCTAGGTGGTTTGGGCTATCCAGTATTGATTGCCATCTACTTCTGGCTCAGAACTAGAGTGTTCAGATTTAGATTGACTCAAACTCGCATCGATAATCTGCGCCGTGATCTATCAGGAGTGGCCTCGCTGGTCCAGGTGAGAGTAGCGTTGATAGGTACAGTGCTACTGTTGGTGGTGGGCACTGTGATCCCATTTTTGATTGAATACAGCAATCCGATAGAAATGCAATACACTTTTGGAGAAAAACTATTGATCAATTTTTTCCAGAGTGTGTCTACAAGAACCGCTGGGTTTAATACGGTAGACATAGGTGTATTGCACATTTCTACTATTTTTCTTTATATGATACTAATGTTTATTGGTGCCAATCCTGCGGGGACCGCTGGTGGTATTAAGATCCCTACAGTGGCAGTTCTATACGGCTATGTGAAGGATTGGTTCGCCGCGCCAAGACAGCCAGTGACGCTGGTAGGTAGGTCAATTAGCAAGTTCGCTGTCTCGCATGCCATTAGGCTGCTGTTTTTTAGTTTGATCTTTGTGGGGCTAGTGACGTTCCTGATCACGGTATTTGAGAATATATATCTGATCACACCTGACTCTTTGTTTAACTTTCAAAAAGTACTATTTGAAGTGGTGTCAGCCTTTGGTACTGTTGGTTTGACAATGGGCTTCCGGGATGGTGTGACCAGTTTTACCGCAATATTTTCTGACAGCTCTAAGATTCTAATAATTATCACCATGTTAGTTGGTAGGGTAGGTCCTTTAGCGATATTAGAAGCCCTGCCTTGGAAACGTGTACATGAAGATGCAGAACTATCTCCAGACTTCCCTAACTCTGACAAAATTCAGATCGGCTAGTTTGTAAGCATGTTTGTTGACAAGAAGTGTGTAAAGTTTGACAAAGTGTGATTGGATCTATATTATTAGACCTGAAGATATGCAAGCAAAACCGCGCACTGAATTTAGGAAATTTTTGGAAAATCGTGCCTACCGCTATGCGGCTGCACTAATACTATTTTTCTTCATCACCGCTGTTTTTGGATCTTTGTTAGGCGGGTGGATTGACAGACAGTTCTCGATTGCCCCCTGGGGGAATGTGATTACGCTGTTCATGTCTTACACTGTTTCTTGGATATTCGTGAAGTTTGTCATCTTAAAAAGACTAAACACGAAAAGATTAAATAATAATAAGTCTGAGTAATTATGTTTCAAATTGCGGGGGAACCACTAAACGTTAGCGCAACTGTTTTAGGGTATATTGGTGATTTGCCAATTACTAATACTATGACCATGGCGATGTTAGACCTAGTATTCTTTCTGATTCTGTTTATTTTAGTTAGTAGGTTTAAAGTAAGCAATCCGGGCAAATTCCAAATAGTGATTGAGCAATTATTTGAGGCAGTGACTAATCTCATCACCCAGATTATTGGTAACTCAAAGGCTGCAGCCCGGATAGTACCTTTAGTTGGTACTTTGGTATTGTTTATATTGGTTTCAAATTTGGTTATTACAATTTTACCAGTGCTGACTGGCTTTACCTACGAGAGTGAACCGTTATTCCGCAGTCATACTAATGATTTTAACACCACCGTAGCACTAGCTTTCGGGATGATTGTTTTGGTGCAAATCTATAGCATTCGCAAGAACAACATCTTCAAACACATTTTTAGATACATTCAAATCCCGCAAGTTATTAAAGGCTTTCGAGGAGGAATTGGTAGTGGGTTTATCGCATTGATCAATGCCTTTACAGGTATTTTGGATATTGTTTCCGAACTAGCTAGAGTAGTATCTTTGAGTTTGAGGTTATTTGGCAATATGTTCGCAGGAGAATTGCTAGTGGGCGTACTAATGACAATATTCGCGTTGTTTCTCCCAATTCCTATTATTTTATTAGCGACTTTATCTGGGGTAATCCAAGCCATTGTGTTTGGGTCGTTGGTGGCATCGTATTATGGAGGAGTGATCGGGGATGAAGGAAATGAAGAATTGAAATCTTAGGGTAATTATAATTAGTTCAATATATTTAATTTATTTTAATTTATCAAAAGTATTATGGATCCAGAATCAGCAAGACTATTTGCCAAAGCTTTATGTATTATCGCTATGTTGGCCACCGCTCCTGCAGAAGGTTATTTAGCAGCCAAGGCATTTGATGCTATCGGCAGAAATCCTAAGCTTGAGAACAGTTTGTTCAGTAAAGTGATCATTGCTATCGCTTTGGTAGAATCCACTGCAATCTACGCATTGGTAGCTTTCTTTACCTTATAGTCGAGATAGTCGAATAATTAAGGTAATTTAATTAATTTTGATAGACAGCTATGGATATTTTAGAAATTTTAGGCAGAATAGGTTTTGACTGGCGTGTATTCGTCTTCAACTTATTCAACTTTTTAGTAATTGCTCTATTGGTAAGAAGATTTTTCTTCAAGAAAATCATGGAGACTATTGCAGAAAGACAGAGGCTTATTAATGAAGGCTTACAAAATGCCGAAATGGCGAAAGCAGAACTAGCTTCTTCACAAAGAAAGGGAGAAGAGATTATCCAACAGGCAAAGTCTGAAGGTAACACTCTGGTGAAGGACTCAGTGACGAGAGCAGAAGCTGCAGCCTTGCAAATTCACTCTGAGGCTGAAGCTAAGGCTGTGCAAACACATGAGAAAGCTAAACAGCAAGCAGTACAAGAGCGTGGTCAGATGTTTAGCGATTTCAAGAAGGAAGCTGCTGATTTGGTCGTACTGGCAACTGAGAAGTTACTTAATAAAAAATCTAGCTCTAAAGCCCAGACTGAAGATGTGGAATCACTGATTCAGTCAATGGAGCTGAAGAAAACAGTCTAGATCTTATAAATAATTAAGTTCTAATAATATGAGCGTATTTAAAAATTTTGCCCAGACTCTACAAAAGCAACTGGGCTATGAGCCGAAAGATTTGGAACTTATCAGTGCTGACGCGGTCAGAGAGGAGATTATTGCAGATTTGCGGGAAGTATTTGGCGATAAGATTATTATTCATCAGACAATAGATCCAACTGTAGTAGGGGGCATCAAGTTGAAAATTGGTGATTTGATCCTCGATGCTACAGTTCAACAGCAACTCGACAATCTAAAGAGCTCATTGGATCAAGTAGATGGCTCAGATACCGATATTGCCACGCAGATAAGAAATGAGATTGATAGATTTAGAGGCGAAGCCAAAATCAGCGAAGTGGGCGAAGTATTGGAAGTGAAAGATGGTATTTGCCGCATCTCGGGATTGTCACATTGTATGAGTCAGGAAATGCTGGTATTCATGAATGGTATCAAGGCAATCGCTTTTGACTTACAAAAAGACTATGTCGGAGCAATTATTTTGGGAGATTATTCCAAAGTTAGGCAAGGCGATCTCGTGAAGCGCACTGAGAGAGTCACTGCAGTAGGTGTAGGTGAAGGACTGATCGGCAGAGTAGTGAACGCTTTAGGTGAACCTATTGATGGCTTAGGTGATTTGAAGACAGCTACAGAGTATCCAATTGAAAGGGTAGCACCTGGAGTTATGACACGTCAGCCTGTAGATACTCCTTTGCAGACTGGTATCAAAGCAATTGACGCCTTGATTCCTATTGGGCGTGGGCAAAGAGAATTGATCCTTGGTGATCGCCAGACTGGTAAGACAACTATTGCAATTGATGCAATTCTCAATCAAAAAGACAGCGGTGTTATTTGTGTATACGTGGCAATTGGTCAAAAAGAGTCTAAAGTTGCTAAGCTGGCCTCAAGGCTGAGAGACGCAGGAGCTATGGACTACACGATCATTGTAAATGCAGCAGCTTCTGAGCCTGCGCCAATGTTATTTCTCGCTCCTTACTCAGGGGTGGCAATGTCAGAGTATTTTGCAGAAAAAGGCAAAGATGTGTTGATTGTTTATGATGATCTTTCCAAACACGCTGTGGCATATCGCGAAATGTCCTTGTTGCTCAGACGTCCTCCGGGGCGTGAAGCATATCCAGGTGATGTTTTCTATCTACATTCCAGACTCCTAGAGAGAGCGGCCAATCTAAATGCAGACAACGGAGGGGGTTCTATCACTGCCTTACCAATCATTGAAACTCAAGGTGGTGACATCAGTGCTTACATCCCTACCAATGTCATTTCAATCACCGATGGTCAAATCTTTTTGGAGACTGATTTGTTTTATCGAGGTACTAGGCCTGCAATTAACGTAGGGTTATCAGTATCCCGTGTGGGTGGAGCAGCGCAAATCAAGCCTATGAAGAAGGTAGCCGGCGCATTGAAATTGGCCTTGGCACAGTACCGTGAGCTGGAAGCGTTCTCGCAGTTTGCTAGTGACCTCGATCCTAAGACTAAGAGTCAGATTGAGCGTGGCCGTAGGGTCAGCGAGATCTTGAAGCAGAAAAACTATAGTCCAGTGACTGTAGAAAATCAGGTAATTTCTATTTACGCTGCCAATAATGGCTTCTTTGATGGATTTGAACTGAAGCAAGTGCAGCAACGCGAAGCTGAATTGGTAGACTTTGTAAGGGGCGTGAAGCCAGAAGTTATTGAGCAGATCAGGCTTGGAGTTTGGAGTGAGGAAGTAGAATCAGGTTTGAAGCAAGCCTGTAGTGATTATCTAGATACTACCAAAGCTAATGGCTAAAAACTCGAAGGTTATTAAAACTAGGATAACTTCGGTTAAGAATACTAAGAAGATTACGCGTTCGATGCAGATGATTGCTGCAGCAAAAATGCAAAAAACCGTGAGGCAGGTACTCCGTAGCAAGAGTTATTCAAACTTAGCGCAAGAATTGCTCACTGAATTGGGTAAACTAGACATGGTTGAGCATGAGCTTTTGACAGTCAGACCAGTGAAAACTGAGCTTTTAGTATTACTTTCGGCTAGTAGAGGGCTTTGCGGTAGTTTCAATGCCAATGTTTTGCACAAAGCCAGAGACTTTTATACCAATTGGGAAGCTGAGTTTTCAAGCAACTCAGAAGTTGAGCTGGAAGATGGGACAAAGGCACAGAAACAGTTGAAAGTATTGGCAGTGGGGCGTAAGGCAGCTGGTTTTGCTAAGAAGCGCAATCTCGAATTGGTAGCACTTTACGAAAAACTTAGTGACAATCCTGCCTTCAATGCGGTGTTACCAATTGCGCAGACTATACTAACTGGGTATGTAGCAGGTGAATTTGATAAGGTTACTTTGATCTATACAAATTATCAATCAAGTTTGCTGCAAATAGTTAGGCAGATTACATTACTGCCTTTAGATCCAACAATGTTATTGGGTGAGAACGTGCAAGCTGAGATCAAGGAAACTGATGTAGAGATAGAGGTGAGTTATAAACTTGAACCTGATAATAGCCAGCTGCTGAATTATATCTTACCTAGATTAGTGGAGACTCAAGTCTACCAATCTGTGCTCGAATCTGCGGCAAGTGAGCATAGCAGTAGGATGATTGCCATGAAAAGTGCCACTGACAACGCCAGTGATTTGATCAAGGCATTGAACATGGAGTATAACAAAAGTAGACAATCCAGCATCACCCAGGAAGTGGCTGAGATCATTGCTGGAATTGAAGCATTATCATAATTAACTTATTTAATGTTAGCTAAAATATGAACACGGGAAAAATTATCAAAATATCTGGAGTTGTGATTGACGCCCACTTTGAGGGTGCGCTGCCAGATATCTTCAATGCACTAGAGGTCAAGCTAACCGATGGTACGAATCTGGTATTTGAAGTGCAACAGCATTTAGGAGGCAATGACATCAGAGCTATTGCAATGGGACCAACTGATGGTCTACATAGGCAGATGGAGATAGTAGATACAGGTGCTGCAATTTTAGTGCCAGTTGGCGAAGAGACTTTGGGCAGAATGTTTGATGTAGTGGGCAATCCTATCGACAATAAGCCTGCAGTGGTGACTGAAAAGAAATTGCCTATCCACAGAAAATCTCCTGAATTCAAAAGACAGTCTCAAAAGGCTGAAGTGTTGGAGACTGGGATTAAAGTTATTGACTTACTTTGCCCATTCTTAAGAGGTGGTAAAGTGGGCTTGTTTGGAGGTGCAGGTGTAGGCAAAACAGTTATTATCCAAGAATTGATCCGTAATATCGCCCAAGAGCATGGCGGGTTTTCTATGTTTGCCGGAGTCGGAGAGCGTACTCGTGAGGGTAACGATCTTTACCTGGAAATGTCTGAGGCAGGGGTACTTGATAAGACTGCTTTGGTTTTTGGTCAAATGAACGAACCTCCCGGTGCTAGAGCCAGAGTGGCTCTGACTGCTTTAACTATGGCTGAATATTTCCGCGATGAGCAGGGTAGGGATTTGTTATTATTTATCGACAATATCTTCCGTTTCACTCAGGCAGGCGCTGAGATGTCAGCATTGTTGGGTAGAGTACCTTCAGCTGTGGGTTATCAACCAACACTAAGTACAGAGATGGGATTATTGCAGGAGCGCATCACTTCTACTGATAAAGGTTCTATTACCTCTATTCAAGCAGTGTACGTGCCAGCAGACGACTTAACTGACCCTGCTCCAGCCACAACTTTCACGCATTTAGACTCTACTGTAGTATTGAGTAGAGCCTTAGCAGAACTTGCTATCTATCCTGCAGTAGATCCATTGGATTCTACCTCCACAGTCTTAGATCCAAGTATTGTTGGTGAAGAGCACTATAAAGTTGCGCGCGATGTTCAGAACGTCTTGCAGAGGTACAAGGATTTACAGGACATCATCGCGATCTTAGGTATGGAAGAGCTCTCAGACGAGGATAAATTGATTGTATCCAGAGCCAGAAAGATCCAAAGATTCTTGTCCCAGCCATTCTTTGTGGCAGAAAGGTTTACAGGCTCATCTGGCGTGTACGTCAAACTGGAAGATACTATCAAAGGTTTCTCTGAGATCTTGGAAGGCAAGCACGACGACAAGTCTGAATCTGCTTTCTATATGAAAGGTACGATTGAGACAGTGAAAGATTAGAATAAATTGCCAGTTTAATTGTAAAAGCTAATTGTAAGAAATCATATGAAATTAAAGATTGTCACGCCTGAAGGCCCAATTTATGAAAGCGCCGAAGTCATCTCAGTGACTATTCCTACAGAAGTAGGTACCATCAGCGTCTATGATGAGCACGAACCATTGATGTCCCTGATGGTGCCGGGGGAATTGAATATTGAGAAAGCTGATCATACAGTAGACATGGTTGTTTCCAGTGGTATGCTGGAGATTAAGAGGGATAGTGAGGTCAATATGATGGTGGAGACTGCTGAGAGAGTGGAAGAAGTTGACTTGCAACGGGCTCAAGAAGCACACCAACGTGCCGAAGAGTACATTGAACAGCAAAGCGATATTGACGATGTTGAGTTCGCTCGTCTGCAGGCCAAATTACAGAAGGAGTTGGCTAGGATTGACGTGGCTACTAGATACAGGCGCTCACGCAGTTAGATTTCGCATTGCTCGCCCTTGTCCTCATAGCCTCCCACAGCCTCCCATAGCCTATAGATGATTTTTCCGCTATAATCATACGCATGTGAGTCGATAGCTCAATGGTAGAGCAGCTGCCTCTTAAGTAGTTGGTTCGGGGTTCGAGTCCCCGTCGACTCATGCTACAAATTCTCTGTGATTTTCGATTGATCTAGCTTTACGCCTAATTAAACTTAGAGTTGCTAGCGATAAAATCTATAACGTTTTGGCCACTGTATTTTGGTAGTGAGGCGTCAACAAAGATTAAGTCTGGTTCCACAACTAATGTATAGCCTAGCCCTTCGATCCCATTGCGCGAGGTGTAAATGCTGGTCAGGTAGGACTCGAACCTACAACCCATCGGTTAACAGCCGATTGCTCTGCCATTGAGCTACTGACCAAATCTTGCATGTACTTACTTAGAGTGCGCATAGAATTATACCAAAAACTTTCCAATTAGTTTCAACTTTACTGGATAATCTTGTGAATTGCACTTGCATCAACTAGTAATTTTGTTCTATATTATAATAACTTCACTTTGCCCCAGTGTTGCATATCTCTTGGATAAATTTAATTTTTTATACGCCTTAGGGCTAAATATATGGCTAAAGATATAGCTAAGAATAATTCTAGTGCTACAGTTAAAGTTTCGACAAACCCCGCTAACTCTAAGCCAGCTAATGCTGTGGCACCCGCTTCTGGTGAAAGATTAGCCGCTGTGGCAAAATCACCTGAGGTAAATTCTTCTTCAATTGTTTTGGCTGCTGTAGTGATTCTGTTACTTTTAGCTGGAATTGGCTTCTTGCTGTTTGGATTAGTGCAGGGTCTGAATAATTCTAATAGCAATCCCAACAACAATCCCAATAATAATCAAGACCAGCAAGCAACTACAAATTCTGAAGGAGATGGTTCAGGAGTGTCAGTAGAGGGCCAATCTGACCAGGTAGATGGTGCTGCTGATGCAAATCCAGTTCCTGCTCCAGCTGCAAATACTACTCCAGCTGCAAATCCGGTCCCAGCTACTCCGTTAAATAAAGTGAGATTTAGCGGCAGCGATTATAGTTCTACTAATTCGACATACAGGCGCGGCAATGACTATAAATTTGGTGATATCACCGGGGATCGCTATGTAGTCCGTAAAGGTGATACTCTATGGCAAATTGCAGAAGGCAAATATGGCGCTGGCGGTGCTTGGGTAGAAATTAACAGGGCCAATGGAGGTTTTCCTTTATTAAGATCTGGACAACCAGTGAACATTCCTGTGGGCTATAATCTTGTTCTGCCTAGTGCCAGCTGAACTTTTCGTGTATAGAAATATATATAGATAAGATCTAAGTTCAGAACTATTTCAGCTCATGCTGCTAATCTGGGACTATAACTTTAATAGTTTCAGATGCACAAGCTGGATAGTAAACAAAAAATTACGCTGCAAGGTCAACTTGAGTCATTATTGCAGATGTATTGGGGCTATTCTCAATTTCGCTCTGGACAGCTTGCTATTATTAAGACGATTATTGACTATCCAGCAAGCTTGGCTTTATTAGCTACTGGCGGAGGTAAAAGTATTTGTTACCAAATTGCGGGGCTTTATCTAGGTGGGACGACCATTGTGATCTCACCATTGATCTCATTGATGCAAGATCAGGTCAGAAGACTTCAGCAGCAGGGTATTGCTGCGGTGTATTACAATTCTACACTCTCGATTGAGTCTAAGACACAGATCAAAGAGTCGCTGTTGGCGGGGGCCTACAAGTTTTTATATTTAGGCCCAGAGGCATTACTTCAAAGAGAATTACGACAATTCATACGGCTACTCCCAGTTGGCTTGCTAGCTATCGATGAGGCCCACTGTGTCTCTATTTGGGGACACGATTTTCGCCCTGCCTTTCTAGAGATCAAGACTACAATTACTATTCTGCAGGTGAGGAATCCACAATTGAGAGTTGCTGGATTTACCGCCACTGCAACCCGCAAAGTTGAGGCAGATATCACCGAGCAACTAGGATTGCTGGACTGCAAGGTCTCGCGCACTTCTTTTGCTCGCACAAATCTTGGAATACAGGTACTGCCACATTATAGTGATGCACAGCTGCTTAGCTTGCTACAAGAGCGGCAGGCATTAAGTCCAGTTATTATATACACTAATTCGCGTAAAAGAGCAGAAGCCTTAACCATGTTAGAAAGACAATCTGGTTTGCTGGCCACATACTATCATGGAGGACTTGCCAGAATGGAGCGGGAGCAAGTCTTGGAGGCCTTTCTTACCGACAAATACTCTGTAATAAATGCTACTAATGCATTTGGAATGGGGGTAGATAAAGCCAATATTTACACTGTTATTCATGATCAGTTACCTGATTCCATTGAGAACTATTATCAAGAAGCAGGTCGCGCAGGCCGTGATGGGAAAGAATCACTGAGTTTCGTCAATTACAGCTGGAAAGGGATAAACTTTCGCAGACAAATGTTAGAAAATAACTATCTATCCCAGACTTTGGCTAACCGCATTTACAATTACCTACGTAAAGCCCTACTTGATCAAGAAGGTTACCATTATGTAGTTCTGCAAGAGGTTTTGCTAGATGTAGAGGGGATCAATCTCCCTAAGTTTAAACACGCGCTAGAGCTATTTGCTCAAGTGAAAATTGTAAGCCTGAAACAGTCATATCTGCAGCGAGATTCAGCAGTCAATTCTCAGCTCATCATCCAGTTTAGGTTACTAAAACCCAATATTATCTTTCTGGGAAAGCTATTAAGCTTGGGGCAAGAGTCAAGGCTGTATAAGGATAAGTTGAGAAAATTAGCCAAAACAGTCGAACTGTTTTCGACAGAGCAGTGCAGGCTGAAGAATCTATTGACCTATTTCTCGGAAACTTCAGATCCCTGTGGAAAATGCGATAATTGCTTAGGCACTAGTTCGTTCCCAACAGAGCAAATGTTATGATTAATAATCTAAGTTTAAGCAACAACGACATGTCAAACAGCCTACAACAAATCAAATTAATTATCTGGGACTGGTACAAAACTTTAAGCAATAAACATATGTACTCTGGCTTACAGTCGAAGTACCCAGGAGCATTTGAAGCAGTGCAAAATTATTTTATAGCTGAAAACGACAAAATCAAGCAGTGGCAAAAAGGCGAGATAAGTTACCGTGAGATGCATCAGGTATTTAGCAAACTTACAGGGTTGCCAGTGGAAGAGTTTGACCACTGCCTTGGTATTCTGAAAAATGATCATGATATTGATCCAGATATTTTGATTTACGTGCAGAAATTTGCCCAGGCTGGTAAGCAACAAGTGATTGCAACTGATAATTTTGATATCTGGGATGAATTTTTTCTCCCCCAGTATTCTGAGTACTTAAATCAATACTTTGTGAACGTTTATAACACTGCAAAATACCGTATGCTCAAGGAAGATGACCAGGCCCAGTTTATGCAGTTGATTTTGTCTGAGCAGAAACTAACCCCACAACAAGTATTATTGATAGATGACAATGACTCCTTCACTAAGAGTTTTGCCGCTTTGGGAGGTATGGTGGTTAGCCAACATAGTAAGGCTGATTTATTGGCGCAACTGGCTGAACTAAAGTTCTAATTCTAGCAATAAATCTAGTACTTAATATAGTTTGCCGGATTGATACGACAGCTGTAACAGCCATAAACGTCATTGCCGTTTGCGGCAATAGAGATATGCACGTGAGGGCCGTAACATCTTCCTGAACAGCCTGATTGCATAATCTTCTGTCCGGCTACCACCTGTTGTCCGGCTGATACGTAGAAAACCCCATTGCCGTGACCATAAATTGTACTTAAACCATTGGCATGACTTATTTGCACACAATAACCCAACGCGGAGCAGCCTCCCGCCCGCACAACTGTTCCACTAGCTGCAGCCACAACCTCACAGCCACTATTAGTAGCTAAGTCTACACCAGTATGGTTGGCCCGGAAACCTCTACTGAAACTATAATTACAACGTTGCAAAGGATTGACAAACTGTCCTACAGGAACTTGGGGAGTTACCGGCCCATTCTGCCCAACTCGGATAACACCTCTTCCAGGCGTAGTAGCTCTTGGTCTAGTAACTGGGGGCACAATAGGTACTATTGAGGCGTTGGGAAGTAATATAGTACTGTCAGCGATCAAGCTGCCATCTTCGCGGATAAACTGTTCGTTTAGGTTACGGAAATCTTCTAAATTTGCTTCTTTGTTGTCCAACTTTACCTTGGCTAACACCTTGTCAACCGTGTCGTCTGGTTTTACCTTATATAGCACTCCGTTGGCCCAAGGAATTCTGATTGCTTGACCAACAGCTAGATTGTCTTTGCCAGATGGAATATCGTTGGCCCAACGAAGAATATCCGTGTTCAGAGGGGTACCACCGGGTTCGATCTGGGCATTAATATCCTTGACAATACTTTCTAAACTTTCTCCCGCCACAACTACTCGAGTTTCGAATAGTCCATCAGCATTAATTTCTGAACTAGGAGTTAGCTTGGCTAGCTGGAACTCCAAGTCATTGTCAAAAGTGTTTAACCCGGTTTCTGTGAATCTGCTACTAAAGCCAGTGGCGGTAATGCTGTCACGCTGCGATACTAAAAAGCGAGGTCCCAAACCCCATACCAAAGCAATGAAAGTCATGGCAATTACAATCAAATGAAAAGCTCCTTTATATAGAGAGCCGCGACCCCAATACATATTGCGTACGAGCAGCGCTTTAGTGTTGGATGAAAATTCCCCTGCGAATCTGGAAAATAAGGAAACGAAGATAAAAATCTGTCTTAACCTTAACCTGAGATATTCGGTTAGGATAACTAAGTAGCTTTGTTTTTGGTATTTTTGGTACTTTTGATACCTTTGCGGTTGCGAGAATGAGTTCTCCATAGTTTCAGCCAAAGCTGTGTTCTATTGTAACATAACAAGGTAATTTAGCTGGGTAATGCCTATTTTAAGCAACTCATGTCACCTACTGCTGCACCTAGACAGCCACCAACAGTGTTGATGATAGCGACCTTACTAACACGACCAGTCTCAGTGAGTGATTGTGTCATCGCATTGACGAAATTGCTGGCCGAAGCGCCTGTGAACTCTCTACATAAGTCAATTTTCATGCTTTTGCCAGTGAGAGTGAATTTGTATGACTTGCCACTACCGCAATTGGAGTCCTTGCCAAAAGTCCAGTCGATAGTCGTTCCAGCAGTTTTTTCTGCAGCTGTAGGCCCCACAAGCACTTGGTTGATAAGAAATGACTCTATATTTGTTGCAGGTTTGTCCCTCAGTACAGGAGTCAAAGTGCTGCCCTTGAGATAATAAACATTCAACTTGCTACTATCACTCGGGGGAGAAAATGTCCCAGCTGCCGGCGTCGCCAGTTCTTCAGTGTCTGGAGTAATCGTAGTCGGAGTCTCGGTAGGTTTAGGGTTATTTGAGCCAATAATGCCAGTCCCAGTGTTGACTGGAGCTGAAGTTGGAGGCGTAGGTGCTGTTGTTTTAGTATTTTGGTTGGCAGCTGGTTTAGTGGCCTGAGTAGAATTGCTACGATTACTCAACAATACTAGAGCTCCACCCACTAATACTACTACTGCCACTATTGCTAAAATAATTCTAGTGTTATTGTTGCCAGATTGATTTTCGCGGATAAAGATTTTGTCTTCCATTAGGCTTGTTAGTAAAGTATTGTAAAATTAACTAATACTTAACTTCATGTTAGCCTATTTTATTCAATTTAAATAGATTTTTCTGTGACAAAATAATTGTGAAGGCTGGTCCGGAAAAGATAGGACCATTGAAATTATCAAGCAAGCTCAAATCAGGTATGTCCAGAACTATGCTTAAGGTATAATTCAGCCATGTCAAAGCTTCCATTCCTGCCTGGAATTGCAGGTAAGACAATTTATGTAGGTCTCTCTGGGGGAGTGGATAGTGCAGTATCCGCTGCAATTTTGAAGAGCTCTGGCGCAAAGGTGGTAGGCGTATACATGAAGAATTGGGCTGGTGAAGATGGGCTGCAGCTAGATTGCCCTTGGAAAGAAGAGATGATTGCAGCACAAGCGGCAGCTGCGCATTTAGAAATCGAGTTCCTAAGTTATAACTTCGAACGCGAATATAAAGCTAGTGTGCTGGATTATTTCTTTGCTGAGTACAAAGCTGGTCGTACCCCAAATCCAGACATACTCTGCAATTCAGAGATTAAGTTTAAGGCATTCTTAGATAAAGCAACTGACAGCGGCGCAGATCTGATTGCAACCGGGCATTATGCAAGGATTGCAGAGCAAAGTTTGCCGCCAGTATTTCCTGAAACTCAGCGATTTTTGCTCAAGGCTTTGGATTCAAATAAAGACCAGACATACTTCTTGTCAGGCTTGAATTTGCAGCAGCTAAACAAAGCAGTTTTTCCTCTAGCCAATTTAACGAAGCCTGAAGTAAGGCTGTTGGCCACACAGTTAGGCCTGCCTAACGCTACTAAGCCAGACAGCCAGGGTATCTGCTTCATAGGCGATCTTGATGTAAATAAATTTTTGCATAAATATATACGTAGTCAGCCTGGAAAGATTTTAGATATAGATACTGGTGGAAATGTTGGTCAACATGACGGCCTAGCATTCTATACGATTGGGCAGAGAGAAGGCTTAAAGATTGGTGGAGCAAAATTGCCTTACTATGTATCATATAAAGATTTAGCCAATAATACTTTGTATGTGGCTCAAGGTCAGGATCATCCAAGTCTCTATCAATCTATTGTAACGTTTGAGTCGTTGCATTTGATAAATTCCACGTCAATGCCTGCTGAAGCTCAGCTGAATGAGCTCACTTTAACTGCAGCAATTAGGTATAGACAGCAGCCTCAATCAGGCAGGTTTGTAGAAGGAAAATTCGAATTTACTCAACCCCAAAGGGCAGTTAGCCCAGGACAGAGCATAGTCTTTTATGCGGGAGGTACTGTATTGGGAAGAGCAATTATTGCCTAATCCAATACCTAGCCTCGAAATCTCAATGAGATTTGTTTGCCAGCTTTTTTGTTGTGCTTCTTTTTAGCAACTTTCTTGGCTTTGTTCATAATCAATATGAATTCTATCAAATTTCTATTTTAGTTCCTAATTTGCTATATTTTAGTATTAATTAAACAATCTAATTATATGGATACAACCGCTCCAGTCGTTTCTCCAAGTCCTGTAAATGATATAATGCCTGATATAGTTCCAGCCCCAGCAGTTGCAAACACACCAGAGCCAACTAGTAGTCCTAGAATTTTATTGGCTGAAGATGAATTTGATGCTCGTGTGATTTATCTCGATATTCTCAAGTCAGCCGGATTCAATTCAGATGGAGCGGAAAATGGTCGAGTGACTTTGGATTTATTGACCAAGAATAAATATGACCTATTATTATTGGATATTATTATGCCTGATATTGACGGTATTAGCGTATTAACTGAGATCCACCAGGCTCCTGACAAATACGGCAACCCAAAAGTAGTGATGCTAACCAATATTGGCGGGGATTTAGCGATTGAAAAGGCATTGAAAATCGGTGCCAGCGGTTATATGCTCAAATCAGAGACTGATCCAGAGCAGCTGATAGCGGTCATTAAAAAATACTTGGCTGGTGAGAACCATGTCAAAGTGCAGAGCAGTCTTTATTCAAACAATTAAATGTAATTGGATTGAAACTGGGAGAATTGCCGCTGTAAGGCGGCAACTATTTTTAGTTTCTTCTACAACTATTCTTAATTAGGGACTATTCTCTGGGATTACTCTCTATACCTGCGCTCTGAGGAGATTAGTATTGCTAGGGCCGTATTGAGATCTTCTGGATCGAACTTGATGACCTTATAAGAAATACCGTCATAAGCTAGCACAACGTCTTCAGTTTGAGGCTCTATGCTTTTGGCAAAGAAACAAATATCCTTTGTGGTTAGCCCTAGTTCAGCCGCAAATTCTATTTGACCTAATTTTAGGGCAAATATAGTTTCGTACTTATCAGTAAGTGTGCTGCTCACTTCTACGTATGCTTCAGAGGTGACCATATCTTGATCTATGCCTTTGCCGGAGATAGTTGTGATGAGCTTTACGACATTCTTCAACGATCTGCGATATGCCACACCCTTTTCACTGAGCTTACTCACGATGTTTTCTAAAGTGAAGGTTTCATTGAGTGCGTCCTCATCATTAACAAAATAGCTGACAGGTTTTCCGTAGATGTCGCTGAACTTGTCTAAATGCTTCAAAGCACTAGAGCGGCCGTTCTCATAGCGACTTATCATTTCCCAGGTAACTCCTAGTCGATTGGCAACCTGCTCCTGAGACAGGCTTTTTTCTAAGCGCGCTTTCTTAAGTTGTACACCAATTTTAGTATTTTGCACGTGTAACACCATAGTACTGAAAATAAGTTCACTCATGAATAGAATGTTAATAGTTATTTAATGAATACTGTTCTATATCTATGATAAAACATTCTTAGGATAAGAACAATATTTAACTTTTAATCTACGAAAATGACGGAAAAAGCCAGAGATGTAATCTTTAACAGTTGCCTAGATATTGCTAGACATGCGAATTTAATTCTAGATGATGCTGAGCATGAAGAATCGGGCTTGATTGAAATGAAAGCAGCGATCAATAAGAAGCTGATAGAAATAAGTAATGCAGTTCTGAAAATTAAAATAATTCTAAGTAAACTGGAATAATTAGCCTGTTTTTAGCGTTTGCAATATAGCTAGATTATGTTATTATCAGTCACTAGCGTAGGTATCCTATCCTATTGGTGTGCAAACACTGGCTGTTTCATCAGTTGGATTTCTGACCTTGCTAGTTTGTTTGATAGCTCCTGTCCACAATTCTAGGTAGCAATCTACCTAGCTATATTGCAGTTATCAAATTCATTATTTAAATAATTCAACTACAACTAATGGCAGCAGTTAAAGGAGTCTCAGATGTAACCGACAAACACTTTTATCGTAATATTGGGATTATCGCTCATGTCGATGCGGGCAAAACCACTACCACCGAGAGAATACTATTCTATACTGGAAAAAAGCATAAGCTAGGTGAAGTGCACCGTGGTGAAGCCACTATGGACTTCATGGATCAAGAGAAAGAGCGCGGAATTACTATACAATCTGCCGCTACTACTGCGTTTTGGACATTAAATGGCAATCTTCACCGAGTAAATATTATCGATACACCAGGACATGTGGATTTTACAGCAGAGGTCGAGAGATCGTTGCGTGTACTTAATGGTGCAGTAACTGTGTTTGATGGAAAAATGGGCGTAGAACCACAGTCATCCAAAGTTTGGTTTCAAGCCGCCAAGTATGGCGTGCCACGCCTATGTTATATCAATAAACTCGACGCAATTGGCGGCGACTTCTATATGTCCCTGAAAACTATTCAAGATGAGTTGGACGACAACGCAGTTGCAATTCAATTACCAATCGGATCTGAGGGTAATTTCAACGGAATCATAGATCTAGTCACTCAAAAGGCATACATGTACAGGGATCAACTTGGAAAAGATATTGAGATAACCTCAGTACCTGCAGATATGGAAACACAGGTAAAAAAGTTCAGAGATGAATTGATTGACACTGTGGCCTCATATGATGACCATCTAGCCGAAAAGTATTTGGCTGGAGAGGAAATCAGCGCCGAAGAACTAATCCCTGCGATTCGTAAGGCAGTAATTTCTTCTACAGTGTTTCCGGTAATGGCCGGTTCTTCCTTAGCCAATAAGGGAGTACAGCTAATGTTGGACAATATTTGCCGCTATTTACCATCGCCATTGGATGTTCCTCCAGTGAAGGCATTAAACCCTATATCTAAAGAGGAAGTCACTAGAACTGCCACTGACGATCAGCCTATGTCGGGACTAGTATTCAAGATTGCCATGGACCCTCACGTAGGATCCTTAGCGTTCTGTCGTATTTACTCCGGAAAATTAACTGCTGGAACTTATGTATACAACTCTGCAAAAGATATCAGAGAGCGCGTAGGCAGACTGATCTTAATGCATGCTAATCATCGTGAGGAAATAACTGAAGCCACTGCCGGTGACATCGTTGCTATTGTAGGCTTTAAGGACAGCTACACAGGCAATACTATCTGTGACGAGGCAAATCCAATTCTTCTAGAAAGCATAGATTTCCCAGATCCAGTAGTTCAATACGCAGTTGAGCCAAAGACAAAGAGCGATCAGGAAAAGATGGGTGAAGTACTGAGAAAGCTTGTACAGGAGGATCCAACTTTTAAGGCCAGTACCGATAAGGAAACTGGACAGACAATCATTTCCGGTATGGGCGAGTTGCACCTGGAAATCAAGGTTGACATAATGAAACGTGACTACAATATTGAAGTAATAACTGGTAAGCCTCAGGTGGCTTATAGAGAGACAATCGAAGGCACTACTGAGCACAGAGAGATCTTGAAGAAACAAACTGGAGGATCAGGACAGTTCGCAGATATCAACATTATCCTAGAACCAAACCCTCGGGGAGTAGGCTATGAGTTTGTTGATGAAGTGAAAGGTGGTTCCATACCTAGAGAGTTTATCCCCTCTGTGGATAAAGGCATCCGAGCTGCTTTAGACTCAGGCGTACTTGGTGGATACCCAGTAGTGGACGTAAAAGTCACACTCAACGATGGTAGTTCCCATGAAGTCGATTCCAACACTGATACGTTTAGAATTTGTGGCAATCGAGCTTTTAAGGAAGCCATGCGCAAAGCTAAGCCAATCTTGCTGGAGCCAATAATGAAAGTTGTGGTATCGGCCCCAACAGACTACGCTGGTGAAGTCACTGGCGCCTTATCTGCTAAGAGGGCTCAAATTAAGGGCATGAATCCTAGGGGGAAGATGCAAGACATTTCTGCGGACGTCCCTATCGGCAATCTATTTGGTTGGATAAATGAATTAAGATCAATGAGCAAGGGCAAAGCTAGTAGCGTAATGGAATTTAGCCACTACCAGAAAGTCCCCGACGGACTTGTTAGTGAGGTGCTTTCAAAGTAAAATCAAACTAAGCCCTTGATTTTTGTTAGAGTTAAAAAACTGTGAATTTGCGAGTCAAATCAATAATTTAAGTTTGTATTTTTAAATCTAATCTGGTATAAAGGAGAAGACTTTTTCGAGTTATATATTGTATTTAAATAGGCGATAATATTCGTAACTATTTTAATCTTATTTAAGTTCTGTTTTAATTTATCTAAGCATATTCTAATACTATGGCAGGCACATATGACAGAAACAAACCCCATGTCAATATTGGCTCTCTTGGGCACGTGGATCACGGTAAAACTACAACTATTCGCGCTATCTTAAGACATTTTGGTGGTGTAGAAGCAGAAAAGTGGATTGGAAAATTAGATAAATCTCCAGAGTCAAAATCAAAGGGTATCACTATTTCTGTTGCTCACGTAGAAGCAGAAACTGAGAACAGGCATTACGCGGTTGTAGATTGCCCAGGACACAAGGATTACATCAAGAATATGATCACTGGTGCAGCACAAATGGACGGTGCAGTCTTGATCGTATCCGCATCAGACGGTCCAATGCCACAAACAAAAGAGCATGTTTTATTGGCGAAGCAAGTTGGAGTGAAGCACTTTGTAGTCTGGATCAATCTCTTTGAGGAAATGGATGCTGACCTAGTAGACTTGGTCGAGGAAGAGATTAGAGAGTTACTAACCAAAAATGGATATGACGGTGCAAATATTCCTGTAGTACGTGGAAGTTCACTCAAGGCTTTCAACAACGAACCAGAAGGTGTTGAGGCAATCAAGAAATTGATGGCCACTGTGGACGCAACCATTCCGTTGCCAGAAAGACCTACTGACAAACCAATGTTAATGCCCGTAGAAGACGTGTTCTCAATTGAGGGACGTGGTACAGTGGCTACTGGTAGAATCGAGCGTGGTAAAGTCAAAGTTGGGGATGAGCTAGAGTTGATCGGTTTGACCGAGGACTCTAAGTTGGTCACTATCACTGGAGTAGAAATGTTCAATAAGTCTATGAACGATGGACAGGCTGGCGATAATGTTGGTCTATTAATCAGAGGTCTAAAGCGTGAGGATGTTGAAAGAGGACAAGTTTTAGCTGCTAAAGGTAGCATAAAGCCTCATACAGAATTTGAGGGTGAAGTATATATCTTAAGCAAGGATGAAGGTGGCAGACACACTGCATTCTTCAGTGGTTACAGACCTCAATTTTATATTCGTACCACTGACGTTACTGGTGAGGTATCTCTTAAAGAGGGAACCGAGATGGTAATGCCTGGTGACAACGTCCAGATAATTGTTAAGCTATCTAAACCAGTTGCAATCGAGGAACAAATGAGATTCGCAATTCGTGAGGGTGGAAGAACAGTAGGTTCAGGCGTGGTAACTAAGATAGTTAAGTAAATGATATTGAAATAGAGGAGGGGGACTCTCCCTCCTCTATCTTTAAGAGTAGTTTGGGTGAATTTAATAAAGACTAAAAGCGTACTTTAACATGCAACAGAAGCTCAAAATAAAAGTTAAGTCATATGATGCGAAATTGGTAGAGAAGGTGACTTCTCAGATTATTGAGGCATGTTTACGTACTGGAGCTAAAGTAGGTGGACCTATTCCATTGCCTACCCAGAAGAAGCGTTGGTCGGTATTAAATTCCCCCACAATTGATGCTAAGTCTAAAGAGCACTATGAGATCAGCACTCACAAAAGACTGATAGAAATATTTGAGCACAATGCTAGGACTATCGATGCTTTAACTCATCTCCAACTGGCAGCCGGAGTATCTATAGAAATTAAGTAAATCCAATATTGGAATTAGCAATGTTAACTACATTTTTCGGACTAAAAAAAGAAATGACTCAGATCTACAGTGCAGACGGCAAGGTTTTGCCGGTCACCATCGTGGATTTATCGCAGACTAAAGTACTGAAGGTAGCAGCCGCTGACGCACTGAACAAAGTTGTATTGATTGGCGTGGGTGAGAAGAAAGGTATGAAGGACAATAAAGCTATTTTAAAACCCAAGTTTGTACGTACTGTGTCTTTAGACGATGTATCCGAAATTGTTGAAGGTGGTTTAGTTCTGGGTGAAAGCCTAGAGAATAAAAAAGTAATGGTGACTGGTGTGACTAAAGGAAAAGGTTTCCAAGGAGTTGTAAAACGCTGGGGATTCAAGGGTGGCAAGAGAACTCATGGACAGTCAGATAGAATGCGTGCACCAGGGTCAATTGCCTCTGGAACAACAATGGGGCGAATTGACAAAGGTAAGAAAATGGGTGGTCATATGGGAGCCAAGAATGTCACAATTAAAAATTTGGTCATCCGCAAGTTTGATGTTGCCAACAACCTCTTATTAATTGGAGGGGCAATTCCTGGAAATAGAAATGGTTTAGTCAAAATTCAAATATTATAATTATGGAAGTACAAGTAATTTCTAAAAATCAAACAGCAAAGACAGAGAAGTTTGATTTTGGCTTCGTAAGTTTGACTCCTGCTAAAACAGCGGTAAGCAAATATGTACGTGTTTATTTGAGCAATCAGAGAGAGGCAAATGCCAAGACTAAGGATAGAAGCGAAGTTAGAGGTGGAGGTCGTAAGCCATGGAAGCAAAAGGGAACTGGTAGGGCTAGGCAAGGTTCGATTCGTGCACCTCAATGGGCAGGTGGAGGCGTAGCGTTTGGTCCAACCGGCGAACAGAATTATAAATTGGCAATGAATAAGAAGGAATCTTTCAAAGCTTTTGTTACTGTTATGATTGATAAGGTGAATGCTAAGGCTTTAAGTATTGCTGAACTAACTGGAGTAGACAATACTAAGTCAGCTAAGGCTCTCGCCATGAATCTTATTACAGCCAAAAAGTTCTTATTAGTTAGTAATGACGCCACTGTACGCAGATCTTTTAGTAATTTGGCTGGGGTAAAGGTAATGAATACAGCAGATGTTTGCACTTACGACTTTATAAGAGCAGGTGCAATTATATTTGAAAAAGAGGCGTATATAGAGTTTTTTGCTAAGAAACAAGCGTTTTATACTAAGTATTTTAAACAGGCCGAGTAAGCCAAATATTAAATGATTAGACCATTATTAACAGAAAAAAGTACAGGACAATTAGCAGCAAAGAATATATATATGTTCCTAGCTACTATGAACGAGAATAAAAAGTCTGCTGCTAAGAAGATTAAGGAGCTTTACACTGTAAACGTGACTGACATCAAAGTAGTTAACAGGCTTGGTAAGAGTAAAAATATAGGTAAGAGAGTCCGTAGGTCATACAAGCTAGCCGATAGAAAAGTGTTCTACGTTAAATTAGGTAAGGACGAGAAAATAGCTGATTTTACAGTAAACTCGTAATCTAAACAGTCATGAAGAAACTAATTAAAAATAAAATCTATAGTGCCGGCAGAGGTGTCTCTGGTAAAATTAGTATCCGCCATAAAGGTGGAAGGGCTAAGAGACTTTATAGAATGGTAGACTTTAAGCGTGATAAAGTAGAGATCCCAGGAGAAGTTGTAAATGTAGAGTACGATCCAAATAGATCAGCAAACATTGGTCTGACTAAGTATGCGGACGGCGAGTATAGATATACTTTGCTGCCTGACGGAGTCAAGGCCGGGGATAAAGTCTTATCCTCTACCAAATTTCAAGGAGTCGTGCCTGGATATAGCTACCCTTTGAAGGCAATGCCAGCTGCTACATTTATTCATAATATTGAATTAGTGCCAGGTAAAGGTGGTATAATCGCCAGGAGTGCTGGTACTTATGCGCAAGTCCAGGGTCAAACTAATGGTGGTTATGTGCAGATCAAATTGCCAAGCGGTGAGATTAGGCTGATTAACGCTGAGTGTACTGCAACTGTTGGTATTGTAAGCAACAAAGAGCACAGTGCAAAAGAGATTGGTAAAGCTGGTACGGCTAGAAGAATGGGTATTAAACCAACTGTTAGAGGTGTAGCGCAATCCTATAAGCATCCACACGGTGGGGGACAAGGTAAAAGTGGTAGACACGGTACCGGTGGACCTTCAAAAGATCCATGGGGTAATAAACGTGGTAAAATTACAAGAAGAAATAAGAGTACCAACAAGTATATAATCGCTAGAAAAACTAGTACTTTAAGACCAAAGAATAAACCTTATAAAACAATTCAGTAAAATAGACAATGAGCAGATCAGCAAAAAAAGAGCCATATGTAGATGAAAAACTTTTAAAGAAAGTGCAGAATCTGCGTAATGGCACACTCAAAGGGCCCATTAAAACTTGGGCAAGGGCTGCAGTTATTACTCCAGAGATGGTAAATGTGAACTTTGCAGTACACAATGGTAAGGATCATTTAGCTGTATTCGTAACAGAGTCAATGGTAGGACATAGGCTAGGTGAGTTCTCTCCTACTCGCAGGTTCAATGGCCATAGCAAAAAGGGTAAGATTGCCAAAGCCACCGGGACAACAGGCAGGGCTTCAGAATAATTTATAGTGTTTAGATTAAGAAGTTTACATGGAATATAAAGGCAAATTAAACAATTTAAGAGTATCACCTCGCAAGGTTAAATTGATCGCTGATATGGTCAAATCTATGCCTGTTGAGAAAGCTTTAGCAATTCTAGAATTCACTAATAAAGCAGGTGCACGTGGTGTTTATAAACTAGTAAGAAGCGTGGAGTCAAATTTCAAATATCTGAATTCTGTAAAAAAAGCCGACTTGATTATTAAACATATATTTGTTACACCGGCTCCAGTACTTAAAAGAGGAAAAGCAGTGTCTAGAGGTAGATTTCACAGAATCTTACGCAGATCTAGCAATATTAATATTAGTCTGGAGCAACGTTCATAATGGGACAAAAGATTCATCCTAATGCCATGCGTATTGGTGTTAATAAAAGTTGGAAGGCCGCTTGGTATGCAACAGATAGCTATGCCGATTTGGTTGCTGAGGATATCAAAATTCGTAAGTACTTGGATAGTAAACTTGCCAATGCAGGTTTAGAGCAAGTGGTTATCAAGAAATATGCTAGTCACAATGAGGTCGTAGTGAAGGTTGCTCGTCCGGGCGTGGTTATCGGTCGTGGAGGTAGTGGAATTGAAGAAATAAAAAAAGAGTTGTCACGTAAACTTGGAAGTGTCATTGACATTAAGATTTTCGAGGTAAAGAATCCTGAGATTTCAGCTAGTTTGATTGCTGATAATGTTGCTAGACAGCTAGAGCGTAGAATAGTACCTAAGTTTGCTTGCCAAAGAGCCATTGACTCAGTAAAGAATTCTAAGCTTGCTAGTGGTGTTAGGATCTGGGTATCTGGTAGAATCAAAGGCGCTGAAATCGCAAGAACCGAGAAGTTCCAGTGGGGCACTGTGCCATTGCAAACTATTAGAGCAGATATTGACTACACATATTTGTCAGCTCAAGTACCCAACGCAGGTACGCACGGTATCAAGGTTTGGGTATATAAAGGTGAGAAATTTGGCTACGATTTAAACGATTAATACAGAATAATTAGAAACCATGTTGCAGCCAAGAAGAACAAAATTCAGAAAAAGCTTTAGAGGTAAAAATCACGGTCTTGCATATGTTGGCAATACTGTGAGTAATGGAGAAATAGGATTGCAGACTCTAGAACCAGCTTGGCTCAATGAAAAACAATTAGAGTCAGCGCGTAAAGCTATAGTAAGAGAAACTAAGAGAAAAGGTAAAATCTGGTTAAAAGTCTTTCCGCACAAACCTTTCACTAAGAAGCCTGCCGAAGTAAGAATGGGTAAGGGAAAAGGAGATGTAGCAGGATATGTAGCAGTGGTGAAGCCAGGTAGAGTATTGTTTGAATTAGCAGGAATTCCTTTGGACGTGGCTCGCATTGCGTTAGAGAAGGCTAGTGTGAAGTTACCAGTTAAAACTCAAATAATTAATCGAGGACTTTAAATAATGACAGTCAAAACTGAACTAAAACCAGTGAGAAAGATTCAAGCAAAGATTGTAAGCTTAAGTGTAGGTTTAAATACAATCAAAGTAGAAGTTGAGAGATTGAAGGCGCATCCTAAGTATAACAAGTCGATGAAAATGCATAAGCATGCCTTAGTTAATGTATTAGAAGCTAACAAAGCTTCTCTGAGCATTGGGCAAACTGTTGCAATTACTTCTACTAGACCAGTATCTAAATTAAAGAGATGGAAGCTTGCATAAGGTATAATTAACCCCAGAGCTAGGCTAGCGACTAATTATTTATAGATTATTATGGTACAGTCACTTACAAGATTTATAGTTGCAGACAATACAGGGGCTAAGGAGATCATGTTGATCCAGATCCGAGGTCAGAAAAAAGGTGGCTCTTTCCAAAGAACTGCTACTGTCGGCGAGATTTTTAGCGCCAGTGTCAAAAAGGCTTTGCCAAATTCTGCTTACAAAAAAGGTGATGTAGTACATGGAGTGGTAATTCGAACACGCAAAGAGGTTAGAAGACAAGATGGTAGTTATTTGAAGTTCGATGACAACGCAGCTGTGATTATCAATATAGACTCTGGCGAACCAAAAGGTACTCGTGTATTCGGCCCAGTAGCGAGAGAGTTAAGAGAAAAGGGTTTCAACAAAATTGTAAGTTTAGCTAGTGAAGTTTTATAATCTCGACTAAAGAAAACATATGGGAAACAAACTAACTAAAAATTTAAGACCAGGTTTAAAAGTAATAATTACTACAGGTAAGTTTAGAGGAAGAACTGTAGAGA
>CAZXFQ010000014.1:0-27514 GCA_964640685.1 uncultured Candidatus Saccharibacteria bacterium
ATGGAGATGAGAGCTTTCAGATTATTCTGGCAAATTAGCAGCTTCCTATGCGCAATGCACTACCAATCATATCCAAAGTATCTTGAAGACAGGGATTAATTTTCATTACCAAGTTAAGTATTACTACTTCCGCTGCGCGCTAGTCACTAATTTCTCGATATTCTCGACAAAGGTTTTGGCTTCTGCTTGACTCTTGGCATCAGTATCAGCTAAGAAATTGGCGTAGCGCTTATCGCTAGCTGTGCTTGAATTACCCATGAAAGAAAAAGCCTTAATAGCTCCATCGGGATACTCGATATCTAAAGTAATTTCACGAGAGTTGGCTTTGGAAAGACTGTCTAGCCCAAACACTACTCTGCTAGTGAGTTCGTTGCCATCAGAATACTTGGGCTTAGCGCTGAACACAAACACATAACGATCCAAGACGGTGCTTCTCTTGAAGTAGAGGATATTGCCCATTTTATACTCCTGGTCCGCTTCATCTGGAGCTGAAATTGTGGCAGTACCAAGTTTATCCAAGTTCAACGTAGTCTCACCAGGGCCGTAGCCGAAAACTCCTGGATTATGAAGCAATCTGAAAGAATCACTGCCATTGCTAATTTTTATTTGACTTACACCTGGCAGCTTAGATTCGGTCTGGGATTGCACCGCATCAGGGCCTGATTTCACTTCCGCTTTCCAGCCCTGCGGATAACTAAAACTAATATAGTCATCGCTATACTGTTGATCTTTGGAGACATCAGTTACTACTGGCGTACTAGTCGGAGTTTGAACAGGAATTTTCGCCTGAGGCGTTGAACTACCAGGGGTCTGCGGTGTTGCGGCGCTGTTTCGAGTAGCCAATAGGACAATCAATAACACAAATCCTACTACTACCGCTGCCACAACAATGTAGATAATAGGTTTAGTAGATGGAGATGAGTTGGTGAAAGGACGATTGCTGTCCATAGGAATAGATTGCTGCACAGTGCTTACGGGCAGAGCTTGTGATGTATTTGTAGTCGAATCCATGGAATTAATACTAAGCTTAATAGTAAATTATACTGAGCTGCTGGATAATTGCAATCTAGAAATAATGTCAGTGCGTCCAGCCTCTATAACCATGATATAATAAGAGTGGTATTTTATGCATTTTTTTTAATGGGGTTACCGAGATATGAGTGAACTTGCTACAAATAGGTATAGTCTTCAGTCACAACCGGGTGCACTAAATTTTCTTTTCTTCAGTACGGAAAGGAATAGACAAATATTAGAAACGAGACCACCAATTGAATGGATTAGAAATTACTTAGACTATGATGATTTTGGTGGAGCATAGTCGTTACTGACCTATTTCAACTATGATACCCGGTTTTAAACCCATTTCTAACTAAAGCTGAGAGAACCCTTTTGGGCATAGAATCAGACCCTCAAATACTTCCTATAATGATCGATCCGCGTACTGCTTCGAGACCGTCAATTATCTGCATGTGGACGGAGCTATATTATAATACTAAGCCCACAGCTTTGGATACTTATGAGGGAAAACCCGTTGGCTTGGCAAAAGATATAGGGAATACTACGATCGCTTTCGCACAAACATTTCTACCCCCCAGTCGAAGACGGAGTGCCTAACCCCTGCCAATACTATACAATTTTCAAAAAAACCGAAATGGTGGAGATGGAGGGAATCGAACCCTCGTCCAGAAATAATTCTGCCTGACAGGATCACAAGTTTAGCGAAATTTGTTTGTACTTGCTGAAAAGTAGAAACTTCGCTGAAATCTAATCAGCAAGAGTTCACAAAAGTCTTGTTGCCAAAACGGTAAACTAGCAGATTGGCCTAGCACTGTGTCTAAGTTACTCCATTAGCACTCCAACACAGGAGAGAAACTAATGAAGATTGCCGATCCGCACTAAAGCGAATCTATGACTAAGTTCGAAACTTAGGCAATTGCATAGTTGAATGCAGGTGCAAAAGATGCAGCTACATTGTTTACAACGTTATTCACGCTGTCAACTACACGACCAAAAATGTTTTTGGCATTTAACGTTGTTCAGAAGATCTTGCGATCATCAGGTAATTTGCAGATTTAGCTGGGCAAACTACAAGGCCAGCACTTGCTGCCAAACAGATCACTTTTCTGTCGATGCCTGAGCATCCCCAGTTTGAAAAGAACATTAAATTATACCACTTAACTCTTAGCCAATATCAACCCCTGCACTTCCCCCACACCCGCTTCAATAAGTACTTTTGCACACTCTCTCAGAGTTGAGCCTGTAGTATAGACGTCGTCTACAATAATAACTCGAGCAGGAGGCGGATCAGGACCAATATAAGTGAAGACACTCGCCAGTTTCTGCTCACGCTGAGCTTTATTCTGGCCCATTTGGGTAGCGGTATTTACAGATCTAGCCAGCAATGCAGTAATGCACAACTTTGAACTATTTGCTTGCGCCCAAACCTGACTAATACCATGCAGTAGTAGATCTACCTGATTGAATCCCCTTAATCTTAACTTTTCACGAGACATTGGTACACTGATAAACGTATACCCTACACTTACGATTTCAGCCAATTCCCGTTGCCGTATCAGTTCTTTGCCCCAGATCTTACCCAAATAAGTCATAATCTCAAAATAGCCTGCATGTTTCCCCAACTTCAGCGCGTGCTCAATGGCAGGATTATACCTAAATCCCACATTTATACCTTGCAATCCCTGTGTTTGTAAAATCTCTCCATATGACTCAAAGAGCCTAGAAAAACAACGCTTGCAAGCATACTCTCCCAGGCGTCCACAATATATACACTCCACCATCAATACCTTATCCAGCAATGCGCTTAGTATGTTCGACATAGCAGATTAAACCATGCGAAGTTTAGGAAGTTTTAAACGCTTATATAACCAATAATTATTCTGTCAGCTTCAATTCTGCTGAGCTAGTGCGCAAAGAGTCAGAGTAGACAATCAATCTTAAGCCATTTGGGCTACTGGGTGCGCTAAATATCACTTTGCCAATTATCGATCCTCCAGCAGGAATTTGACTAGGCAATTTCTCATTTGGGACTGATTGTTCCTGAGAAAAATCTTGGTAGTATTTACGTTTTTCTTTATCGCGCAACTCTAGCTGCAAAGATGAATTGAATGTCAGATCTTGCGCACTAGTATTCTTGATCTGCAGCTCCACTATATAATAATCTCCCTTGCGCTGTGCTGATTGCAGATTGACAGCTAATCTGCCGAGTGAACGTTCCTGGGGCTTTACCTGCAATTGATAGCTATTCGAGAAACTAGACACCAACGCTGTAGCCCCGAGAAAAAATACACCAATACAACAGACGACACCTAGCGCTATCACCAACAGTCCTATGATTACATAAGTCAAACCATTTGCTCGCTGTTTTTGACTAGCTGCAGCGCTGCTGATGTTATCCTGAGGAAGAGTTTCCATTAATTTAATATAACAATAATTGGCCAGCAGGCAAAGATAGGTTAAAATATGCAATGGCTAATCTCGCTGATGGACCTTATCAACCACAAGCAATCGAAGACGACATTCTCGCCTATTGGCTAGAACAGAGATTATACAAGCCAGAAACCGCTGATTCAATCTTTCGCAAACAATCATGGCGGGTGCGCACTGGCACGCACGCTGACAAATTCACTATTATAAATCCTCCTCCAAATGCCTACGCTAGGCCTCATATGGGCAATGTCTCAGGCTATGCTTATCAAGATCTATTTGGCAGACGCGCCAGGATGCAGGGGAAAACCACTTTACTGTTTCCAGGCAAAGATCATGCAGCGCAACAAGCGGAGATTGTATATATAAAAGAAGTTTTACTCCCAAAGGGTCAGAAAAAAGAAGATTTTACACGTGAGGAGTTCTACCAAAATGCGTATGACTATTTCACTGGGATAATGAAAATTGCGCAAGCGGATGAAAAACGTATCGGCCTGTCCGCAGATTTTGATCGAGATTTGTTTACACTAGATCCCCGTGTAGCCGCAACAGTTTACAGAACCTTTGCCAAAATGTGGAATGAGAATATGGTCTACAAGGGTGTAAGGCTCGTCAATTGGTCTCCGGGCTTGAATAGCGCAGTTGCGGACATCGATACCGAGCGCAAGACCGTACAGTCAAAAATGTATTACCTCAAATACGCCCTACCTGGAACAGCACAGGAGGTAGAGACATTTGAGAGTAATCATAAAAAAAAGAATTCAGTGGAAGCCACGATACTAGGCGAGTCGTTAAGCAAAACAATCTATCAAGCAATCACTGCAGAAGGCGTTAACGTATATTTCAGCAGCTCTAGCGAGATAGGTGCTGATACTAAAGTAACTATTGAACTTGATGGGATTGCCGTATTTTCAGCTGGTCCTCTTGGATTAATTGGCCGACATGCAGATCAGAAACCATTATCTACAGAAGTTAATGATAAGCGCTTTAATGCATTATTTAAGGCCTTGAACAATGTCAAACTTGGCCTGGCATCAGCCTTTATCAAGCTCTTTAGCGAAGCAACAAATCCAGAGTACAAGGAGACTACCTATGCTCGTGGCTTTATAATCGGCACTGTTAGGCCTGAGACTAAGTTTGGGGACACTGCCATTGCTGCCAACCCAAACGACGCGCGTTACAAAGATTACCTAGAAACTGAATTGGAACTTTTGAGCTTGAATGGTCCAGTTAAGATTCGCTTTATTGCTGATCCTGCTGTTGATCAAGAATTCGGTACTGGTTTACTCAAAATTACCCCCGCTCATTCAGCCACTGACTATGAGATCTACTTGCGCTACAACGCTAGTCATCTAGAAAATCCAATTGGTTATAAGAATGTAATTGGCAAAGATAGCAGACTCAACCATATTGCAGGGCTTGCCCGAAACTTGCATGCAGAGACAGATCGTGAGCAGATAGCTGATTTATTCAGAGAACATGGCCTGATAGTTTATGACGAGCCTAGCGAAAGCAATATCACTATTTGCGAGCGGACCAAAACCACTATTCAACCGATTATGTCGAGCCAGTGGTTTGTGGACACTGATAAATTAAAATTACCAGCATTGGAAGCTGTACGTTCGGGGACAATTAAAATTCATCCGGACTACATGACTAAGAAATTAGAGATCTGGCTGGAGAACCTGCGCGACTGGCCAATCTCACGTTCTATCTGGTGGGGTTATCAAATTCCAGTGTATTACAAAGGCGAACTCACGGAAGTTACTGATGAGTTAGGGCAGTTAGTAGTGCAGGTTGGTGAGCAGGGAATTACTGACATGGCCGACGGAATTGACAAAGGGCTTATAAAATTAAAATTAGCAGATGATTTTGCCCCTATTTTAATTCCTGGCTTAGGTTCGCCTGAGAATTCAACTGTCTATAGGGATCTCAAGGTTAAATATCCTTGGGCACAGATTGTGGAAGTTCCCAATATTAATAATCCCAAATATAGCGATTATGCCTCTGCTTTCGGTAAATTAGCACTTAATCAGGATTCTATTGTGATCGCACATTCTCTAGGGTGTCCTGCAATTTTAAATTATCTGACTGCAAATAAATTAAAGATCAAGCACCTAATCCTGGTTGCACCGTCCACTGAACAATCTGCCAAGTATGAGCAGTGGATCGAAACAGGCTTCTGGGAAAATAAATCTACTTGGAAAACCGCTAATTTGGCCAAAGAATTAGCACTCATCTACTCAGATAATGACGAGACTCAGGCTGGGGGCGTATCAGCTTTTACAGAATTTGCCCAATTGTTGAACGGGCCTAGATTAAGCCAAGAAAATGCTAAGCAGCATTTCTGGACTTATAAATACTCCCATGAGTCTAAGGAGTTAACTCGAATCTTGGCTCAGGCAGCAGAAACAGCTGAGAAGGTTCAGGAGCAAGAACTGCAGGAAATGTCAGCCGCTGGTTGGCAACAAGACGGCGATGTATTTGATACTTGGTTCTCATCAGGCCAGTGGCCATATGCTACTTTGCAGGCCGAAGGTTTGATGAACTATTACCCCACAGCTGTGATGGAGACTGGCTTTGACATTCTGGAACTGTGGGTAAGTCGCATGATTATGCTAGGAGTTTACACCCAAGATGCAATACCTTTTGAAAATGTATATCTGCATGGCCTGATCAAAGCGGAGGACGGACAGAAGATGAGCAAGAGCAAGGGCAATATCGTCTACACTTCAGATATTATTGCCGAATATGGCGCCGATGCTTTGCGTATGATGTATATCGTGGGAAATCGCGCTGGCGCTAGCTATAGAGCAGATGCAAAAAAGCTCAAAGGTTATCGCAATTTCCTCAACAAGATTTGGAACGCCAGCAAGTTCATATTTACTAATTTTAATAATGAATTAACACCAGAAGTACAAGGTAGAATTAATATTCAGTTGCAAAAATTGGAGGAATTAAAATTCCAGGTCACAGACTCAGGTCAGGAATTAAAATTCAACTTAGCCGAATTAAAAAACATCCCCAAGGTAGAAATTGTGGAAAAACTTGCTGGCATCGATATCGAACAGCTGCTGATCAAAAATCTTGCTGAGTTAGTGGCAAATGTGGATAATCATATGGATAATTTTCGCCCAGGGATGGCTGCAGAAGAAATTTATCTGAACTTTTGGCAGTTATTTGCCGATATCTATGTAGAACAGGTCAAGTCAAGATTGTTCTTGTTTGACCGCGAAGACCAGCCAATTAATCGTGCCCCCGAGCAAATTGCTTCACGGGAAAAGGCTTTGACACACCTGCTATTTGCTTTGAAAACCTACCTAAAACTGCTGCATCCATTTACTCCCTTCATAACTGAGCACATTTGGCAGACTTTACCACTAGAAATGCGTGAGTCAGAGACCATACTCTATAGTCAGTGGCCATTACGCTGAAATATTAGACTACTGAGGATTGCAGCCATTGCCAAGTATTGGCCACTTGAGCAGGCTCATTAATACTTTGCCTAAAATCTGCCTCAATTTGCTTGCGATTGGCATTGCTGGGGATTAAGTAGGGAGAGTCCGTTTCTAAAACAAACCCAGCTTGGTAGAAACTCTCTAAGTTTAGCTCAGTAGGCAAGCGCCGGCGCACACTATTCTGAATGTCTGTGGCGGATTTAAACGTGACAATGCCATTAATTCCTATATGCCAGCCCAATTGCTTGATTTCACTAAATTGAGCGCCATTGCCCGTAAACGAATGGAAAATGCCTGTAAACTTGCGATCCCTATTGCGATAATCACGCACAATATTTATACATTCTGACTCCGCTCCCCGAGTGTGCATACTAACTGGCAAGCCCTGCACCACTGCAAAATCCAATTGTGTGAGAAACATTGCTTTCTGCAATAATTTGGAATGCCGCACCTCCTGAGAAGTCAGATTGACCAACGAGTCACCGCTGGCCTGCTCGTTAGTAGCTGCCAACTGTCTCTTCAAATGTTCGTTAAGCCAATAAAAATCCATACCTATCTCCCCTATCAGATCGACCTTATAGCCTTTAGAGACTGCCAGGCTAGTTAGCTGTACCAGGTGATTTTGTACTTTTATGGACAATTGTTCCTCAGACAAATTGAACCAGCTCAGATCAAATAAGTCACTGCCGGGTATGAGAATCTCCATATCAAATCCAAGTGATAGCCTTAGTTTCAACTCTGGAAACCTTTGCCTGGCAAATTGTAATATTTCCAGGTTGCGCTCAAAACTATTGGCGTCAACCGACATCAACCAGATCTCTTCCACACCAGCTTTGATAGCGTTACGCAAGGCCATTTGTAGAACGCTAGGATTGGAAAATTGTTCACTATGTAAATGGCAATGCGTGTCTACTAGACGCGGGTTAGCAATCAGATTTGCGAGGCAGTTATTCGACATTATGCCTCGCTTAGATTTTCCTTAAGCTTTACAGTCTCCCAGTCTAGCTTGGTAACCAAGGGTAACAGGTCAGCGATTTCACCCAGACCAGCAATGGCTAAAGACTCCATGCTAATGGGTTGCCAATGATTTGTGGTCACTTTCAATTTAGGTAGCTCCAAATTCAAATACTGATAGATGCTATTACTTAAATCAGGTAGAAATGGTCTGATTAATAGTCCCAAGTTGGCTACCAGATATATTTGGTTCTGTATCACTGCGTAAGCATGGCCTGGGTCGGTTTTAATCAATTGCCAGACTTGGGTGTCATTGAAATATTTATTGGCAAAACTCGATAATTGCATTACCCTTCCCAGAGCTTCACCAAATCTAGTATTTTCTAGACTTTGCCCAACCTCGTTGAAGGCTTTGACTACTTCGGCTAGCACTTCTATCTTAGGTTCAGCTTTTGTCGCCTCATTCCAGGCAGCCTGATTTTTATTCCAAAATACCAATGTACGATTAATAAAATTGCCTAGATTTGCTACCAATTCGCTGTTATTAGCCTCTACGAATTCTTCCCAGGTAAAGTCGTAGTCCTTAGTCTCAGGCATGCGACTGATCAGATAATAGCGCACTGTGTCGTGACTATAGTTCTTTAGCAAATATTCTGCGTAGATCATATTACCAGTACTTTTCGAGAACTTACCCCCGCGCAGATTCAGATATTGATTGGCTGGTACGTCCCATGGCAAGACCAAACGGGCAGTATCAGCCATAGCTAAATTGATACCTTCAAGCATCGCCGGCCAAATAAGAGTGTGGAAAGGAATATTATCTTTTCCTAGGAAATAATAACTTTTAGTGTCTGGATCTAACCAATAATCCTGCCATTGTAATGACTGGCCCGGGTATGTCGATTCTATATAGTCATGTTTCTCTGCCTGGTAAGCCTTCAGCGCTTCTGCCACTGGTTGCATTAACTGCGGCAAGCTGCTTTTAGTTACTGCGGCAGTTGATGATGGATTAACTTGTCTAGCAGCTAGTTCCACCGCTGCAGTGAAATAGCCTGAGACTGCCTCGAACCATACATATATTACTTTGCCGTCTTCACCAGGGACCTCAGCTGCAATTGGCAAGGCAACGCCATACCCTTCCATGTCGCGTGTAATAGCCCTAGGTTCTAGGCCGTTTTCAAGCCATCCTTGAGTAGTATTCCACACATGTTTACGCCAATGATCCTTGTACGGATGTTGAGCATAAAACTTTTCCAAGTAGGGCTGTAATTTTGGTAAATCTAGATAATAATTGGTCGATTCACGCTTCTGTAGTACTTTATCGCCAAAAATCGAGTAAGGGTTAATTAATTCATCTGGAGTGAGGGTATTCCCACAATTATCGCATTGATCGCCTCTAGCTTTCTCAAAACCACAGTGTGGACATTTTCCCTCAATGTAGCGATCCAACAAAAACTTCTTTTCAGTTTCTGACCAAAATTGCGCAGTTTTTTGTTTGAAAATGTACTTACTGTCCAATAAAATGGTGAACAGCTGTTGTACTACTCGCGCATGCAGTTTAGTTGTGGTGGATGTATAAAGACTGTACTCCATACCCAGCATTTTTAATAGGCTTACATGTCTTTGATGTTGTCTAAGCGCGTAGTCTCTAGGGGCCACTCCTTCCTTCCAGGCTTTGACAGCCACTGGAGTGCCGTGCATATCACTTCCACTGATCATAATTACGTCATTGCCCTTGAGTCGGTTGAAATCGTTGAAGACAGTTGCCGGCAAGAAACATCCAGTAAGATGCCCGAGGTGCAGGTCGCCATTGGCGTATGGCCATGCCACTGAGATAATTAGTTTTTGCGCTGTCGTTGCTGCTTCCATGGGGAAATTATATCATTTCCCAGTTTCGACTTTCCTAAATGGCAATAGCGCTGACAGCCCAAATTCTGCCAGCATGTATGTGCCGCTAATCAATAACAGCAATGTAGTGTTGAGATAACCAATCAATGCCAAATAGATAATTACCACAGGAAAACTTCCCCAGAGGATTCCACGCCTCAAAGCCATTGGCATATTGGGGGATTGAAAAAACTTTCGAAAGAATAATTTATCAAGCGCTGTGTGAGCAGCTGCAATTAGACCTGCTACCAGGGTGAAAACTCCGGTCAGTAGCAATGTGACCACGTCGCTGCGCAGATAAGCTGTTAGTTCGCCCCGCTCGTACAGCTCTGTAATCTGAACTTGGACTTGAGTCTGTGTGGTATTTGCAGTGGTCAGTTTATCTGCTTTAAGCTTTTCCCAATTAAACGGACTGAGGTTATTCAGACTAAACCAAATTAACCCCAGTCCCGTTATTGCTATTAATACCAACACCGCAACTGTCTTCACCTGCGTAAGTTGTTGATAATACTAGATATTTACCTCAAAGATCTCATCGTGATACTCAAAGTACTTGCCTTGCTCGCCTGCACAATTGGCTGCTAATGCTGCCCTACGTGCGCTTGGATGAATGCTTTCCAAAGGGAAATCCCTGATAACAAATAGCATTTTACCTGGCTCGATCAGCTCAGATTGTACTTGTTTGCCAATTCCCTGGGCATAACGCTTGCAGAATGGACACTCGAAGTCAGTGAACTGTACCATTACAGCTTTGGCAGAATTATTACCTAGCTTTTGACCAGAAGAATATTCGTAGTCTTTTACCTGCACGTCTTGCTCGATTTGTAGCTTTTGCTTATCTAGACCTTCCTTTACTGTGGCCTCTAAAGCATCGCCAGCTTGGCCTTGTTGTTTATAATAATCACGCAATTGAGTCTCGTATGCGCCCAAGCCTGCAACTTGCTTTTCTTTCCAATAGGTTGCTGCAGCTTGAATGCCTTGGCTATTGATTCTATCTGCCAATTCTTTTAAGTCAGCTAAGCTCGCACCAGCCCCGACAGAAAAACCAGTCATCTTCTCACCCTTGTTTTCGCCCACATACATCGCAGGAGTACCTTGCACACCTACCTGTTGGCCGTAATTCAAGTCATCCTGGATTTTATTGTCAGAACTTTTTGCATCTAAACATTGAGTGAATTTCCCAGTGTCTATACCTATTTTTTGCGCATAGTTAACTAAGCAATCTTTAGCTAAAGGCGCTGCAGGGTCACACTCTGCTGCTTGCACAGCACCTGCTCCACCGAAACTTGCACCTCTAAGCCCAAAAATTATGCTTAGAGAAATCGTGACTGCGATAATTAATGAACCCACAATAATAGCAATTGGTGTCAGCATTGTTGCCAAATCGATTTCTACTTCACTTGTCTTTAAAGCTTTAGTTGCATTATCAGCCATTTTAATAAATACCTAACAAAATAAATTACTGAATGCAATTATTCTAGCATGACAAAATTAGAACTCGTCAACATTATCTTCAAGATTTATTGGAGCAGGGTTAAGGTACAGGTCGCTACACCTAGTCTACAGGCTGGTAATTGCAGTGGTACCAGTGTCTGACTGGAAAGCTCGTAAGTATATGTATAATTCAGAATGCTATTGGCACTGCTGTCTTTAAGGTTAAAGTACAATAGTTGTTGATCAGGGCTCTGTCCTAAAAATTCCCAGCTAGTACTAGCTGCTAGTTTAGTAATTACTGGATCCACCGTTTTGCTGAGATTGATCTGCGCTAGCTGGCGCGTTTTAGTCAGCGCCTCTTCACTAGTCAAAACGAGACTTTCGGCTGTGTCCACAACAATCTCTAACTCTTGGTTAAGTTCGCCTTGATAGTACTTTTTCGGGACAGCCAAGCTAACTAGTTGCTCAGACGTAAGGGTTTCCTTGGCGATACTATAACTCGCCCACTCGCTAGTGATGTAGACCGACTCTTGGAAGTCAATGTAGGCTGGCGATTGAGGAAAGCTTACTGGAAAAGAACTGGGCACATAATTTGCTGGTGGTAAGTAGTTCTTTACAGCTACAAACTTTTGTGGCTGCAAGAGTTGACTCTGTTGCGTGCAAGTAGTAGTAACCAATTGGGCAATGTTAAAGTCAAAATTAATACAATCTTGAGCCACTGGATCTTGCAAAAGTAGTCTATTGTTAACCACTCCTAAGCTGGCGAACTTGGCAGGAGAGTCGAACTCCAACAGTATTTTAGGGAGATTATCTGAACCCAATTCGACCAGTCTATATGTCTGTCTCTGAACATCACTGGGATTGGAGTTTACTGGAGGAGCCTTGATGGCTAGGACTGTGACCAGGCCCTTGGGGTTAATCTCTACAGATACTAGCTTATCCAAGGTACGGTAGATCTCACTACGATCATTGTCCGTATTGTAATTATAGACTATATATTCGTCTAAATTCTTACTGAGATATATCAGGTCCCCATTGGATTTCAATGCAACCTGTGAGTCAATCACTAGGCCAATATCGCTGGCTTCAAAGCTTAGCACTGTTTGTATATCCACCGAGGATTTGGCCTCCAGGATATTCGCCTGACCATCCTGATATTGTAAAAATAAAACTCTCTTACCAGAGGTCTGCAAGCCCAGAACTGCTTTTTGGCTGGTCCGAATATTATTGTCAGCGGAGCTTTGTGGCAATGGCAAGATTTGGGCAAATTGCCAAAGCAAAACCCCTCCAAAGATAATGAAGGCTGTGAATCCAATATTTGCTACTAACAATAATTGTACAAAGCGGCCCTTAGTCATGCTAGAAAATGATAGCACCATTCGCCGATCTCGACCATTAAGAAACTCGCCCCTCCAAAAATTCAAACAGCGAGCTAACTGACTGTGGTTCGGGTCGCAGGATAAAATCGCTATGAGTTCCCTTTAAATATGCTGAGCTCTCTCCTTTCAAAAGGCTCCTAATTTCTCTAGACGCTTCCATAAACATTCGACCTTCTTCTGTAGAATTAATAATCATGAACTTCTGCTTTGACAGACTCTGCAAAGTATCTCGTAGGTCGATTTTAAATAGTGAATATAACGAATCTAGCAAAACCTTAGAGTTAGCTTTGGAAAATGAGGACTCATAGGTCTGTAATTGTTCTAGAATAGATTCTACTTCTGTTCCGACTATTTCGTTCATTAGCATACGTTTAGCTTGCAGAAAGCGCCACATAAACAACCTCTTTACCACAATACCGGCTCCCAGCTTGCTGGCTAGCTTGACCAGCCTCACTGAGCGGTATCTAGCAACTTGCTCCCCGCTTATTATGGCCGAGACCAGAGCCACCCTACAAACACGCTCTGGCAAATTCTTTGCTAACATCAATGCCAGGGCTCCGCCAAATGAATAGCCTAAGATATTGAACTTGCCGATTCTATAGTCAGCTAAAATCGTATCTGCAATACTCACCACAGTCTCGAAGCTGAACCGATTGCGACTAAATACGTTCTCACTATCACCACCCCAACCTGGCAGGTCAAAGCTAATTAGTTTTACATTTTGAATGTCAGCATAATTTTCCAGCAAATTATTGAAAATCCTTCCAGAATGTGGAAAGCTAGGGAAAGCGAATGTCACATTATTCGACTTAGGGTTACCAAATACATAAGTGTTAATCTTATATCCATGGTAGTCGACAAATTTTTGTATGTAGTCGTTCTGCACTATTAATTATTAACCATACTTCATTGCCTGTAAACAGTCGTTTCTGAAGCAACTTCCTCCCACCTTAAGAAAATGTCAATCAAAATGTTACCTGTGCTTAATGGCTGGGCAATAGATGAAGATGGCAAGTGAAGATAGCAAGTGAAGATTATAAGTTAATTTGGCAAGTAAGGATGCTAAGTAAGATAGCAAGCAAGGATGCCAGGTAAAGCTAATAATTAGCTATTCAACCTCAGTCTTCAGTCTTCAGTTAGCGCATACACTTTTGGCTGTTTTTCAATATGGATCGTTTCTGTCTCCATTCCGGATCACTTTAGATCTAAATTAGATCTAAATTAGATCTAAATCAGATACATTCTGATCCGTTTTAGATACAAATTGAAAATAGTCCAAATGAGCTAACCAGCCAGAAGTCAGCCAGAACTCATCCAAACTCAGCCTCTTCTAGGTGGGGAAAGAATCGTGAAACAGTGTGAATCTGGCTCGCTGGCATTGAGGAACAAGGCTTAGGGGAAAGGTAGGTAATTTTCTAGAATATTACAGCAACCAAAGAGCTCATTTAAGTTTAAATATGCACTCTCCTAACCAACTAGATTCTTGCTGGATTTGATTTGAAAGATGCTGGCTGTGGACATTAGGCGCGAATTCTGATAATATCTAAGACGTATGCCAAAAAGAACTTATCAACCATCAAAGAGAAAACGCATCAAGACCTTCGGGTTTAGAGCTCGCATGGCTACTGTTGGTGGTCGTAATGTAATTCGCAGACGTAGAGCTAAAGGTAGACACAGTCTCTCAGTTTCTGACGAGATTCGCGCCGACAAACGCAAAAGACTCAGCAGAATGCGCTAAATGCTTCCTAAACAGCATAAACTCAGGTTAGACCAAAGCTTCAAAACTATCTATAAGACCGGACGTTTTATCGCCTCCGCCAATTTCAAATTGAATTTCGATCTTCAGGCCAATGAGCAAGGTCCCTACTTTGCCGTGGTGATTACGAAGAAATTTGGGCCAGCCACGAGCCGTAATGCCCTGCGCAGAATTGTTTACGCCGCCATAGCTGCTGACGCAGCAATAATGTCTAACTTAAAGCTACAAGCGATCGTCGCTCCCAAAAAAGATTTTAATTATGCGGACCTCAAAGCCTCAACAGCTGCGATTCAAGCGGAGGTAATTAGTATATTACAGAAGACTACCTTGTAATTATTTCATTAACTATTTAGAACCGTAGAAAAAGTCCTCTTGCGAGGACTTTTAAATTCACTAGAATAACTCGCTACTAGCGATTTAGCCGAATTGAGCAAAAGCTCTATTGGCCTCGGCCATTTTCTGAGTATCTTCCTTCTTCTTGATGGCATTGCCCTCTTCGTTGAAAGCTAGTTCTAGCTCTACCTTTAATGCCTCAGATAAATCAGTACCCTTACGCTTATCGCGAGCGGCATTGATCAACCAGCGCAGTGCCAAAGAAGTCTGCCTCTCTGGAGTGACTGGAACTGGGACTTGGTAGTTTGCGCCACCGATTCTACGAGAACGGATTTCAAGTTTGGGCTTCACATTAGTGATTGCCTGCTCAAAAATCTCCAGAGGCTTGAAATTCTTTTGGCCCTCACCTTTAGATTTGATCTGCAGAGATGAGATTGCATCTACCGCGATCTTTGTTGCTACACCTTTCTTGCCATCCAACATCATATAATTGATGAATTTGGATACCAAGACACTATTAAAGTGTGAATCTGGTCTTAATTCTATTTTTTTTGCTGGTTTACCTCGCATTAATAATAAATTGAACTAAATTATTTACTAATTATTTACCAATTAATTGCTTTTTATGACTTCTTAGCTTTTGGTCTTTTTGCGCCATATCTGGAGCGACCTTGCATACGACCTTCTACACCTGCAGTATCGTACTTACCCCGGACTATAGTGTATCTGACTCCTGGTAGATCAGGCTTTTTTCCTGCTCTAACTAGAACCACAGAATGCTCCTGTAGATTGTGTCCAATGCCTGGAATGTACGCTGTGATTTCCTGCTTGTTAGACAATCTGACTCTAGCAACCTTACGTAAGGCAGAGTTTGGTTTCTTCGGTGTACGTGTAAATACACTAATACAAACTCCACGTCGCATTGGATTTGCTTTTCTAAAGTATTTATTGCGAATGCTGTTAAAGTTGAACTGCAATGCTTTATACTTTGTGCGGGCAGAAAAGGTCAAACCCTTAAAGCGGATCGTACCTTTTTTTGGTTGTCTGGCTTTTCTGACCAGTTGTGATATTCTCGCCATTGTTATCTTAATATATTGCTAACTTAATTTACCGATAATAACTAAATACTTTAGTCAGAGACTTTAACTAGAGTTGCTATCGTAATTCCCTCCCTAACGGGACGGGTCTGCCGATTATAACATTTTCCTTCAATCCGCTCAAAGTATCCACTTTACCAAGGATTGAGGCGTCTGTCAGCACTCTCACTTGATCTTGGAACGACGCTGCAGAAAGGAAACTCTCTGTACGTAATGAGGCGTTAGACAAGCCCATCAGCTGTCTGTCAGCTTTGATAAGTTTCTTATCTGCTGCATTCAAGTCTTTATTGACCAATACTACGTGTAGATGATCTACGAAGTCGCCAGGCAAGTACTCACTTTCGCCAGGAGTTGTGACTAACATGAAGCGTGACATTTGTTTCACAGCCACTTCCACATGCTTATCATCGATACCAATACCCTGGATACCATAAGTAGCCTGAATCTCGTTGATGATATAGCTTTGAGCAGCATGCAGACCTTGTAATTCCATCATTTCCTTTGGATCAATAGAACCTACAGTCAGTTGCTGGCCACGAGTGACTTTATCCCCTGTTTCCACAAGTACATTGGTCCATAAGCTTACGCTGTAAGTTACTTGCTCGTCTACCTCGCCACTAAGCTGTATCTTGCCCTCTTCTAACTTCGCTTCGCCGTCAAAATCCGCTGTAACTTCTTTGCCATCCACGTCTTTGAATAGGACTTGACCAGATTTGACCTGTCTGCGAGATTTTAGGCCTACTTCTTGAGCATTAGCCACATCGTAAGACTTACTTTGCTTATGGCGGTTCTGAATCATAATCTCAATGCTACCGGCAACTTCATCACGGTTCACTTTGACTACTCCTACCAATTCAGATAAGACAGCCTTCCCCTTAGGTGTACGTGCCTCGAACAGCTCGTCTACACGGGGTAAACCTTGAGTGATATCCGCTACAGTAGCACTACCCGCACGATGCTTAGCATGTAAGGTCAATTGCGTTGAAGCCTCACCCATCGCTTGCGCAGCAATGACACCGACTGCCATACCCATTTTCACTTCTTTCTTAGTACCCAAGTCATAACCATAACACTTGCTGCACACCCCTTGAGGAGATTTGCAAGTTAATACTGATCTAACTTTCACTTCTACAATTGATTCTTGATTGGCAATTACTTCAGCCTTTTCAGAAGTGATTTCCTCATTAAGAGCTACCAAGACCTCCCCGTCAGCTGCTTTGAGCTCTCCGGCACTCCATCTACCTGTGATACGGTCTACGAAATCGATTCTTCTTTGTTCCTTTCTATAAAGGTAGATACCGTCAGTAGTACCACAGTCAGCAATACGAGTAATTACATCTTGAGCGACATCGACTAATTTACGGGTTAAATAACCTGACTCTGCAGTCTTCAATGCCACGTCTGCCAAGGCTTTTCTAGTACCTCTAGCTGCCACAAAATACTCTAGGGATGATAATCCCTGCTTATAGTTTGAGCGCAAAGGCAGTTCAACAATGTTGCCGCTAGGGTCAATAATCAAACCTCTGACACCTGAGATCTGTCGCAGTGGATTCTCCACTGGAGCAGCACCGGAATCATTCAATTTGACCAAGTTATTGTTCTTGATAAGATACTGTTTCCAAGTAGAAGTAGAAACATCATCTACCAACTTCATCCAAGCATCCTCAAACAATTTCTTGCGTTCTTCATTGGTGACTAAACCATCTTGATAATAGCTCAAGATTTCTTCCTCACGTTGTCCCACATTGACTAACATATCATCTTTATCAGAGCTAATAATGAAGTCGTCCATGCCAATTGAGAACCCTGACTTGGTAGCATATTTGAAACCAAGCTCTTCGACTTTGTCCAAGAAATTGATTGCATCATCATTACCAAATTTGTCCAATAAGTGGGCAGAAATTTTAGCGACGCCTTTTTTGTTCAGCTGCTCATTGATAAATCTGTAACCAACTGGCAGAGAACGATTGAAGATGAGTCTTCCAGCAGTAGTTTCTACAACTTTATTGTCGATTAAGACACGAATATTTTGCCTTAACTCGATATTGCCGCCATTATAAGCACCAATGGCGCTGTCTGCATCGTAGAAAGATCTCTTTGCTTTAGTATTATCTGCGTTTTCCTCTGCGCCGGTTAGATAATAGATTCCGTAAGCCATATCTTTCATAGTATTGATCACAGGCTTTCCATCAGCCATTAGCAAGATGTTAGAACCTGGGAACATTCTCTCTTTCACTTCTTCCACTGCTTTTTCAGATAGTGGCACGTGCACTGCCATTTGGTCCCCGTCGAAGTCAGCGTTAAAGCCAGTACAGACTAATGGGTGCAACTTAATAGCATTACCTTCAACTAATACTGGATAAAAAGCTTGAATACCCTGTCTATGCAAAGTCGGTGCACGATTCAAAAGCACCGGTCTGTTGTGAATTACCTTTTCCAGGATATCCCAGACTGAGTCAGATTTCTCTTCAAAGAAATTCTTGGCACTTTTGATATTGCTGGCCAAGCCTTGCGCAATGATCTCATGCATCACAAATGGTTTGAATAATTCCAAAGCCATAGTCTTAGGGAGTCCACATTGATTTACTGATAATTCAGGCCCCCCAACGATAACTGATCTACCAGAGAAGTCGACACGCTTGCCAAGCAAGTTTTGTCTAAACCTACCCTGCTTTCCACGTAACATATCTGAAAGAGACTTGTAGGCTTGTTGTCTTGAGTTCAATACTGGATTTCCCGGTCTGTGAGAGTTGTCGATCAACGCATCCACTGCTTCTTGCAACATACGTTTCTCATTACGTAGGATAATCTCTGGAGCACCTAGATCCACAAGTCTGTGTAAACGATTATTTCTGTTGATAACTCTGCGATATAGGTCGTTCAAGTCAGAAGTAGCGAATCTACCTCCAGGTAATTGAATGATAGGTCTCAAGTCTGGTGGTAAGACTGGTAATGATTGGATTACCATCCACTCAGGCCTGATATTGTTCTTCAACATACCCTCCAAGACTCTAAGTCTTTGAATTAAGCGTCTAAGCTTAAGCTGGGATTTGGTAGTCAATAAATCTTCTTTAATTTGCTTTACTTCAGGCTCTAAGTCAACCTTGGCTAAGAGCTTTTGCAAGGCCTCAGCACCCATCTCTACCTCAAAGAAGTCTACGCCTAAATCAGCAAGTTCGCCGTACTCTTCCTCTGAAAGAATCACTCCTTCAGCAATAGTCTCCACCAATTTGAGTTGACTATCGAACTTAGCACTTAAGGTCTCCAATCTTTGATCATAAATTGAGCGTAATTTGGCTAATTCTTTCTTCTCTGCTGCTGCAGCTCTTTCGGTCTGCAGTTCCATTTTGGCCTCGCTATCAACTTTTTTCTTCATGTCTTTCTTGTTCTGGACATACTTACCGCTAATTTCAGCGATTTTTGTATCTTGCTCCAAATTCAATTCTGCCAAAGCATTAGTCTTATTCTCTTCAATAGTCTGCATACCCTGGGCCTTACCATCATCGCCGAAGCTCGTCACGACGTATCTAGAGAAATAAATCACAGTTTCCAATTTCTTCTGTGGAATATTCAAGATCAAAGCTAGTTTATTTGGCACACCGTAGGCATACCACACGTGAGTGACAGGACTGGCCAAACGAATATGGCCTAGTCTTTCACGTCTGACGCGTTTGTGAGTGACTTCAACTCCACACTTGTCACAAATAATACCTTTGTAACGGATTTTCTTATATTTACCACAGTAACATTCGTAATTTTTGGTAGGACCGAAGATCTTCTCGTCCATTAATCCATCTACTTCAGCTTTGTGCGTACGATAATTGATAGTTTCCGCTTTTCTGACCTCGCCATGAGACCAGTTAAGAATCTGCTGCGGGGAGGCTAGAGAAATTTTGAGTGCTTTAAAATCTTTTAACATTCTTTTTGCTTGTTAAATTAATATAAAATTAGGCTACTGTCCCCTCTTCTACTTCCTCAGAAATAGAATCATCTGTGTCAGCATCTTTGATTTCGAAGCCTTCTTCGGCCTCTAGCTCTGCTACTACCGTTTCGGAGGTAGCTTGAGGTAGATCGTCTAATTTCAATTCAGCAACAGTTTTGTTAATTTCCTCTAATTCCTTTTCATCCAAGTTAGCCTCAATTATTTCGGTGAGATCTTTCTCATCCTCATCGGGTTCGATTAACTCTAAGTTTAGACCTAGTGCTCGCAATTCTGAAATCAATACTTTGAATGATTCAGGAATGCTTGGCGGTTGAATCGGTGTCCCTTGGATCATCGCCTTGTAAGCTGCTGCTCTACCCACGACGTCGTCAGATTTAATAGTCAGCATTTCGTGCAGAACATTTGGGACTGCGTGTGCTTGTAAGGCCCAAACTTCCATTTCTCCAAATCTCTGACCACCCATTTGGGCCTTACCACCTAGTGGCTGTTGAGTCACCATTGTATAAGAACCTGTCGAGCGGGCGTGAATCTTATCTGCTGACAAATGGTTTAGCTTGATAATGTGACGTTTGCCAACCAAGATTTGCTCTGGGAATGGCTCACCACTGCGGCCATCATACAACGTGACTTTTTCAGTATATTTCACTCCTGCTTTCTCTAATGCCTCGTCCAAGATTTCTTCACTTAATGGTGCAAACGGTGGTACTACCACTTTTCTATCGATCAGACTGGCTTTGCCAGCAATACGAGTTTCTTGTAATTGCCCTAAGTTCATTCTTTTTACCATCGAGGAAGGTCCTAAGATGATATCTACAGGTGTACCGTTTGCTAGGAAGGGCATTTCCTCCTCTGGTAAGATTGCAGCAATAACTCCTTTGTCTCCGTGTAATCCAGTTAGCTTATCTCCCACTGAGATCTTACTGGTGCGAGCAACCCAGACTTTGACTTGCTTCAAGACTCCAGGATTTAGTTTATCCCCTGAATCTTTGTCCAAAAGTTGCATTCCAATGACAATACCATTGTCTCCATGTGGCAACCGTAGTGAATTATCACGTACATCTCGAGCGTATTCACCGAAGATAGCTCTAAGCAGTTTTTCTTCAGCTGTTAGTTCTGTCTCACCTTTAGGAGCAATGATACCTACCAGTATGTCTTGAGAATGTACAAAAGCACCGATGCGCACGATACCTGATTCATCTAGATTTCTCAACGTGTATTCACCGACATTGGGGATGTCTCGAGTGATTTGCTCGTCTCCAAGCTTAGTCTCACGGATATCTTGGATGTACTCGTGAATATGTACTGATGTAAGCAGATCTTGCTTTACCAATCTTTCAGAGATGACCATTCCGTCCTCGTAGTTATAACCCTCGTAATGCATATAGGCTGTGGTCAAATTCCGTCCCAGAGCTAATTCACCGTTTTGCATTGAAGGTCCGTCAATCAAAACATCGCCTTTTTTGAACTCTTGGCCAGTCTCAACTCTACAAACCTGTGAGAAACAAGTGTTTTGGTTGGTACGTACGAATTTTTCAACTTCATAGACAAATTTACCTTTGCCCTTATATTCTACTAAGACTTGCGCCGCGTCTGCTGTGAGTACTTTTCCATCTTCTTCAGCAAATATCACTCTACCTGAAGCCATAGCGACAACTTTCTCATACCCAGTGCCCACAATAGGAGCCTCTGGCATAAGTAAAGGTACTGCTTGACGTTGCATATTTGCACCCATCAATGTACGAACCGGGTCGTCGTTGGAGGCAAAAGGAATCAAAGAGAAGCCTACGCCTCCTATTTGCGCTGGATTAATATCGATAAAATTCAATTCCGCTCTGCTGATGTTGGAGAAACTACCCTGTGTACGAACAAAGATTCTATCATCTACCACGTTTAAATCATCGTCTAATTGTACATTGGCCGGCCCTACTGCGTAGTTACTCTCTTCGTCAGCCTGCATGTAAATCACTTCATTTGTGACTCTCGGCTCAATGTTTATCAAAGCCACACCCTGCTTCTTGAGATCTTCTAGATCCTTTAGAGCTAATTTAGCACCAGATTTAGCTACGGTTTTGCCTTTAGCATCTACATTTTCAGCCAAAAATACATTATTGAATTCCTTCAGATCAGCTTCGATTAGGTTCACAGATGTAATTACCTTTTGATAAGGTGCCTCCAGTAAACCGAAGTCATTGATTCTAGAATAAATCGCCATATGAGATACGACACCGATGGAAGGGCCTTCAGGAGTAGTAACCATACACAATCTTGAGTAATGAGAACTGTGTACGTCACGCACTGAGAAAGTTGCTCTTTCTTTAGTCAGACCTTTTGGTCCACCTGCAGTAATTCTTCTTTTAGTCTCAAGCTCGGAAAGGATATTTTCCTGGTCCATAAAGCGTGATACTGAACTTGATCCAAAGAATTGATTGACCGCAGCAATCACTGGTCTGGTGTTGATCAACATTGCCGGAGTTACTGGATCTTCGGTAGAATAAGTGCTCATTCTATCTTTAATATTTTTTTCCATTCTCAGCACACCCATTCTGATTCTCTCACCAATTAACTCGCCCACACCTCTGATGCGTCGATTTGATAGAGAGTCCATATCGTCAACCTTGAGCTTACCATTGTTAACCATAACCAACGCCCTCACCATTTCTACAATGTCTTGTTTCTCCAGAGTGTAATGATCCACATTAATAGGAGTATTTAATTTCAATTTTCTATTTAACTGGTAACGACCTACTCTACCCAGGTAGAATCTGCGTTTGTTGAAGAATAAATTCTCAATAAAATCTTTTGCCGCTTCTAGATTCAAAGTATCCTCTGGTCTGAGTTTGCGGTAGATTTCCAATAATGCTTCTTCAGTATTCTTACTAGGATCTCTCTTGAGCGTAGCATCGATCAAGCCTTGATTATCATCGCTTTCAGGCAAGAGTTTTTTAATCTCTTCACTATTGGAATAACCTAAGGCCCTTAATAACGTAGTCAATAAAATCTTAGGCTTCTTGTCCAAAAGTTTGACTGACATGACATTGTTTTTGTTAACTTCGAAATCGAACCAACGGCCTCTCTCAGGCATCAATTTGACACTAAACAATCTACTTCCTGCGCTATTCAAGACTTTTGACTCGGTAAATAACACACCCTCTGATCTGACCACTTGCATAACTACAACTCTTTCATTACCACTAATCACAAATGTGGCTCTGGGACTCATAATTGGCAAGTCAGCCACGAATATTTTCTGTTTTTTGATCTCACCAGTTTTTTTGTTGGTTAATTTGACATCCACAAATAATGGTTTATCAAATGACTGTCCGAGCTTCTGTGCCTGGCTGAAAGTCAGTTTGGCCTCACCCCAAGAAATATCCCCCAACTGCAATGTCCAAGATTCTTTAGTATAGTCTTCCACTGGATTAATCTCTTCGAAAATCTCGTAAATACCCTCTGCTAACATCAACTCGTAAGAACGAAGGTGCGATTCTATTAGGTCAACGTCAAGTCGTCTGATCTTGGCTTTGGTTAAAGAGAGACGAGTAGTTTGATCTACGGCGGTGGAAACTTTTACTGACATATTGTTATAAATCAATGTTAAGTAGTTATGGCACCACAAACAACACAAAAAACAAACATTAACAAACCATTACAAACAAAGAAATCCCCTATACAATATCTAGGGGAAAAATTTTGGATTTAGAAGACGTTTTTTTTAGTCATATGAACTTGCAACGTAATAAAATGTTGCTTAACGTAAATTGTTAATAACATATTTCCCCTATACCTGTCAATAATTTGGAGGGGGAGTCGCGAAGATGACTCTAAACAATCTAATTTAGTTCACTTGCATTTGCACAGTGCCATCCGCTTTGATACTGAAAGTGTGCGGGCGAGAATTGCTCAGGGTGAAAGTCTGCTCATTGATACTAATCGTCACGTCTGCTGGGCGCGCGGAACTGATGCGGAATGACTCTTGTGCTTGGAACTGCTCGGCACTGTCTTGATTGAGATTGTCTGCGAAGACGCGGCGCCCATCGGCCTCGATCTGCACGTAAGTGGTATTGACCTTACTACCTACCTCAAGGTTTAGCCCAGTGCTCACACCCGCGACACTTGTTGGCGGAGTGGTGGTGATGGGCCCAATAGTGCGGTTAACCAGAATTACCAACTGACTTTCCTGCCCAAATTGACTGCGGGCAATAAAACTGAAGCGATTCTCACCTTCCTGCAGATTATTTAGCACTACTTCAAATTGCTCCAGATTGTTGAGATTAACTTCACTGTCGTTGACCTTAAGCCTGCTACCCAGGTCTACTCGACCTTGCACTGTCACGGTGTCTAGATTCACTGTTGCAGTCTCACTACCACCCGCAGCCACAGCTATAGGGGAATTTAGCGACAACAGTGGCGGCTTCAGCACCACGTTAATCTGCGAGAAAATATAGTAAACAAATGCTATAAAGACAATCCCCACGATAGCAATGGCCACACGGGCTGGCGAGATCTCAATATTTGGCCTGAAGTTCTCGGTGAATTGCAATTGCTGCTTTTTAATCGCAGCATTGTCTTGACTGCTTTTTTCACGGCGATATAAAGCTACTGCACGCTCTGGGCTGATACCAAGATATTTGGCATACTTTTTTAGAAATCCCTTGGCATAGACGCTGGCAGCGAATTTCTCATACTTACCCGATTCCAATGCCAATAAATATTCCGCCCGTATTTTGGTATGTTCAGAGATGTCACTAATGCTCTTGCCCAGCTGCTTACGCTTCTCGCGGAGGAGATCACCGATATTCTGAACCTCGTAGGTATTTCGAACCATATACCATTATAACCTGCGCATTAGCGTTGTAGAAATTGCAGGACGTCTTCACCATAATAATCGGGTATAACGGTCACTGGCGCTGATGGAACCAGGTCGCTGGGCTTGAGAAATAAGTCATAGAAACTAAAGGCTATCAGCAAGACAATCCCCGCTATCAAAAGGTTTCGTAACAAAGGGTTTATTTTCATAGATATTTAATAGTTATTTAAAGTTGTTTAATTTTTAATTAGACTACGGCCAATTTCTCCCAATAAAATGTAGTCATATTAACTGTGGCACGTAGCTCAGTAGGATTTTCTTTGGTAATTGGATTAATTGTGAAATTTTCTACAATCAATAGTCTCTGCGATTTTTCAATTAATTTTAATAATTGCAATAACTGGCCGCTATTAACTTTCACCACCAGTGACACTCGTTGTGTGCGCAGGTAACCATTGGGGCTTAGGGCTGTGTAGGGGCTATTTCTATCTTGACTATCGTCATAGTTAATTGCTTCAAACCCACCGCCTACACTGGTAACTGCCGCTAAGACTTCAGTATAAATCTCGGGTTGGTATCTGTCCTTGCCCAGCAATTTATCGAATTTTTCGATTAGGGCCGTATTTTCCTTTTCTTTCTGAATTAAGCCGAATAAAATGGTACGTTTGTTTTCTAATTGTTCGTTACGGGCTGTCAAAGCAGCGTTAATCTCTACCTGCCTAGAAATGGATGAAATCGCCGGGCTAATGGCAAAAAATAGCAATCCTGCTACCGTCAGTAGACTCAACAACCCGGTGGCAATGGTGCGCCCAGGCGGAGTGGCTAGGGCCTCCAGCGCTGCGCTGCTCAATCTACGACGCTCAATCTTGCTTACCGCGCCCGACACACTTTCCTGCGGTAGATTGTCTACCGCTTTTTGCACCTCTGGATTGTCACTGATATCTGTGATCGCCATAATTATTTATTATTTGTTAGTCGGACTGGTCGGATTAGCTGCCTCGGCGGAAATCTTGGCTCGCCCTTCCAGGATTTCTGGCTTTACAATTAATTCGATATTAATATTGTAAGTGCTATTTAAATCTACGCCACTATTGCCCTCTAGTTGTGGGATAGTAACTCTGGAGAAGGATTTTGAGGCTCTAAGTTTTTCCTCTAGAGATTTCAGGTCACTGCCAGTGGCCACTCCCTTTATGGAAATATTCTGGGGAGCAACATTGATAGATAAATCTCTAATACTCTGCGGGAGAATCGAATTGATTTCTGTAATCACTGTGGCGTAATCTTTAGCGCCATTCCAGAGGTCTTTATAGACCTTGAACTTCTCTTGTTGCTCTCGGAATTTGCTTTCATTACCCTGAAGCGATGAGAGTGTCTGTGATAGTTGCTTTTCCTGTTCGGCTAAATTCTTGGTCTGGGTATCTACCACGATTCTGACAAAGAAAGATCCCACCACCACCAGTTCCACGACGATGACGATGACCCTGCCCACGTTGGTGATCCAGTCATAGACTTTATCCCAAGCATCAGGCGGCTCGTTATTTTGTAGCAAATTAAAACCTTTAAGCGACATGGGCAGCTAGCTAATAGTATATGTTAGCAGAAGTGCAGAAAAATTGGTGAATGCGGGGGAATTCTACCCTGAACCATCAACACCTAACAGTATATTCTTAACGAAATCTTTGAGCAGATGCTTTCTTACTTCTTCAGCTCGGGTTAAATTCTCCGATTTCATTACACTTATAATCACATTTGCGTAGGCCTCAATCAAATCAATCATTAGATCTGGATTAGAGACTGCTAAGATAAGTTCATAAGTACTTGCTGTTGTAGATCCAACATCATTCCTACTTACACCTAAGCCCTTCCCTTCGTGATGTATAAAAGCTATACCCGAACTTCTAATCATATCTTTAGGCAATTTTCCAGGGGTTGTTAATATGGCTAAAGTTATTGCAGCCAATTCTATAGCTGTCTGTCTGAGAATTGGATCATCTTCAAGATCTAGCCAATTTTCTTTTTCATTTAGTCCATTATCAACTAGTCCATTCTTCTCAAAACCAGGAGCCAAAACTACGGTCCCATCAACATTGAATTGAAAGGCAGCATATTCTCTTTTTCTTCTGCCTAATGTGCCTGATTGCGCCTCTGTATCTAAGTAACTGGTAAAACCACCATCTGGTGCCAACTCGCCAGTCCTTATCCGTGAGATCAACGCCTGATACTGATTCCGACCCATTGATTCTGCATGTATACTAACTACTCTATTAAAGGTAATTCCAAAAATGTCTGGATTGTTTAGGTGGGTAACATCACCATTTACTGCTATAGTATATAAAATATCATTCTGTTTTCTATACGCAGGCACAACATATGCAGTTTTAGTGGTAGCTATACTATAGCGACCTAAAATCAAAGGAATTGCGTGTGCTGCAGAATCCTTAAATCCTCCAATATCCGCCGAAAGTTTTGCTAGGGTGAGGGTACCGTAAACATTTACTTCTGATTCATTTGGGCCTTCCCCATAAGCATAAGCAACAATCTCACCTTTCTTGGGATGCATTAGATCTCCCGCTGTAACAGGTGTCATTTGTGGCTGACTGTTTATCTTAGCAGCAATGCAAGTCAATGATTTGCGAAGTATCCTCAAATCTACCAGTGGGCCTAATACTTCTAACTCATCATTTGTTATAATTACTATGCGTTCCGGTTCTAGACCCATAATACTTATCAACATTAATTATTAAACATTTCTGAAACTGAGAACATTATACAGTAAATATACTGTGAGTATATATTATATATACGGCTATATAGGCATTGATATAAATCTGATATTGCGGTATACTCTTAATATATTTTATTATTAGTCACATAACATTGAAGATATTCTACACACGTCCTTCAAAGTTTGCAGAAGTGGATTATATTGAAACTTATAAAAAGACCGTCAACTATCTTTCGTTTAAGGTTGGTCAAAAGAATGTTAAATTTCCACTGCCTAAACCAAAGACCTCCATGGACC
>CAZXFQ010000015.1:0-332 GCA_964640685.1 uncultured Candidatus Saccharibacteria bacterium
AAGTCTTAGAGACATTCTCTACCTCTAAGACTTTCTATACCAATGAAGACACAAAGTTTTCACTGCGTTCGCTATTTTCTTCGTTCTTCAGACAAGGCAAAACTAAAAAATTTCGCGTACTAAGAAACGTCAATATAGAAATAAAAAAAGGTGAATTTGTTGGCCTGATCGGCAAAAATGGCAGTGGCAAGAGTACTCTCCTCAAATTGATTGCTGGTATTTATAATCCTGATCACGGCGGTAAGATTCAGGTTAACGGGAGTTTGGTACCTTTCCTAGAGTTAGGCGTAGGCTTCAATACCGAACTATCAGGTCGAGAAAATATATACTTG
>CAZXFQ010000015.1:342-5451 GCA_964640685.1 uncultured Candidatus Saccharibacteria bacterium
GCACAATTTTGGGTATGACTAAAAAATTCCTAGATTCTAAGTTTAAAGAAATTGTGAAGTTCGCTGATTTAGCGGAGTTTATTGAAACGCCAGTGAAAAACTATTCTAGTGGAATGTTAGTGCGTCTCGCTTTCTCAATCGCCATCCAATCACACGCAGATATTTACATTCTGGATGAAATACTGGCAGTTGGCGATGAAAATTTCCAACGAAAATCACGTAAAGTGATCAATCGCTTCAAACGTGAAAAGAAAACTATCTTGTTTGTTAGCCATGATACCAACGCTATACAGACATTATGTGACAGAGCTATTTTGATCGATGAACACGAAGTCTGTGCTGATGGTAATCCTGCCAGTGTAATTCAAGAGTATCGTCGTCTGATTGAGCCACAAGCAGAGATAGACGCTGTTAAGATGCCTGAGGGTAAAACCACTGGTGAATCATTTGGAGAGAAACTAATAGAAATTACTGATGTTAAGATTACAGATAATGCAGGCAAACAGAAATCTGTTTACACTACTGCTGATATTATCAATATTAGTATCAGTTATAAAAACAATTCTTCCGAGCCGCATGATTATTATATTGGTGTTGCGATTGGTAATGAGGTTGGACAGGTTATAACTGGTACTAATAGTAAGAATTATCAGCAACATTCTACGCTTAGACAAACAGGAACGACAATTTATAAACTAGCTGGAAGATACTTTGTAGATGGTAAATACTACGTTACTATAGGTGTTTTTGATTATAATACTGAGGAAGCTTTGCATTTCCTCTCGCAAATGTATTCCTTTGATATGCTTTCATATGGTAAAGACATAGGACAAATCTCCCTACCTGCAGAATGGGAAGTTAGCTAGGTATTCAGTGGCTAGGCAGAATCTTTTTATAAACTTTATAAAGACTGTTTTTCTTAATCGTCCGAAGTTCTGCCTCAACGCCTTGGTAGTGGGCGATTTCAGTTTTCAAATTTACTATCTCATTGTTTAAATGCACACCATACTTTCCTGTACTATTTAATTCTTTAGTTAGAGCACTCACCTCATCTTTATAATTTACATTTTGTCTTCTGATATCGTATCTCTCCCACTGGGCTTTGTAATAAGCATGAAATAAATATTTTGTATTAACGTCAGCCAAGAACTTAAATCGTTTAAGGTCTTTAAACAAGACTCCTAAGCCAAAACTATGTTCAAACTCGAGGACTGCCGAGTCTGGATAGTCCTTTTTGATTTCTTCCCAAACTTCTTTTACGCCAAACTCTGATACTTTAATATCATGTAGCATGATAACTCCATCAGGTCTAACTTTATTCTTCCAAGTCTCATAATCTTGCTTGACGGCATCATATGTATGCAGGCCATCAATGTGCAGAATATCAATAGTCTCGGGCTTAAATAATTCGTTGGCTTCATCGAAGGTCTTTCGAATAAGTTTGGTGTTTTCTAGTGGAAAATGCTTCTTGATAGTAGCTTGGACACTATTATACACATCATCGCTATAAAAGCCCGCATGTTCATCTCCGCGCCAAGTATCGACTGCATTTAACTCTGCGGCAATTGCACCATCTTGGCTGGCTTCTAGCATGGAGAAGAAAGAGGTGCCTTTATGTGTACCAAGTTCCGCCACCACCTTTGGCTTGTAATTACGTATTAAATCGTAAGCAAAGAATGTATGTCCAACCCAAGCTGAATCATTGAAGTTTTCAATTGTCTCGAAATCAGGTGTAAAAATCTGCCAGTTCATATCACAAATCGTAAAAGATAATCTAGGCACAGGTATTATATCCACTCACTCTAGCTAAATTGTAATATAATGTAAAGAAATTGATAGGTCCCAGTTTGAAATAAGTTGTGCCGAGGTAGCTCAATGGTAGAGCAATGGTATCGTAAACCAGAGATTGTGGGTTCAATTCCCGTTCTCGGCTTTTTTATACAGTAGACTTCTTTTTATAATCCCCTCTTGATAATAATTTCTCTAAGTAACATTAGAGAATAATAAAAAAATAGCGGCTGCCCATTTCTTTTAATTTTAATTTGGCTACACCTGTCTTGCGATTGCGCCAAGAGTTAGGGACAACAGCATATGTATAGCCACGCACAATTGCTTTGAGTGGTAATTCTACAGTAAGGTTAAAATGATGGCTCAGAAAAGGTTTAAGACCATCCATTGTCTCTCGCTTATAGAGTTTGAAAGCATTGGTAGTATCGTTGTATCTCATCCAAAACATAACTTTCAAAAGATTATTGATGATTCTATTGAAGAACATCTTGTAAACAGGGTAATCATAAGTAGCTCCACCTTTGATAAATCTACTGCCGAACACAGCGTCATAACCACCTTCAATGGCTTTATTAAACATCTTGACCGCGTCTTCAGGGTCATCAGACATATCTGCCATAACCAATACTACATAGTCACCAGAATAACTTTCCAAGCCTTTTTTTACTGCAAAACCAAAGCCGTTGGGAGGTGTATTATTAATGTGTTTAAGTTCTTTGATTTCTGCCTCCAGCCTCACCAAGATCGACTCAGTTGAGTCTTTACTATTATCGTTTATTACCAAAAGTTCGTGGATTATGGTATTGCGTTTGAAGGCTTCGTGAAACGCTCTTATAGTAGTTTCAATACTTCCCTCTTCATTATAGGCCGGAATTACCAAAGATAATTTTCTAGTGGAAGTGTTCATTAATCTAAGATATGAGTTAAACTAGCTTGGTTTGCAACTAACCACTCAGTAGTTTCTACTACTAAGTCAGTCATAGTCTTTCTAGGTTTCCAGTTGAATTGTGCCTCCAACTTGGAATTATCTGATATGTACATTTTTATATCTGCAGACTAAAGACTATCACTAACCAGCACAAATCAGTGGTCACTTTCTCGGGGGTTATCTTTACCTTATTGCTAATCCTATTTCTAAGATCACCGCAGAGGTTAACTGAAGCTCAATTTTGGGCGGAAGATGCAAATATATTTTTCCGTAGTGCTTTTGAACTTGATTTTCTGAGCTCGGTGTTTAAACCACACGAAGGCTATCTTCAGCTAATTCCTAGGGTGATATCTGAACTTGCCTTAGTAGGGGGCAATTACCAATTTACTCCATTTGTAATGAATTTTGTTTCAATGTTAGTAGCAGCAGTTATACTAGCAATATTTTCCACCAAACTTTACCATCCTCTGATTGCCAGCTCTTGGCTTCGTTACTTATTGCCACTGGTTATTGCGGCGGGCGGGGCCCACCATGAAATAATTGGTAACGTCACAAATTTGCAGTGGTATATAGTTATAGTAGGTCTCCACCTATGTGCACTAGTTTATTATTATCCTGGCCTGCAACTAAAGTGGCCATTAGCTTTACTGTCTGCCTTACTAATCTGTATATTCGTCATATCATCACCGCAAATTCTAATCTTTTTCCCAATATTGCTGTTACTACTAATCAAAAAAAAGCTTTCTCATAGTAATTATCTGCTCATATTTGGCTTTGTCTTAGGAGTAGTTATTCAAGTACTAGTCTATTTAAGTTTTAGAGGTCCAGCCCAAGCTACAATCCAAGATCTGCTTTCTAAACAGTATCTACTTGGACTTGTGCAAGTTTCGTTTATTAAATTCTTTGTACAGAGTTTTATTCCTTACCCCGCTGCAGATTACTTTTATAAAAATAATCTAGCAGGCCTACTTACTGGGTCTTTTGCGATAGTTGCAACTTTTTATCTATTGATGTTACGAAAACGCAGGGAATTATTAGTGATACTGGGATGGGTAGTCCTCTTTAGTACAATTCTATTGTACATAGGGCGCAGCGGGGTATTTGCTCCTACATTATCCTCAGCTAGCCAAGACATTAGTTATATTCACGTAGGACGCTATTTCTTTGTTGGCTACGTGGTAATAATTTTGTCAAGCTTCTATGTGGTCAGTAGCATTCTCGAACAAAAACGCTTACAAAAGCACTACCTAGCGATAATTTTATTTATACATATAATTGCCCTTGCCAGTTTTTTTAATACTAAGCTTATTTATGTAAACTATAATTGGACGGAAACTGCTGCAAGGTTGAGGACTATGCAAACGGGTGGTATGCTGACTTTTTCATCAGATCCGGTTGGGTGGCAAACTACTGTAGTAAAGCCTTGAAACCTTAATCACTCCTAGGTGTGCAGATTGCAAGCATCTGGTGATGACCCTCTCCTACCCTACAAAAATCAACCAATCTGAATCCACAAAAGTCCAATAGTTCGATAAATTCAGCTTGCTTATACTGTTTAGTATGAAACATCGGCTTTGGGTTTCCCTTGGCTCCTGGGAAAGCTGATGGAATTGCAGAGAAATGCTGATATCTTGACCAAGGCTGAGTCATTGGAGGCCACTCTGCATCATCAGGAGTGGAAATAACTAATAACGAACTATGATTTTTCACCCACTTTAGAAGTGGGATGGGAGACCATAGAAAGTGCTCAATAATCTCATTCATAAAACATACGTCAAAAAAATTCTCTGGCAAAGCCCACTCGCTACTATCTAAATCTGCTTGGTGGAAGGACACATTCGATGGCTTCCAGTTTGGTAAATACGATTCGTGGTCAACACAAATAATCTCATCATAGTAATCTTTGAAACTCATTTCCATGGCTGCTATGAACGCGCCTAGACTTAAAACCCGCTTGCGGTTCGTTGGCATCCAAGGCAAGCTTGTCTTTATCACACTTTCGTTCCATGTTGCCTGAAGCAATGTATACTCAGGATGAATTTGCTCCTTCACGAATCGCTGAGTATTTTGTTTGAACAGATTCATTACGTTTGCGTATTCACTTGTATGTATGGACATATTTGCTAAAAAATACTAAAAATTTATATATTATATCATTTATCATAACTTGCACTCCTTGATAAGTAAACTTAATATAATGAACGTAAAGATTAATCTTCTTCTACTAGTTGTGATTGCCGTTGCTTTTAGTATCAGCGCATTGTTGCTCCCTAAATCAATGCTGGGTTTCTTGATTTCCATAGCCTATTTAGTCTTTATCTTAGTGGTCGGCTGTGCTTGCTTGCAAATTTTTAGCAAAAAACGAAACCTAAATGACTTGCAGTTAGTTTTAG
>CAZXFQ010000015.1:5461-25769 GCA_964640685.1 uncultured Candidatus Saccharibacteria bacterium
CTTTATATTCATCATAGCCAGACTACTGTTTTTGAATGTTTTGCCTGAATTTACTTTAATGACAAGTGTTGCAGTATTTGTCCTCTCAGCAGTAGTAATAATTAGACAGCGTAGCAACTTCAACTGGCGAAGCCTGCAAGATAACCAATATCTTTCGGTGTTTTTGCTAATGGCAGTTTCTTTTTTGGCGATTCATTTATATGTGAATCTACCCTACCAGCCCTTTCCTCAACCAGACGGTGCCTACGTATACAAAAACAATAATTTGCATGTGAGGATTCAAGATTTAACCGGAGACCTACCAGCAGATAATTATTTACCTTTTGTGGTGTCTCAATTCATGACGAAGGGGTTGTCATTCAGTGAAAATCGACCACTCATGCCGGGACAAGAAGTTACAAATCGTACTGCATTAATGTCGCTAAGTAGTTCACAGTTTCTTAGTTTTTTAAATCCTGAGCAAGTTGATGCAGATGGTAAAACTGGAACATTTCAATACTTAAGTGTAGATTGGTCAGATTCTGAACAGTTCGGCTTTGATAATCGTGGCTTCTATATTTTCTTTGCACTAGCAATTGTGATGAACAGTATTTTTATATTGCCAGTATTTCTAATCGCAAAGAAACTGTTCCATAGCAATGTTGCTTTCATAACTGCAGCAGGTTTGGTGCTCTTACCTTTTGTGTTCAATCAAATCATCTTTACCTGGCCGAAATTTATGATGGGCTATTTTTTAATTAATGCCTTAGCACTGTGGTTCATAGGAAAGAAGCGCAATCCCTTCATAATTGGCTTAATGCTTTCTCTAGCTTATCATTCTCATCCCTCCTCTCTAATCTACATATTAATGATTGGTTTGTATTTTGTGGTAAAAAAACTTCTAGAGCGTCAATCATTTCTATCTATGGTCAGTTATTTCATGAAAATGGGGGCAACATTGCTAGTTGTGTTAGGACCTTGGTTTATTTGGTCTGCGTTGATTTTGAAAATACCTTCGGATTTGATTACCCAAAACTTATTATCAGATAGTTATACTTTGGGGCACCTGTTAAATGTGCGACTTGAAAATGTGGCAAATCTACTGTTTATATGGCAGTTTGAGGCAAGTAACCTCACCAATCGTATTTATAACGAATCAATCCTATCTGTACCAGGTTCAATATTATTATTCGCAATTCCAGCTTATTACTACACGATAAAGTACATACGCAAATACACACTGGAAATTCTAATATTAGGATTAGCACCAATTTTACTTCTCTCCTTGGTTTGGGGGCGCACAGGGTTTCCTATGTCGATTCTATTTTCTCAGCCAACGATTCCAATTTTATATTTATTGAGTGTGGGGATTTTTCTTAAGAACAAACTGTTTGGAGGGTTGCTATTGGCAGTGCAATTTGTAATCTTCGAATTTGTTTTGTGGTTCTCTATGTACAACCTTAGAATACAGACAGACAGGAATCTTTTTGCAATGGCTATTATTGTAGGTTTACACGGGATAATATTTCTCTTGATACTGTTTAAATTGCAGACAACTTCTCGTAGGGAATTGGGAGACTATAAGATAGCCTTATAGGCTGATTGAATTACTTCAATATGCTCTTTCAAGTCAATCCAAGTCTTTGGATAGTCAGCTCTATTGAGCAATTCACCTTGATGTTCGAAGATATAATACAGCTTATCTAAGAAATCGCCGGGTTTACTAGTGTCAAAAATTAGTCCATTTTTACCCTCCACTACCCTTTCAGATAAAGCCCCTTTATTAGAAACCAGAGCAAATTTCTTTAAAGCCAAAGCTTCATCTAAAACCAAGCCGTAGATTTCATTCCATAATGAAGGAACTAATACTACGTTATACTTGCTAAAAATCTCATACTTATCTGTTGGCTTGAATGTGCCTCTATATTTTATTTTCTTACTATCTTTAATTCTGTCCAGATAGCTTACAATCTCCAAATCACCTGAGCTGTAGCTCCCATAAATATCTAGAGTAAAGTCTAATCCCGACTTCTCTAGTTTAAGGAAATTCTTTACAGTTAATGCAAAGCCTTTGTCAATTGTCAGATGCGAGGCAAATAAGAATCTGAGTTTCTTGTCAGTGACCTTGTTACCAACTAGTTGCGGACTAGGTGCTTGGATGCCGTGCTGAATGAATCTAACTTTGTCAGGGTCTAATCCATATTCCAAAATGTCATTATATAGGTATTGCGAAGGTACAATTACCAAGTCTGCTTTGCGCAGATGTTGTCTGAAGGTACGATTGCGCTTGTCCCTTTGCAGTTTCCAGTCTAGTCGCAAGAGAAATTTTACTAAAGGGTTCTCGATTTTAGTGTAATCGTAGAAGCCGCCTATAACCAAACCAGCGCACATACCAGACGCAGAATCTTTAGTGCACAAACATTTCTCTCCCTGAAAATAACCTCTAAGACTTGGGCATTTGTACCACAGATCATGTGCAGTAAATACTACTTTGATATTTCTAGTTTTGACTATATCGATAAAGTCTAGAGACAGTCCGAGAAGGTGCTGAATATGTACCAATTCTGGTTGATACTCATCCAGGATCGCTTTAAACTCAATTACATATTCGTCATTGATTACTGACTGGATCAGTCTAGGAGCAGGTTTAGGTTTAGGATGATGTATTTTGATGACCTCTACTGCTTCTTCATAATAGCGTTCAACCTTGGAAATAGTTTCTTGTGTTTGTGGTTCAATTGTAAAAATCTTGACTGAATGCCCAGCTTTAGCTAGCGCTTTTGCCAAGTTATGAGTATATACCTCTGTTCCAGCAAAATATCTAGGGAAGTAAGAGTGCAAAACAAGTAATATTTTCATTATTGCAACTTAAGCTTATTTATCACTTTTCTAAATATTTTCTTAGAGGTCCTTAAAAAACCCTCCCGCTTAATACTATTTTGTAATCTACGTGCTTTGGTTTCAGTGCTGGAGACAACTACCGTTATTCCCTGTGCTTTCAGACCAGGATCTAAGTCAGGTGCTTGGTAGTGTTGGTCAATTTTAGCTGCAAGATGACTGCTTATTTTTGCCAAATCCAGTGAAGAGCTATACGTCTTGATTTCAGATTTCATTCTAGCTATATCTACAGAATTTAATTGTTGCAGTTGAGTAAAGGCAGCGTTGATTGCGCTCTGACTCAGGCCACCTACTTTAATAATAGCCTGTCTCTTATGGAGAGCCTCAGAAATTGGGTCACCGCCATTAGTAATTATTATTGATTGTGTAGTTAGTAGATCTAGCGTTCTTGTACGCCAAGCCACCTTATTCTCAATTCCTTCTTTATTGATTACAATAACCGCGTCGCCTGATTGGAGCCAATCTAGACGCTCTTCATATGGTACCCAGTCCACGAAGAAGATACTTTTATTGATAAGACCATCTTTTGTGCTGGCACTATAAATGTAATCATATTTTTTCACAAAATCAGGCAAGTTGTTAAAGGGGTTTTTACCACCCAAAACGACTAACTTGTAAGCAGAATTAGACTTAGAAAACTCTTTATAGGCTTGGTATAACTGCTCGATTTCAAACCAAGGATAAATACTGCCAAACCAAATTATTACATTGTCAGTTGCATCAATCCCATCAATTTTCCCCTTGATTTTTTCTTGATAATTCTCAGTGCTTAATACCTCAGCTCCCAGGGGTAAGTGAATCAGTAAATCTGCATAATATGTGAGTGGATTTATTCTTCCGAGTGCAGATAATACTCCCAAATAGTACATCTCCTGATTATCGTTAGCATAAAGGAATAAATCTCCACGCTTCAAAGCAATATTCCAATATTCAATATCGCGTTGGAATCCATGATACTCATTAATCCTATCGGCTGAATTGCGTGCTGCAACCTCTATATAAATTGGCACATATAGATCCACAATCAATTGCACGCTATCGTCAATATGCTTGTAGACGTAGTCTGAAAGATCACCACGCGAATACAATAACACCACTGAGTCGAAGTCATTCATCTTAGATTTAAATTCTTCACTGTATTCCCACTTGCTCAATTTAATGCCAGCATGCTCAACCTTGTCCAGCTCGAAATGAAACGGAATTGCTACTTCAACATCTATCCCATTTGCCTGTAATCCTTTTGCTAAACGCCAAGCACGGATACCGCCGCCTTCCACCATTTTCTTAGGGTCCGTAGGTACAGGTGCAACTGAGAGAACAAGGCATCTTTTCTTCATGTTATGGGGAAATGATAATAGGTAACTGTATTGCCTCTACTTAATATATTATCACTTAAAAACCTGAAATTCAAAATTCTAAATTTGACACAAGTCTGCTAGAATTTCCTATCGCTTAAATTAATGTGAAAATTTAAAACTATGAAAATGATAATTTTTGGTAATGGACAGATTGGTGGCTCATACAAGGAATACTTTGCGTCTAAGGGTTGGGAAGTGTCGATTCCACTGATTGATATTACGGACGCAGCAGCCGTGGCTAAAGTGCTTAGCGAAGAGCAACCTGAAGTGGTAATCAATTGTGCTGCACGTACTAGCTTGGAATATTGCGCCAATAACAAACTAGACTCGTTTAATTCCAATGTCCTGGGAGCTGACAATATTGCTACAGCTTGCGATAAATTGGGAATTTACTTTGTACATCTCTCTAGTGGCTGCATTTATCAAAGTACCGATGAAAATGATGCTAAAGTTGAGACCGATGAGCCAAACCCAGCGGCATTCTACTCTTGGACTAAGGTATGGGCAGAAGAGTTGATAGCATTTAACAAGTCAGCTGAGTTCAAGTACATGATTTTGAGACCTAGACAACCAATCACTGCTTCTTTAAGCCACCGTAATACCTTGATCAAGATGCTGACATTTACTAGATATATCGATATTCCTAATAGTTTGACTGTGCTAGAAGACTTATTGGAGTGGACAGAGAAATTGATCACTCAAAAAGCTACTGGCGTATTCCATACCGCCAATCCAGGCTGGACTAGTCCATACAGAATTGCGCAAGTATTAAAGCAATACATCCTGCCTGAATTAGACCCTATCTTGATCACTAGAGCTGAATTAGACAAACTGACTCCTAACAAAAGAGTGGATACCATTCTAAATATGGATAGATTGATTGCTGCAGGCATCAAGATGAAACCAATTGAAGAGCGCTTAGTAGAGATTGCTAAAGAATTGGCTGAGAATATGAAGCAGGCTGACAAACAAGAATTAAGAGAGATTTTGGAGCAAACTGCTAAGGAATCTGCTCAAAGAACTATTGTGAATGAAGTGTGGCCTAAACTGCTGGATTAAACATATAATTAGACTATGCAACAAGGCAATATCACTGTAGTTATCGTCACTTGGAACAATGAAACTGATATAGTTGATTGTCTGCAGAGCGTCCAGGATCAGGCCTACCCTGACTTTAACATACTGGTGGTAGATAATAATTCTACAGATAAGACCGTGGTTCTGGTTCAAAAGCATTTTCCGCAAGTAGATCTGCAAATCATGTCCAAGAATCTATACCTCACTGGAGGCAATAACTTTGGCATTAGCTACGCAATTGAGCACTACAATCCTGAGTACGTATTAGTGCTTAACCCCGATACAATCGTGAAACCTGACTTGCTATCGGTTTTACGCGCAGCGATTGATAGTGGGGCCAAAATTGGGGCTGCTGGTCCTAAAGTCAAATTTCTCTTGGGTAGTGGTCAAAGCCAGGATTATGGCAAGATTAACTCTGCTGGCTTAATCTATGATGGATTCTTGCAGGCCTATGATCGCGGCTTTTTGGAAACTGATAAAGGACAGTTTGCTGGTGATGAGGAAGTTTTTGGGGTGACTGGAGCTTGTATACTCCTAAGAGTGCAGATGCTCAATGAAATTGGGCTTTATTGGCGTGCAATTAAACTGCATCTGGATGAAGTAGAGCTATTTATTCGCGCTCAAAAAGCCGGCTGGAAGGCCATATATACTGGCAAAACCAGCATTGATCATAAGTGGATGCGTTCTACAGACCAAAACAAGCTTTACAATCTGGAATCTGCCAAGAAAAAAGCATGGGCCAGGATTGCCTTAAGACATTACCCCCTTAAGCGCAAATTTGCAGCTCTGAAGCAGCTATTTCTAACTAGCAAATAGCTAATTAGTTAGCTGGTGAAACGTGCTAGGAAATTAGATCTAGTAAATATTGGCCATAGCCGCTTTTCAGTAAACTTTCGCTAATCTTTTGTAATTGCGCAGCGTCAATAAATCCCTGTCTATAGGCTTCTTCTTCGATACAGCCAATCTTAAAGCCCTGGCGCTTTTCTATAACTTCTACAAATTGGGAGGCATCATTTAATGAGGCGAAAGTTCCCGTATCTAGCCAGGCTGTACCGCGATCTAAGAGATGTACTTTAAGTTTACCTTGCTTTAAATAGGCATTGTGAATCTCTGTAATCTCAATCTCGCCTCTGGCGCTTGGTTGCACTTCTTTGGCAATTGCTGGAGCGTTATGATCAAAGAAATAAAGCCCCGGAATAGCATAATTGGACTTAGGATTCAGAGGTTTTTCTTCAATCGAGACTACCTGCATCTTGCTATCGAATTCTACAATCCCATATCTCTCAGGATCATTGACCTCGCAGCCAAAGATCACACCGCCATCAGGATTCACGTATTGTTTTAGACCTTCATCCATAGAAGAGCCATAAAATATATTATCCCCTAGCACCATTGCTACACTGTCACCTGCTAAGAATTTCTCACCAACAATAAAAGCATCTGCCAAGCCACGAGGAGTTTCTTGAATTACATAACTAAATGAGCAGCCTATTTGCGCGCCGTCCCCCAATAATTTCTCAAAACTGTCTCTATCTCTGGGAGTAGTAATGATCAAGACTTCTCTAATCCCCGCTTTCATCAAAGTCGACAAAGGATAATAGATCATAGGCTTGTCATAAATCGGCAGTAACTGCTTACTGACTGCGATAGTCAGAGGATAAAGTCTTGTCCCAGAACCACCAGCGAGAATTATGCCCTTCATAGTTTCCAGAGAGTTAAAGTTAAGCAAGCCTATTACTTAAATATTTTTCAGCTAATTTGTCTGCTTCTGGTTTCGCTGGTAGCCACCAGTCTTGATGGGCTTGGTACCAGCTAACGGTTTCGGCAAGTCTAGTATCAATATCTTTCATAGGACTAAAACCCAGTTCAGAAGTGGCCTTAGAAAAATCTACTGCGTAACGATGGTCATGTCCTTTGCGGTCGCCTACATGCACCATCAAATCTTGACTCTTGCCCAGCAATTCTAAAATCTTTCTGACGATCCAAATATTTTGGCGTTCGCCATTGCCTCCCAGCATGTAAGTCTCCCCTAACCTGCCTTTTGTCAAGATTAGCTCAATACCTAGAGAATGATCTTCAGCATGAATCCAATCTCGCACTTGCTCACCACTTCCATAAACTGGTATCTCCTGGTCAAAAATGGCGCGGGTAATAGCTAAAGGGATCAATTTCTCTGGAAAGCAAAAAGGACCATAATTATTGGAGCAATTGGACACTGTGGCTTGAATGCCGAAGGTGCGTCGATAAGCTCTCACCAAATGATCAGATCCAGCTTTGCTAGCTGAATACGGTGAATTGGGTGAGTAAGGCGAGTTCTCAGTGAACTTGGCTTCCGGCTGATCTAAAGGTAAATCTCCGTATACTTCGTCGGTAGAGACATGGTGAAAACAAATCTCTGGATGGGCACGTAGAAGTTCTAAAATGGTATATGTGCCCACAATATTGGTTTGAATAAAGGCGCCAGGACCATCAATGCTTTTATCTACATGTGTTTCAGCAGCAAAGTGCACAATTGTTTCAACTTCATATTTCAAAATGATTTCCTCAAGACGCGCCTTTTCGCAGATATCTCCCTGCTCAAAAAATACATTTTTTACATTTAGGTAGCCTGTAAGATTTGCTAAATTGCCGGCGTAAGTTAATTTATCGTATACATAGACTTTATCCTCTGTGTGGCGGTCAGACCAATAACGAACAAAATTAGAGCCAATGAACCCCGCACCTCCTGTTACAAGTATATTCATATTTATTTATATCATAAATAAACGCTCTCTACTGATAGTAGACAGCAGTTTCCGGCTCTAGATTGCTTATATAGAGTCTGTCATAATTCTTATCTAGGTAGTACAAAAGCTCTGGATAATTGGCATAATCCTTGACGCGCTGGAGCACCACCAAGTCTGGATTGCTAGTGCGAATACTAACTAAAGGGTCAATTTCGCGCTCACCATAATACTTTGCCAATCCAGCACTGGCATAGGCCTGTTCATGCCCTTGGCCATATGAGTAGTTCTTGTTTACAACACCTTGGAAGTACAGCAAAATTGGTAGATTAGTGTAGATCTTCTTGCTGGGGTCGTTTAACATGGTTTGTACTGTCGTGTTTTCAAGCAAGCCATTACGATAATTATAAACTGGAATTGCAAAAGAGCGCATTATGAGGCCCTGTAGCAAAATGGCGCTGAATAGCAGTGTAAGTAACCCCTGAAATCTGAAGTGCTTGATTAAAGGCAAAAATGCTAATCCAGCTAAAATGTAAGCGGGCACTAGTAGCTCGATAAAATAATGATCAAAAAAGCTTTGACCTTGCAGAAAAACCAGTCCCATAAGCACAAACCAAATTCTGGCAAACAGTTGCACTCGTGCGAATCTTTTTTCAGCAGGAATTACTAAACCAAGGGAACTAAACACTATGACAAATCCATAAATAATCGGGTAATTTTGCAGCTGCCAGAGAATATCATAGAGTTTGTTAATTAAGCCGGACTTTAGGGTATCAGAGCTGAAGATATTATTGAAAGTGATAACTGACTGATAGAAAGGCTCAAAGCCATGATTAAGAGCTAGGTAAATACTCAAAGGCAAAAGTCCAATTGCTATACCCAGCAATAACTGGAGAGACTTTGCGAAAATTGTCTGAATAGTTTTGAATATGGATTTCTCTGTTCCTCGCTGATATGCTCCCCAGGCCTCAATCAGCAGGAAAGTAGTTATTACCAGTCCGAATATCACAGCTGTGGGTCTAAAACTGAAAGCCAGAGCCAGTGCAATGCCTGCTAACAGCCAGCGCCATTTTTGCCAGCTATTGGGTAACTGTAGCAAACCATAGCTGGCCACTAGATAAAAGAAATTACTAAATGTCTCGGTATGTATAAATGCTGAACCTGCATTACTCAATGGATCAACGGCGAATAAGAGACTACTGGCAATTGCAAACTTGCGGTCAATTGGTTTAAGCAATTTGAATAGCACCAAAGTGCTAAGGAGCTTTATTAGCACTGAAATCAGCCTGGCCGCATAAATTGCAGTCCAGGTATTACCAAAGATAGCCGTGCAGACGCTTAAGAGCCAGACAACTCCAGGTGTCTTTTGAATTACATTGAAATAATCCACGAATATCTGCAAGTTTTGAGTTTCAAACCAAGCACTATAGAAATAGTGTCCCTCATCGTACAGCACCGTGTGGGAGAGACTCTGCCAGACAAATACTAGCAAGCAGATTGCTGTAAAAATCAGATAAATAGTTATGTCCTTTTCAAACAGTTTTCTCAATTTGGGTTTTGCAGGATTAGATTAGTAGCTTTCTTACCTTCACGAACTGCAAAATTTGTACCCCGGTCCTCAGGGAAAATCTGTGAAAAGTTACTCAGGTAGACATTTTTCAGTGGCGTAGTAACAGCTGGAATCTTAGACTGATAATTTAAATCAGCAATATGCTGAGCATTTTTCAATTTAAACAAATGTCGCTCTTGAACCTGACAGCCATCGAATTCAGGGAAGATCTTCTTGAGAGCAGCAAACCATTCAATCAAAATCTCTGCCTCTGTTGTCTCCCAATAGCGATGGTCATGTGGCAAATAAGTGCCAATGTAGTATATTTCTTGTCCTTGATAATTGCTCCTAGACACTAGATTAGTGTGCTGCAAAAATACCAAAAATGGAAAGCTCTTGTCATTTATATTATGCCAATAAGATTTGGATAAACTTTGTTTACTGCTATAGATTAAGCAAATTGCACCCAAATATTCTATAGCAGTTAGTTGACCTAGATAAGCAGGGGAAGCTTGGCTGTCTGTTCCAATTAGCTTCGCAAATGTGTGACATGGGATAGTGGCTAATACGCGCTCAAACTTTGCCTCCGAATCTGACAGTTCAATGCTAACAAGGCCAGTGTCAAGATTTGAGCTAATTGCGCTAACTTTCTGGTTCACATAAACCTTGACATTATATTTGGCTAGTTCCGCTAATAATTTAGTGGTAAAGCTATGAAATCCCCCGCGGAAATAGCCCAAGTATTCTGCACTATCTTGCAAGCTGAAACTGCGTGAATTGGCTCGAATGTGTATTCTTGCCCACAGCCAGGCCATAGAAATCTGCTGAGCAAAACCTGAGAACTTGCCTTGTAATAGCGGCCCCCAAATTACTTGGGTAGATTCTGCCCCAGCCCATCTCGACATCCATTGATAGGCACTAATATTTATAAAGCTTTGCCAGTTATTATAGAATTTTAGAAAAGCCAGTACTATGGCTGTGCGTAGTCGCGAGACAAAAGATAAAGCTGAGAATCTCAATAGATCTCCAGGTCCATTGAAATCGTATAGTTGTCCTTGGCAATAAATACTCACTGAGCTTGGATACCAATCTATTTGTGCGCCTAATTCTGCCGCAAGCTCGATAATGTCTGTGTCCGTTTTAAAAAGATGATGGTATGTCTTTTCGATATTGGCGCCAGCAATTTTCAGCCCACTAGCCAATCCACCTATTTCCGGGCCAGCCTCAAAAATGCTCACCTGATGACCCGCTCTCGACAAGTAGTACGCCGCAGTCAACCCTGTATAGCCCCCGCCAATAATGGCTATGTTCATGCTTATAATTTTATCGCTAGTTGCATTTCCACAGGTAATTGACTGAATTTGTCTTGGTAGTTGTCTAACCAATCCTTAAATACATGCTCATTTGTATAATACAATCCCTGTTCCTCCAGTTTAGATTTCCAGCGATCTTTTCCACTCTTACCAGCTTTCATATCCTGCCAAAATTCTTGGTCAATTGTACTAGCCTGCTCTGCAGTAAATTCAACCTCGCTATAATATTCTGCGAGTTTAGACCAGATTATCTCTAGAGATGTGGCAATAGTGAGATTAGTATTGTCTAAGACCAAATCGTAGTTGGCAGCTAAAGACTGCTTATCTAATAGCTTAATTCCAAAAAGCCGTTTCCAACGCTCAGCTAAAAGTTGATCTCTGGCAGCAATTGACTCGCTGCGCTGATCTTTACCAGCCCTCCTGGCCCGCTCCTCTAGATCGGCAATTATCACGATCTCAAAAGCCTTATCAGGTGCCAATAGAAACCCCAATGTCTTACCTTCACAAAGAAAGTTTGCCTCCTTAGATAATTTGTCGGCAATATAACTTTCCCAGAATCTATCCCAGACCTCACCGTAGTTAGCTTCCCATTCATGAAAGCGGTCGCTTGTAGGGTCGTAACCCATTAACTTAGCCCACTCCTTTAGCACTCCACCTGCGTATATATATTTTAACTTTAATAATTCTGCTAAAACTAAGGAAATTGTAGTACCACCAGCGCTGGGCCAGCTAGAGACCACCAGATTGAAGTTTTTTTTTGAGACCACGGCGGAGTTAATATAAACTTATAATTGTATTTTACTATAATTTGGCTGTGAGGCAGAGTATGGCTGAATGTGACTGAGTCTAGTTAAGTCCGGGAGTGTTAACACATTTTGCTTGTTTTAAGTTTGTATCTAAAATGAATCGCAATGTATCTGATTTAGATCTAAAGTGATCCGGGGTGGAGTCAGAAACGATCCATACTTAGAAACAGCCAAAAGTGTACGCGCTTACTGAAGTGCAGCTTTACTTATTAGCTTAACTTATTAGCTAGTCCTTCATCCTTACATAAGAAGGCTAGGTTCTGGGGAGTTAACATGTTAGGATATATTATATTTAAGTTTAGTTATTTAACACATGGATATAGTATCTACAGCAGCAGCAAACAGCAATTTTTCAACTTTAGTAGCAGCAGTACAAGCAGCTGGCTTAGTTGAGACTCTTAAGGGTGCTGGCCCGTTCACAGTGTTTGCACCGACAAATGAAGCTTTTGCTAAGGCCTTAGCAGCATTAAATATGACTGCAGAACAGTTACTTGGCAACAAAGAGCTTTTAACTAAAGTCCTCACCTACCACGTAGTACCTGGTAAAGTTATGGCAGCAGATGTAATGGCTTTAGCCGATGGCACTATGGTCAAGACTGTGCAAGGTAGTGAGATCAAGGTCTCCAATGCCTCTGGTGTAATGGTAGACGCAGCTAACGTCACTCAGACTGACTTAGTGTGTAGCAACGGTGTTATTCACGTGATTGATAGCGTAATTATGCCTTCCTAGAGTTTGGTTTCCAGTGCAAGTGTTATACAAAAAACCACTGGCTAAACCCGGTGGTTTTTTGGTATGTACCTGGCAGCTATTCTGGCAGCTGACTTACCGTAAAATCTACAGTTTCAGTAAGAATTTGCTTTGCAGCTCGCGTTCCAGAACTGCTTCATGCCATTGTAATTGCAACTTCAGCAAGTAGTTGGCTAGTTCTGGGGTTAATTGCAATTGAAGAACTTTCTCAATTTCTAAAGGATGCGCCAAAAAGTACTTTTGCACCTTAATTCCTTGTACCACTTCAGCTTCGCCAATGTCAGAATTAACTTGTATATAGCCAGGTTCATCCCTTAGTGCAAGGATTGGTTTGCCAGGGTCGAGTTTCTCACCTGTTTGATGGTCAAAGTCCAGCTCAGGCAGGAAACCCAAATCCTGGAGAAGTTGCAAACTGTAGTGAATTAAAAGATATTTGCTTAGCAAAGCTTGCTTTTTATAGTCCAGACCTAGCGCGTTGTAGCTGGCTAAGATGTTCCAGAGCAGTTCATACTTTACTTCTTCAGCCAAAAACTTTAATAGTAATTCCGCCAGAATAAAGCTTTCGGCGAACATATTGGCAGGGTTTTTGAGTAACTCGAAATCACTTAGCAATTTCATGTCTTCAATGTAAGCAAGGCCGGTGTTGCGCTCATGGCTGGTAAATTTCAGGAAATTCAGAATCTCTATCAACGGTCTACGTTTACTTTTGGCAACGCCCACATTTTTCAAATAATAGGCACGCACTCCGTAGTCTTGGGTGAAGATATTAACAATTAAATCATTTTCCTTCACTCTTGCGAGTTTCAGCACAAAGCCACTAGTGCTACTTTGCATTTCTAATTTTATTAATAAAGCTGGTTGTAGATAAGTCCTCATTCACCCGTGGAATTCCGATAAGCTGTGCATTAATCTTCACAGCGACTGATTCCCAGCTGTTAGCCCAATTCTGGCGCTTAAGATTATCAGCTGTGGTAGCCAAGAATTCCGGCTCCAATCTAAAGACTAAATCTACAATATTCTCCCAGCCCTCCCAAATAATTACATAATCCACGGCTTTAATATTGTCTAATAGCAAAGCGCGATGCTGTGCTGAGAAAATTGGACGTTGAGGGCCTTTATGCTTGGTTATTTCAGCATCTGAGTGAATTGCCACTACTAGTTTTGCTGTCGCTGGTGTTTGCACACGCATCTGATTTAGTAGATAAATATGCCCACTGTGAAGCAGGTCAAAGCAACCACTAGTAAACACCAAGGAAAATTGGCGCGTAGACTTTTGCAAGGTAATTAATTGAGTAGGATCTTGTACATTTATGATCATCTTAATTGTTTATAGCATACAAGCTGAAAAGAGAGGCCGTTAGACCTCTCTTTTCATAACTTTGACTAGTGGCTTAACCAAACTGGCTAATTATGAGCAACCAGTGGTGGTGCCACAATCTGGACACTTGTAGCAAGCTCCATTGCGAATAGTCACACTGCCGCATGTTGAGCACAGTGGTGCGTCCTCATTGTTGGACTTATTGGCCAGCTGCTGCTGCAATTTAGAGAACTCAGCCAGGTCAATATGAGTTGCATATCCAGTGCCAGTTTTAGGCTCACGCTCCAAAACCTGGGGCTGGGCAGCACCATTGGCACTGCTGTTTGACTTGCTGCTAGCTGGCATGTTTGTAGCATTTTGATTGAATACAATAACAGTTTCACTTTGCGCCGCCACGGTAGTATTGAATTGCACTCTAGACATTGAACCTTGATCACCATATGCTCTGTCCACTAGTTCAGAGTTATGATATTGCTTGGCCTTGTCTTTGTCTAAGAACTTGATTCCAAACCAGCGGGCAATATAGTCAATCAAAGATTTCACCATAGGAATCTCTGGATTTTCTGTAAAACCACTAGGCTCAAATCTCACATGTGAGAACTTCTTCACTAAAGTCTCTATTGGCACTCCGTACTGCAAATTCAGAGAAATCGATAATGCCAAAGCATTAGCAATTCCAGATAGAGTACTACCCTCTTTGCTCATGGTGATAAATAGCTCACCAGGGGCACCGTCCTCATATAATCCAACTGTCAGATAACCTTCGTGACCTGCCACTGAGAATCTATGAGTAATACTGCGGCGTTCATCAGGCAATCTCTTGCGTAAAGGTCTTGCTACATCACTTGCAGCTTCAGTCATTGCTTCTTTGTAGATCACCTTATGCACTTGTTCAGTCTCCAGTTCCTGGCCTGAGCTAACTTCATCCTCGCTAAAGCTAAACAGTTTGGCGTAAACATCGTCACCGCCTGAGCCTGTGCTCAGAGGCTGGCTTAATTTGCTGCTATCACGATATAAAGCAGTGGCTTTCAACATTAACTGCCAGCTTTCCAAATAGGCTTTCTCGACATCACTAATAGTTGCCTCCTCAGGCATATTGATGGTTTTGCTGATTGCACCAGATATGAAAGGCTGCGCTGCAGCCATTTGCTTTAGGTGACCTCGGTAAGAGATATAGCGTGTACCTTTGCTACCGTTTTTGTTGGCGGTGTCAAACACAGCGTAGTGCTCCTTCTTCAAAAACGGCGCGCCTTCTACAGTCATCGAACCGCAAATGTATTCATTGGCATCTGCAATTTGACTGTCACTAAATCCTAGGCTTTCTAGTAAGTCAAAGCTCTGAGAGTTCAGTTCGGTTGGGGTAATTCTCAAAACCTTTTGACAGAAATCTTCTCCCACTGTCCATTTGCTGATGGCATACTTTAATTCAAACACTGACGGCAATACTGTCTCGATAGCAGCCAATTCATTATCGGTAAATCCTTTGGCCTGCAGACTGGCGCGATTTATGTGTGGAGCTTCAGCTAGACTTTGAGTACCCACTGCATAGTCTACAATTGCCCTGATTTGATCTTCAGGATAGCCTAAGTTTCTTAGAGCTGGCTCAATTGCCTGGTTGACAATCTTGAAGTAACCGCCGCCCACCAGTTTTTTAAATTTGACTAAAGCGAAATCTGGCTCGATCCCGGTGGTATCACAGTCCATTACCAAGCCGCTAGTGCCAGTAGGAGCAATACATGTGACATGCCCGTTACGGTAACCATGGTCCATACCCAATGCCAAAGCATAGTCCCAAGATTGGCGCGCAGATTTGACCACGTCTGCATCAATCAATTCAAATTTAAATCTGTCAGGGAAGACTGTGAGACCTTCGTACTCGGCGTTATCAGCGCTGTAGGCTGCGCGCCTGTGATTGCGAATGACTTTCAACATATGACTAGCATTAGCCTCATAGCGTGGGAATGCGCCCAACACTGCTGAGATTTCTGCAGAAGTAGCATATGCTTCGCCACCCATGATTGCAGTCATACCCGCAGTCATGGCAAAACCCTTGTCGCTGTCGTAAGGCAGCCCCATGTACATCAAGACTGCGCCAATATTGGCGTAGCCCAAACCTAGGGTGCGGTAATTATAGGTACCCACAGCCATAGTCTTGCTTGGCAACTGTGACATCAGCACAGATACTTCTAGAATAATTGTGCTCAATCTCACTACGTGCTCAAATGCCTTGGTATCAAATTTGGCCTTAGCTACATTATAAAACTTCAGCATATTAATCTGGTACAAGTTACAAGCTGTCTCGTCTAAGAACATGTACTCTGAACAAGGATTAGAGCCAACGATTTGACCGTCTGCAGCAGCAGTATTCCATTCATTCACAGTTGTGTGAAATTGTAGGCCAGGGTCGGCACAGGACCAGGCGGCGTAATTAATCTTGTCCCATAAATCCCGGGCTCGGATGGTTTTGTTGACCTGGCCATTTACTCTATTAATCAAATCCCAATTGGCATCAGTCTGTACTGCTTCTAAGTATGCATTGGTGACGCGCACAGAGTTGTTGGAGTTTTGACCACCCACTGTGGTATAGGCTTCAGAACGGAAGTCGGTGTCGAAAGTGGCAAAATCGAAATCTACGGTTTTGACACCATTCTCTACTAACATCAACACTCTTTTTACGTAATTAAGTGAGACGAAGTCAGATTTGGCGGCCTTGATCAATTCTTGCAATTGCGCATTTTTGTTGGTATCGATACCGTGATCTTCAGCTGACTGCATAACAGCTTTCAAATGCCTGTAGGTAATCTGTGAGCCAGCAACTAAAGCGGCTACTTTTTGTTCTTCAATAACCTTCCAATCGATGAATTTTTCTACCTCTGGATGATCGGCGTCCAAAATCACCATTTTGGCTGCTCTACGAGTGGTGCCACCTGATTGAATCGCGCCAGCACCACTATCTAGGACTTTCAAGAAACTCATCAGCCCTGAAGAGCTGCCACCGCCTGCTAGAGGCTCCCCTTCACCACGCACGGCGGAGAAGTTGGTACCTGTACCTGAGCCGTATTTGAATAACCTGGCCTCCTTGGTCAGTAGGTCAAAAATACCGCCTTCATTGACCAAATCATCTTTCACAGTCTGAATAAAGCAAGCATGTGGCTGTGGACGACTATAAGCGTCTGTAGACTTGGATAATTTACCAGTGTCTGGATCGATATAATAATGCCCCTGAGCCTCACCAGTAATCCCATAAGCCCAATGCAGACCAGTGTTGAACCACTGAGGACTATTTGGCACAGCAATTTGATCGACGATCATGTACTTTACTTCATCCTCGAAGGCTTGAGCGTCCTCCGCAGAGTCGAAATAACCATATTTCTCACCCCAGTATCTCCATGTACCTGCAAGTCTATGGGCTGCCTGCTTGATAGATTTTTCTGCGCCCAATAGTTGTTTGCCAGTTTCATCTAATATTGGCGTGCCGTCTAGGTTGAATTGCGGCACCCCTTTTTTGCGCAAATACTTCTGGGCCAAAATGTCTGTTGCTACTTGGGACCAATATTCTGGCACTTCCACGTCCTTCATCTCAAACACGGAGCTGCCATCTGTATTTACAATTTTGGAAACTCGTTTGTCGAATTTGATGCCGGCATAGATATCTTGCTCATTATTCTTGGTGAACATCCTCTGCACTTTCAAACCTTTTTTGCCTAGGTGATTGTTTTTGCGAGTGTGCAAATCCATTTGGGTAATACTGAACGTCTCGTCCAATTGGAACCCGCGTTCTGGGTTTACTGATCTGGCAGAAGCAGACAGTTTTGCAGCGGCGTCCTTATCAGCATTATCGGCTTCTGAGTCATTTAAGAATGCCTGTTTGGTGAATTTTACGGTGGATCTCAAGCTATCGGATTGATTGGAGATAGATTTTGCATTTTTGCTATTTATTTGCGGTGCATTGTACATAGGCATGGCTTGAATTGGATACTAAAATATTTTAAAAGCACACTGATAATTTCCTGTAAAGTCTAGGCTGTGTTCATAGGAAGTACCTCTGAGTTTAAATTTTCACCTGTAGAAAGCATGACAATAGTGCTGTCGCGGTTGACCTTAAGCTCGTTGATTTCAGACTGAATGTCTTCAAGACAATTGAAATCTAGATACACAGTGGCGTACAACATATAAGCTACATCATCTACTCCCCTAAGGTGAGTCAAGACTACTTTGCCAATATCGCGCGAGTTGATGACAGATTTTGACTGGTTCATTAGGTCAATCTCTACTTGATCTAGCATTCTCTCGATACGATCTTCTGACACTGAGCGTTTTTTCATGCCTTTCAAGATAGAATTCTTGAGCTTGTTGCGGTCATAATCCTCCATACGCCCAGACTTCTTGCGCACTAAGAAGGTAGTCTTTTCGACCCTTTCATAGGTAGTGTATCTGGTAGCACATTGCAAGCACTCTCTTCTGCGTCTGACTTCGTTGCGTTCATTGCTGTTGCGCTTGTCAATTACTTTAGAATCGATGTTGTTGCAGGTTGGACAGACCATGTTTATTAATTTATCAATTTAATAATGCTAATTTACTCGTATTTAACACAACTGATTGTGGTGTATATAAAAGTAGCAACTATCAGTTGTGGCTGTCAAACAATTTTCGGGTGATTAGTTTTTATCGAGATACTCTAGCGTAACTCGTACTTGCTAAGTAGCTTCTTATTGCCTTCCACTTGGTATTTTAGTAGGTCGGCATAAATACCCGGCCTAGCGGCAAGGTCTTGTGGTGTACCTGAATCAATCACTTGATGATCTGCTAATACAATGATCTGATCAGCGTTTTGAATTGTAGAAAATCTGTGCGCCACTATCAGTACTAGTCTCTTGTTGCGCAGTTGATCGATGGCAGTCTGCACTTCAGCTTCAGACTTGGAGTCTAGGCTGCTGGTGGCCTCGTCCAAGACCAAGATCGGCGCGTCCTTGATGATTGCTCTGGCAATCTGAATTTTCTGCCTCTGACCTCCAGAAAGCCTCACACCTCTTTCACCGATTGCCGTGTTAATACCCTCAGGCATACTAGTGACAAAGTCCCAGGCATTGGCCAGTTTTAGAGCCGCAATGATCTCAGCCTCTGTGGCATCGGCCAGTCCATAGGCTACATTTTCACGAATAGTTGTAGAAAATAACTCAGTCTCTTGGAATACAAGCGCTACATTGTCTCTTATCGTATTTGTGTGGTAATTGCTATAAGGTATCCCATTCAACAACAACTCGCCGCTTTTAGGTTCGTAGAATTTCAAAATCAAGTTGATAATTGTGGTTTTGCCAGCGCCGCTCGGTCCTACCAAAGCCACTGTCTGACCCTCATTCAAGGTGAAATTAATGTTGTTAATGACTGGTGAGTCTCCATAGGCAAAGCTCACGTCTTTGAACTCGATCTTGGCTCGCTCTAGCTTTGGGGTCTTTACATAATCGATTTGATCTGGAGAGATAGGTTCTAAGTTTAATAATTCAATATATTCTTTTGAGCCTGCCTCGGCCATCTGCACCTGTCCTATAATATAGCTCATGCCAAATAGTGACTGTCTGACTCTATCGATAAACTGAATCAAAATCACCACAGTTCCTACGGTAATGATTCCTAAGCTGGCGTTATTGATCAGCAAGACGATAGTGGTGAAGATCAACACATAGAGAGTCAACTCCCTCAGAAAGTCCAAAATATGGAATTCATTACTCTGTTTATGATAGATCTGGTTGATCCCTAGTAGACTAGAGCTGACGTAGTCTTTCTCTGGGGTTTGATTGTTGAACCCTCTCACTAGCTTAATATTGGCAATGACTTCTTGAATCCTGCCCCGCAAACTATCTTCGATTTTATTCTTCATCAGCTCCTTCTTGCCCCATCTGGCTGATGAGAAGGCACTTAATCCAATGTAAACTGGGAATATTAAGAGCAGTACAAAGGCAATAGGCAGACTATAAAAAGCCACCACTGCTACGGTAAATATTGCTTGAAAAATGGTGGGGGCGATGAAATTGGTAACTGTGTTCATAAAATTCTGAATCGAAACGATACCACGGTTGAGTTGGTTCAGGATTTTGCCTGAGACTTCGTTGTCATAGTATTTTTGGGGAAGTTGCATTGCTTGAGAGTAGAACTTTTCGGTCAAAAGCTTGCGCACTTTTGCGGCCAGCAGGTCGCCAAGTCTTTGTATCACTGAGCTTAACAACAAATACGCTATCGAAGTAGTCAATGTCAAAATCAGTCTGGCGAGCACTTCATTTTGAAATTCTGGACTAGCTGCTTGGGAATTCTTAATAATCAAATCTACTATTTGACCTAAGATAATAGGAGTGACGATAGCTAGAACTCCGTTCACAAGTGTGAACGCACTGATAGTGGCTATCAGCCAGTACAGCGGCCTCACCAAAGCAAAGATCTTGATAATACTTTTCATTACGCCATTTTAACACGGCGCATGCTTTGGTTCCACCTTGCTAAACTTTCACGATTGCAACTCATAGTATTGCAATTTATTAATAACT
>CAZXFQ010000016.1:0-2555 GCA_964640685.1 uncultured Candidatus Saccharibacteria bacterium
ATATCTAAATTATCTATTTTAGTGTATATATTTATGCATAGAGGGCAACCTACTTAGACTAGCGCTCCCGAGTATCGGAGAGAAATGTTGGCGTCCAGACCCATTGCCCTACAGGCTTACTCAGGGTATATATCCGACTAAGCAATTTATATCGAATTTATACACTGGACATAAGCTATAGCTAACTTTTGCTATCACTCCACCGGGGTGGTCGGAGGGGGGGGATTGATTGATTTCTCAGCTGATTAAGGTATGTTGATATGTAGCTTTGCTTTCTACCTTCTTTGAGGAGTGTTTCCAGGCGCACACGGCCAGCGCAATCTAGGTATATGCACTTCGTTTTTAACCAGGGTTAGACCAGCTGGGTATTTGTTTCTAGATCGCTGGGGTAAGTACGATCAGTCTAGTCAAATTGCGAAGGTCTATCGGGTAGTCGATGATTAATTGCTTAGTTGGAGCTCTCGGATCTGAAACTATTTCTTGAACTGTCCCCAAATACATATTGGCCGGCAGGTTAGAATTTAGCCCTCCAGTAAAGATCTTCTCGCCCACGCTCACCTGCCTGCTCTGCAAGACATCTGCTACTAGCAGCTCGGTAGCGTTACGACTCCGTAACAGACCCAGATTATTATCAGTAGTGCGCACTGCGAGGTTGGTATTATTGTGATTTATGAGACGCACTTGCGCGCTAAATTCTGCCACCTGCACAACCTCTCCTACTGCAATCTCCTCTACCACAACGCTTGAGCTCAAATCAACTCCATCTACTCTCCCTTTGTTGATAGTAATTATCCCGGACTCAGTATTGCTATAGCCTATTACTTGACTGCCAATCGCTTTGAGATTGCGCTCGTAGCGAATGCCAGTTTGTGCCAACAAGCGTTGGTTCTCGGAAAACAGCGCTTCAGACTTGGCTAGTTGCGATTCTAGCTCTAGATTCTTACTGGCTAATGATTCATTGGCATTCACCAGTCTTTCTAAATTACCCAATGCTGTCCAAGATTTCTCTAGGTTTTGACTACGTTCAAATACACTAGTCCTTGCAGGGAGTGTAACGGCACTCACAAAGTTCTTTAGGGGGTCTAAAATACCAATGGCATTGAATACTATTAGTAAGATACCAAAAGCACTGACCAAGAACCAATCCAACCAAGTGAATTCGAAGATGGCATCGGCAAACGAGCTAGTGGTGGCTCGGCCCAGAGTGATTTTGTTGCTCATCTAGTAATTATTCTATTAAAACTAAATCAGTTCGTGATCTTTGACTTGGATCTTCTCCAGCAATTCGATCTCATCTAGGAGGATTTCAGTACCTCGCACCACTGCCATGATTGGGTCATCGGCTATAATCACAGGTGTATCGAGGTTTTGCTCGAAGTACTTATCAATACCACGAATCAAAGCGCCCCCTCCTGCTATGACAATCCCGCGGTCCAAGAGATCTGAGAGAATCTCAGGCGGGGTCTTTTCTACTGCGTCTTTCAAGGCATCGAGGATTTGACGTAAGACTATCAAGAGCGCGTCGCGCACTTCTTTCACAGTAATTTTAATTTTCTTAGGCAGGCCAGTATTGATATCTCGACCTTTAATTTCGCGGGTTTCCCCTTCAAATTCTGGAATTTCAATTGCTGTACCAATAGCAATTTTCAAATCCTCGGCCTGTTTTTCGCCAATTAATAGTCCGTACTTGGCGCGCACATAATTGACCAACTCTTGATCCATCTCATCGCCTGCCACTTTAATGGTATTGTCGATTACAATGCCTCCCAAGGAAATCACGGCTACGTCGGTGGTACCGCCGCCGATATCTACTATCATACTGCCAGAGGCGTCTTCGATGGGCAGTCTGGCACCAATCGCCGCTGCCATGGGCTCTTCAATGATATAGGCTTTGCGCGCGCCTGCAGACATAGCTGCGTCCATTACCGCGCGTGACTCTACCTCAGTAATCCCTGACGGAATCCCAATCACCACTCGGGGGCGGATTATCCCCAAGAACTTGGGGTATTGTTTGTGAACTTTACGCACGAAATAGCGAATCATGGCTTCTGTGGAGTCAAAATCGGAAATCACACCATCTTTCAATGGTCTGATAGCCACGATCGATCCCGGAGTGCGCCCTATCATTCTGCGTGCCTCTACTCCCACCGCCAAAACCTCTTTAGTGCGCTGGTTGATCGCCACCACGGAAGGCTCGCAAATGATCTCTCCCAAGCCTTTTATAGATACACGCGTATTAGCAGTACCTAAATCGATACCGACATCATGTGTGATTAATTCCCAGAATTTTTCGATAATTGGATTTGACATCGCTAAATTTTAACATCTCTTGGCCATTAGCAGTCTTTTCCCCTTAATTTCATCCTCATATAATATAGGAAATTGTATATATAAAATGCGCAATCCGGAGACTTGATAAATGGTCTTGTGGTCCCCCTCGAATAGGCTTTCTTTTCCGGCTACCTAAAATCGGGAGTTTTCAGTTTGTATCTAAAATGAAATTGGCAACTTGTTACCCTCTCGACAGTTTGGCGGTGTAATAATTCTCCTCCTTG
>CAZXFQ010000016.1:2655-5857 GCA_964640685.1 uncultured Candidatus Saccharibacteria bacterium
ATTGGCAACTTGTTACCCTCTCGACAGTTTGGCGGTGTAATAATTCTCCTCCTTGAATATTTGACCTGCGACTTCGTGGACATCGTCCAAGGTGACTGCCAGGATTTGCTCGCGCAACTGGTCGATAGTGAGTTGTTCTTTCTCCAAAATCTCTTGCATTCCATAGAAGGAGGCCACGTCTTCGGAAGTTTCTAGTTCAGTGACAATATTGCCTAAAAGATAATTCTTGGCCCGATTGAATTCATCATTGGTGAATTGTCCCTCTACCACAGCAGTTAATTCCTTCTTTGTGGCAGCGATTGCTTCATCTACCCTTTTGGCATCGACTCCCATTCCAATTTGGAATATACCTACGTCAGTAAAACTGGAGATTCGTGAATATACATAATAAGCCAGTCCCAATTCATCGCGGATGACCTGGAAGAGTCTAGAACCAAAGCCTGCACCTAAGATTGCGTTAGCCACTTGCAGGGCAAATCTTTGCGAGTGATCGCGCGGCAAAGCTAAACCACCCAACACCACATGGGTTTGCTCAACTTCTTTTATAATCTCAATATTTCTGGCGCGCCCTGAGTGCTCAGCAAATTCAAACTGCTGGTATTGTGATACCAGTTTTTCTCCACGACTTGGAATTCCTAGGCAATATTTACTAATTTCTTCCTCGATACTGCCTTGCTCTATATTGCCAGATACGACAATTAAGACATTTTCTGCGTAGTAGTGCTTTTCCATAAATCCTAAAAATTGTTCGCGCTTGATTTCACGGACTGACTCAATCGTACCTGCAATATCACCTGCCAGAGGGTTTTCACGGAAAAAGTTAGACAGCCAGCTTTGCGCTACCTTCGATGGTGGACGATCTTCGTACATGCGAATTTCTTCAATAATTACTCCGCGCTCACGTTCCAGCTCCTTTTCAGCAAAAATCGAATTGCGGAACATGTCTGCTAAAATTGCGAAAGTAGGTTTAAAGTTGATGGCCGGGGCCTTGATATAATATCCAGTGTAATCATATGACGTAAAGGCATTGGTAGATCCGCCCAAGGACTCAATCTCCATGCCAATCTGCTTGCTACTGGGACGCTCGCTTGTTCCTTTAAATAGAGTGTGCTCCAAGAAATGTGCGAGGCCTTGCTCAGAAACAGCCTCATAACGTGAACCAACCTTTACCAAGAACATGATAGTCACGGCTTGTGTATCCTTAGATAACACACTTAAACTTTTAAGCCCATTGGGGTATGTCTGACGAATAATTTGCATTGCTTGGGTACAATTAATATAAAGTTTGTGTGAGCCTTTGAAGCTCTAAGCTCAATCCTCTGGCTAGACTTCTTTATTTGCTTTGGAATGCTTATTATCATGGCCTTTAATAACTGGCTCTGCTTCCTTAGCCGCACTTAAAGGCAACTCTGCGTCAGCGACCGCTGGTTTCTCTTCCTTATCAGCTATTGTAACGCTTTCGGGAATGATTGGGCTACTATTTTCAAACACTTCTATCACCACCTCAGCAGCAGTGGGCTGCGATTGCGGCCTGATTTTGCGTAATGAAGTAGTCAGATCTTTAATATTAATCTTAGAATTGCCAACTTGGGCGCGGAACTTATTGAGTAATGATTGTAGATAATTAGCCTTAGCGCTTACAGCTTTGGCTTCGGCTTCAATTGCACTGATATTGATCTCTTTATTTTTGTCTTTGCTGAGCCATTCAATATCCACTTTCATGTCCTGAACTGCCTGAGTGAGTTCATCAGGATTAATCTTTATCTGCAAATTGAACAACATTTCATTGTTTTTGCCAATAAAGTTGATCAATGGTACTTGTAAACCGCCTGAAGCGTAACCAGTTTCCTGTTCTTCGCCGACCTCTGGACGAATTACGAAATAAAACATCAACGCTGGAAAGCCTAACACCAAGATTGCGATCGCCCAAAGCGCAGCAGTAAATCTGCCACTATATCTTCTAGATGCATCCCTCGCTGCCCAAGCAGTCACCATCAGCCAAATTGCGAAAATATAGCCTGCGACAATTATGGCTACATATTCGAACTGAATATTCTTTAAAAAATCAAATGAATCTAGTAGCGGATTTGATTGCATAGATTTATCTTAAAGAATAATTAAAGCGGCTGCAACTATTTTTTAACTATTAACTCGACCTGTATAACTACCCTCTTCGGTATTAATCCTTAACATGTCGCCAACATTAATAAATAAAGGCACCTGGATTTTATAACCAGTCTCCATAATCGCCTCTTTGGTAGCACCAGTGGCCGTGTTGCCTGCAACAGCTGAAGAAGTGTCTTGTACTTTTAATTCTACTGATTTCGTAATTTCAATTGCCAAAGACTTTCCGTTCAAAAATGTAGTCACAACCGCGTCACCTTCTCGCAAAAAGTTCAATTCATAACTAATATCATCTTTGAATAGTTCAAATTGAGAATAATCTGCATTATCCATGAAATAAGCCAATTTCTCGTCGGAATAGAGATATTGAGTAGTGCGTTTCTCCACATCAGCGACTTCTACTTTTTGCTCGTTGCTATAGGTCTTTTCGGTGATGGAATTGGACTCAATATTGCGCACCTTCACCCGAATAGTGGCTTGCCCCCTGCCCTTCTTGATGAATTGATACTTTAAAACTACGAAAGTGTGATTGTCATCATTAAATACTTCTCCGACCTTAAGTTCAGTTGAGGCTAGCATTGCCATAGTTTTGATTATTAATATTATACAAATGGATTATTTCACACTCAGGGCTTGAGAGCAAAACATGCCGGGAAAGAGAATCGAACTCTTACTCCTGTGAAGAAACTGGATTTTGAGTCCAGCGCGTCTACCAGTTCCGCCATCCCGGCTTTAACTACACAATAGGCCTGAGATATTTTACCTCAAACTGGGGGAAAACGATAATATCTAACCGCTATTTAGCTAGACAATTGACGTCTTAGTAACCCTCTTGAGTGTTTTGCTGGATCTATTTACCAGGAAATACTGCCAAGCATAAAGTAATGCGATGTCAAAACAAGTTGAGACAGCTGCTACAAATTGATTGAAATAGAAGTCAAAGATATCGCTGAAAGCTACTGAGAGTATAAGCCCCAAAACAATTGAGCGCACTGCCAACTTCCTATGGAGCTTAAGTGACGCTAGTCCCAGCAAGATGATGATTCCTACACAGATCTTAATGACAATATTAACCAAA
>CAZXFQ010000016.1:5957-25700 GCA_964640685.1 uncultured Candidatus Saccharibacteria bacterium
TGTAAATCCGAATTTTGTGCCAGTATAAGATTTAGCCAGGAAAGCGCATCAAAGAATGCTGAGATGGCCCTAACAAGTGTGATGACACCCAAGATTACCAAGGCCGCTGGTGATTCGACCAAGGCCAGGAAGCGATACTTAATTTGCTGGTAAATTCTTAAAACACTTTTGGGAATGATACTATCTTTGGCAGCCCTCACCTGACTGGACTTTACAATCTTTCTCAGCGCTTTTGCCAATTCTAAATAATTTTGATTGGCAGGATGCTTTGCGTGAATTACAGTATCCAACTGCCCTAGCATGTATTCTTTTTCATCTTCCTGCAAGTCTGAGCCTACTACTTCCTCCATCCCCTCCAGTACTGAGAAAATTCTTTCTTCTACACTGGGTTTACGTTTACGTCTAAAATATACTGCGATTAGGCAAAATAACAGAAAGCAGAGATAAATAATTGGCGCAGCAGGTCTGAAAAAGTAGTCGTTATTGGCAGTCACGAATTTACCAATTTCATCTATGAATAGCCCCCAACCCAAACCTATCAACACTGCAGCTACTTGCAGATTCAGTTTGCCTCGGTAAATTATAGCCACTGTGGCACCAATCAACAGCAACAAACCACCCCAGAGTAAGTGTGCGACATGTATACCATTCACTCCAAGCTTGGGATAATTCGCCACATCGAGGTAAATACGAGTTGCTAACACGCTAAATGCAAAACTAATGACCAGAATCACAAAATTCTGGCCTGCATCATGACGACGGTGAAAAGCTAAACCTAATCTCGAAAGAATTCTAGTCATATCCTAGAGATACTACATACTCTCATGCAGAGTTTGTAAGAACTCAGCGTTGCTCTTAGTTTTTTTGATTCTCTCGATCAAAATTTCCAGAGACTCAGAATCTTGAATAGTTTCCAACATTCTGCGCACACGCCAAATAGACTGCATTACTTCAGGTTTGAGCAATAACTCTTCATTTCTAGTTCCAGAATTGAGTACGTCAATAGCAGGGAATAAGCGGCGATTGGCTGCTCTTCTGTCCAGCTTGAGCTCCATATTACCGGTACCTTTGAATTCTTCGAAGATGACCTCGTCCATGCGACTACCAGTCTCGACTAAAGCGGTAGCAATCACTGTCAGACTAGACCCATGCCTAAAGTTACGTGCTGCACCAAAGAATTTCTTAGGTGGGTAAATAGCCACTGGGTCAAAACCCCCTGAGAGAGTTCTACCTGAAGGTGGAGCCACAATATTGTAAGCTCTGGCTAATCTGGTGATGGAATCCATCAGAATCATCACATCTTTGCCCTGCTCTACGATTCTTTTAGCTCTTTCAATTGCCAACTCAGCCACGCGGGTGTGATTCTCTGGCGGTTCATCGAAATTAGAGGCAATCACCTCGCCTATTACTGACTCTTCCATATCTGTCACTTCTTCTGGTCTCTCACCAATTAATAGCACCATCAAGTGGATGTCAGGGTGATTCTTGGCCACTCCAGCAGCAATATCCTTCATCAGCCAGGTTTTCCCAGCCTTTGGTGGAGCTACAATCATACCTCTTTGACCTTTACCAATTGGAGCAATCAAATCGATCAAACGCGTCGAAATAATTCCAGGGTCTGTTTCCAATTTAATTTGCTGGTTTGGAAAAATTGGGATAAATTTACTAAAAGTACCTCTGGCTACTGCGGTATCGGGCGATTGGCTATTAATGGCCTCAATTTTCAACATTGAGAGGTAACGTTCGCCTTCCTTTGGAGGCCGAGCTTGCCCGGAGATAAAGTCTCCACCACGCAAGTTGAATCTTTTGATTTGGGAACCAGAAACATACACATCGTTCTCGCCTGGCAAAAGCTTAGTACTTCTAAGCACTCCATGGGCGCCATCATTGATAATCTCCAGTACGCCTTCAGTAAAAATATTGCCGCCAAGCTTGGTTTGTTTCTCTAAGATCTTGATAATCAATTCTTTTTTTTGATAGTCGCTTCCATTCTCAATACTCAGATCTAATGCGAGTTTACGTAGTTCTGCCAGAGACTTTTCATCTAATTCTTTTAAGGACATTGTATTTACTGCCCTGTCTTGGTAATCATTCTTTCTAGGCAACCCTGTATTTGCTGCTGATGTTGCTGCATTATTGTTAGCGATGTTATTAGGATTGTTATTGGCGTTACTGTTACTATTACCACTTTTATTGTTATCTGTATTTCTATACTTAGAGGCAGAGTAATTCGTTGATCTTGGTGTTGAAAGAGAGTTATTGACTTTAAGATTTGTCACTCTTTTCAATCCCCCACTAGCCGCAAAAGGTCTTGGCGCTGATGCAGAAACAGGGGCTTCTACAACTGGAATAGAAACTATCGGATTAGTCTCGGTTCTGGTCTCAATTGGAGTCTCAATTGGAGTCTCAATGGGCTTGATTACTTCGGGGGCGTTCACTATTTCTAACGGTTGTATCGCTTCAGATGCAGCTTTGGGAATAGAAACAGGTTTTAATGCAGATGCTGATTTAGTAGATTTACGCACGGTAGCTACTTTACTAGTTTTAGTCTCTTTAAGGGCGGTCATGGGATAAGGGGGGGGTTAAGTTAAACGTTAAATAAATGAATTTAATTTGGCTGCGCTGGAAAATGAGAGAATTTAGAACCAATTTTCTGATTGGGATGCTAAATTATAGGTTAGATTTGCGCTACTGTCAAATAATTATCTATACCGATGTTAGCTATCTACTTCTGTATCGGACAATGTTTGCAGTACAATATCAGTTTCTGGCTCTACTTTCTTTTCCTTGATTGGCACAGTTTCTTTTACAGTGGGATAGTCTGGGTGCGCCCAGAATTTACCAAACTTGCCTGCACGAAACAGGAAGTCTCTGCCGTCTTTTGTAAGCGGTGGAGCGCCATACAATTCTCTCAACTTATGTGGCAGTAAGACTAGTGGCTTAGCATCCTTTACTTTGGGGTAATCCGGATGCGCCCAGAATTTACCGAATTTACCACGTTTCAGCAAATAAGGTTTCCCCTCTTCGCTAAGTGGCGCAGTCTCATAGGTCGACTTGAACTCTTCTGCGTCCGCCTCAGCTTCAATCTCCTCCTTAGTTTCACCAGACTCACTGAGTATCCCTTTGCACTCGGGGAATCTACTGCAGCTATAAAACCTACCAAATCTACCCAATTTCAAAAGCATTTTGGCTTCACAGACAGGACATTTGATATTATCAGGTGCATCTGCGAGCACTGTAAAATCCTCACGGTTGATATCAGCCTCTTTAGACACAAGCTTTTCTGCAAATGGCTTATAAAATCTAGCCAAAAATTCCTGCCAATCTACTTCGCCGTTGGCAATTTTGTCCAAATCATCTTCCATATTTGCAGTAAAATCTCTGTCAACAATCTCCGCGAAATGCTTAGCCAGCAGTTTGATCACTACGAAAGCCGTATCAGTGGGTTTAAAGTAACCGTTTTCTTTTTCTACATATTTGCGCGCTTGAATCGTGGAGATAATAGGTGCGTAGGTCGACGGTCTTCCGATCCCATATTTTTCCAATTCTTTGACCAAGGTTGCTTCCGAGAACCTTGCGGGTGGCTGCGTGTAGTGCTGACTTGCCAATAATTGACCTAAATTCAATTCCTGCCCTTTAGCTAATTTAGGCAAAACGTACTCACTGACTTTTTCGGGATACACTTCTAAATAACCTGGGAATACAACTCTTTGACCATTAGCCCTAAACTCAAAGACTTTAGATTGTGCACTTAATTCAATTGTGGCTGTGACGTTTTGCAGTTGAGCCGATACCAACTGTGAAGCCAGAGCCCTTTGCCAAATAAGCCTATACAGTTTCTGCTGATCTAACTCTAGCTTATTGAATTGCTTACTATCTAAATCGGCATTAAAATTGGCTGGACGAATAGCCTCGTGAGCTTCCTGGGCTACCTTTATCTTTGTACGGTAAATGTTTGGCTTAACAGGTAGGAATTTTTCCCCCAAGTTCTTAGTTGCATAGTCTCGTGCTTGTCCCAAAGCCTGCTGAGAAAGATTAGTTGAGTCAGTACGCATATAACTAATCAACCCAGACTCATATAGTTTCTGTGCTAAGGTCATTGTTTTCTTGGCACTAAAGCCTAGCCAATTGGCCGCTGTCTGCTGCAATGTGCTGGTAGTAAAAGGTGCTTTAGGATTACGCGCAGTCAACTTTTCTTGTACATTAGTTAATATCCACTGAGATCCCTCCAAACTTTCCACAATCTTAGTCACTGACTTTTCATCTTTCGCATCCAGTTTGGCTCCTGAAACCTTTGTAAGATTGAACTTTATCTGACCCTCTGGCAAACCTGGCAAGTCTTCTCTTTGTGCTTCAGTAAATAGTTTTGCGGCTTTTTCGGCAATTTTAGATTCAGATAAATATGCAAAAATATCCCAGTATTCCTCTGCTACAAATTTTTCTCGTTCATGCTCCCTATCCACGATAAATTTGACTGCCACTGACTGTACTCTGCCCGCAGATAATCCAAACATGATCTTTTTCCAGAGAAGTGGTGAAAGCTTGTAACCCACCAATCTATCCAATACACGTCTAGTTTGCTGGGCATTGAGTAAGTTCAAATCTAAGTCTCTTGGAGCTTTTAAGGCTGCTTGCACTGCCTCCTTGGTAATTTCAGTGAAAACAATTCTCTGCAAAGGCTTGCCTTTCTTGAGTTTCTTTCCATTTAACCCTATTGCACCGAGTTTATTGGCTACATGCCAACCAATCGCCTCTCCTTCTCTATCAGGGTCTGAGGCAATAATTAGCATATCTTTGTCAACTAAAGCTCTTTTCAATTCTGTAATAACTTTTTGCTTCCCAGGCACTACAGCATAATCAGGCTTAAACTCGTCGTCTACATCTACACCCAGCCCTGATTTTGGTAAGTCAACAATATGACCTTTAGAGGCTTTGACTGTGTAGCCTTTGCCTAGGTATTTTTCAATAGTCTTGGCTTTAGCTGGTGATTCTACTATTACAAGTGCAGACATTTCTCAAGCAGCAAATTAAACTAAATACACTAAAAGTCATTCTAGCAGACTCTAACTTATTAGAGCAGAATTACGCAACTGATAACTTGCCATAATCATCCTGCTTCACAATTCCTGCAATCTGCATTTTCGCAAGGGTAACATTAAGTCTAGTATTATTCAAGCTAGAAGTACCAAATTCGCTGCGTTCTTCAAATTGCAAGACGTCTAAAAGTGCGCTGATGCCTATAACACCTTGATTTATAAAAGTAATAATTTTCCTTTCAAAGTCTGATAAAGATTTCCAGTCATAATTCTTTGTCTTTGGCAATTTAGAGGCAACTTCTTGGAGGTCACTATTCTGAGATACAACTGGCGCAAAGCCTAGGTCCTGGCGCAGTTGACTATAAGTAATACTCAGAGGCTGGGCCTTAAAACGTTCATACAATAGTTGGGTGCCTAAGAAACTTGATAGACCTGGATCACCTAGATTTACGTATATCTGCCTATTTTCACGCAGAGTTAGATCTGCAGTAATCAAAGCCCCACTTTTCACTGGGGCCTCCATGATTGCAGTCACTTGTGAAAGCCCCGCAATAATTCTATTTCTGCGAGCAAAATCGAATTTAGTCAAAATCTCCGGTTGTTCGCTGGGCGCAGTCTCGCTTAATAATAGTCCTCCCTGCCTTACGATCTCCCTTGCTAGAGCTATGTTACGGCGCGGATAGACTTGAGTCAATGATTTTGGCAATACAGCAATCGTGGGGACTTTAAGTCTCAGGCTGGCTTCATGCACACAGGTGTCTATTCCCCTGGCAAGGCCACTGACAGTTACTAAGCCAACTTCTCGGCAGAACTCCACAAGTCTAAGCGTCTCTTTTTTTCCCAATAGGCTAAATTCTCTAGTACCCACGATGCTGATTGCTTTAGCGCGCAGCAGATCCAGATTGCCTTGGGCGTAAAGCCATTTAGGTGGATCGTATGTGCTACGCAACAGCTCAGGGTATTCTGAACCATTCTGCCAAATTATTGATATCTCTCTTGGCAATTTGGGTAATTCAGGCACTCCCCCAATTGAGTTAATGATCCCTTCAATAATACTGATCACTTCTGTCCGGAAACCTGCTTCAAGCAGCCCCTGCTTTAGATTTGTATTTTTGAAGATAACCTCCAACAATTTCTTATATCCAACAGTGCCAAGCCCTGGAATATTTCCTAGAGAAAAACTTAGTTCGTTTGAGATTTTCATAATTTTTGTTAATTCTATTGCTAGTATATTGCTAATTTATTGCTAGTTTAGTGCTAGCGAGAAGTAATTAATTTATAGCCATGTCCGTTGGTATAGAAGCTGATAGTGCCATGCAAATCGTTGCGCAGGACTCTTGTGCCAGTGGCGCTCAGATTACTTAGGACTTCTGCATGAGGATGGCCGTAAGTATTAGCTTTGCCCAGCTGAATGACACCTAGTGCTGGTTGTAACTTTTGCAAAAACTGCAGACTAGTACTAGTCTTGCTTCCGTGATGGCCTACTTTTAAAATATCAACTCTTTTCCCACCTAGAGCCTTCAGTGTCAATTCCTCTTCCTTAATAGGTAGATCAGCACCTGCGTACATACTAAACTCAGCATACTCCAAGAAAATCGCAATCGAGTAAGGGTTAGTCTCATTAACATCAGCCTCAGGTGGATCCCCTGGCCATAGAAAGGTGATTCTCACACAACAGCCTATGTTGAAGCTATCTCCAGCGATTACAGCCATTGTCGGAACTGAACGGGCTCTGATAGCCTCCAGGAAGGCAGTGTACCCGGCGCTTGGATGATTAATGTGGTTGTAGATTACTTTTGAAGGATTATATTGTTTAATGACCTCAGCAAACCCAGTCACATGGTCGCCGTCAGGATGAGTTGATAACAAAATATCTACATTCTCCCCTAACCTCAGCTGTTCTTTCAAACGACTAATCACACTGCTATCCCTGCCTGAATCCACAAGCATTGTGACTTTATCAGGGGTTCTCACCAAAAAGCTATCTCCCTGACCAACATCCAGAAACTTTACCTCCAGAAGTCTTTCAGCCTCATAGACATAGCTTGTGTAGGCAAACACATTCAGTCCAGTTACTAACAGCAAACTTAAATTAATAAGCAAACGCCATTGCCGGCTCAAATTTGGCATAATTCTTACACTTTAAATAAAAGTAGGCACTGATCATGGTAATAAATATTGCCCAGATGAAATTGGCCAGATTGGTTTCTGCTAAAACATTGAGCTCAATGAAACTTAAACTGTGCAATAGTTCAGAAAATTTGAGAATTATGTAATCTAGGATTCTACCCAACAGTGCAGGAAAGACAGAAAACGTTGCGAGCCAGGTACTTACAATCAAAGCGATGAGGTTGATTACCCCCACAACTGGCACCAAGAGTAGATTCCACAAGATTGAAACCAAATTTACCTGGCCAAAATACTTTATTGTCAAAGGAAAAATTAAACTGGAACCTAACACACTTACACCCAATTCAGATTTAAGCAGATAACTGAAATCTTGCTGTTTTAGGAACCTATCCGCTGCAATAGTTAATAGCCCCGAAGCCAAGAAAGACAGCTGCAGGCTCACACTTAGATAAGCAGTAGGCTGGATAAATAAAATAATACTCAAAACGACCAAATACTTGCTTATGACAGGCAATTTTTTACCTAAGAATTTTTCTAGTTGAGTCCAGAGCATGAACAGACAAGCACGCAATGCTGCTAGATTAGCTAGGCCTATTAATAGACAATAACTGGCTCCCAGCATGGCAGTCAAAAGCAATCTAGCCCTGGCCGGTAAGCGTCTATAAATTAGCTCAAAGGCGCTGATAACTAGAGCAAAATTCCCACCTGATACGGCTAACACGTGGCTTATACCTAAGCCTTCAAAGCTTTCCTCTAGATTAGGATCAAGCAGATAAGTCTCTCCAAAGACTAAGCTAATAAACATTCCCGCAGTAATAGGTTGAAACTGATTTGTGATAGTTTGAAAAATTGCGAATTTGAGTTCATGCATACTCGAATTTAGCGTGGATGGGCTATTCAACAAACTTAGGCTGCTTACCTGCAACTTCACACTGGAGCAAATTCCTCTGCCAGTCAGGTAGCTTTGGAAGCCGGGATTTCCACCAGCTACGTCGATATTGAATTCTGCAGAATAGATCGATTCTGGTATCAATGCTGGTCCGCCAGTCATTCTAGCCCAGTATTTGTTTAATTGGCCAGGTTGATTAAAGACTAGCTCTTGAATATTCGGTGCTATCTGGCTGACTTGTTGGATCAGAATCTGGGAATTCACTTTGCCCGTGGTTACTTGACCATCAGGGCAATAAGCGCCCGTAGCCAAAATACTTTGAGTTTGTAGAAACTGCAACCCAACTACACCCAACAACACTAGTAAAATAGTATTAGTCAAAAATCTTTGCTGTATTAACTTAAACCAAATATTCATGTCAGATTTCTACTAAGTCTTTAAGTTTGTCAAAAGTGACATCACCAATACCTGAGACATTTTGCAGATCTTGAACTTGGGCGTAAGGCCTAGCGTCAATGATCTTTTGAGCGGTAGCTGCCCCAACTCCTGGAAGAGTATCTAATTCTGCAATTGAGCCAGTGTTTAAGTTTATTTTTTTAGCCGCACTAGGGACAGCTAAACCTGAAATCAAAGGCTTAGCACTAGTTGACCCTAGGAACTTTTCCTCACCTAAACTGGGGATATAATATTGTGAACCACTAGCCAGAGGTTCTGCTAGGTTGAGATTCTTAGCCAAGTAGACTAGATCAGCTTTTTTGTTAAAGCCGCCTGCTTTCTGGAGAAGAGTCTGCACTAGATCCCCATCTTGCAACTCGTATACTCCTGGACTATTTACCGCACCCGTAACACTGACTTTTAATTGCCGAGGTTGGGCATTGGTGATTTGCTGTGTACCTGCAATAGGAGCAGAATATAGCTGTTGATTTTCAGTGATACTACCGCTGCGAAGCTTACTCAGGGGCTGCAGTGGCTCAATGATATATACCTGCTTCAATTGCCATGCTAGCCAAACTAAGCTCACACACAGGGGTATGACCAATAGCGGCTGTAATTTCTTCCAAATAATTTGTAAATACTCTTGCACTCTTTCTTGCATAGAAAGAGCTTAGCAAAGGTATTTAAACGAAAACTAAAAAAACGGGAAAAATTCTCTTACAATTCTAAAATTTCTACCTGCTGGATTACTACTTCTTCACTTGGACGTGGATAGCCTGGATTAGACTGTTCACGAGCAAAACCATTGATCCTATCGACCAATTCTTGGCCGCTAATAATCTTGGCAAAAACTGTATGCTTTCCATTTAAAGAGGCAATACTGGGGTCAGTTCCGTCTGCAGTCACAATGAAGAATTGAGAACCGTTAGTGTCGGGACCTGCATTGGCCATAGAAATTGCATACTTCTCATGTGCAATTGACTGCACATTGGAATCGGACTTAAACCCTTGATCTTCCAAAGTCTTTCTTGCCTCACTAGCAAGATTTATAGAATCCCAATTAATTTCATTGGCAAAACGATACCCTGGGCCGCCAAAACCATCATTAGCAGCATTATTGTCCAATGAAAGTCTACTACCGCCTTGAATTACAAAGTCTTTTTCAACTCTATGAATCTTGATTCCATCAAAATATCTATCCTTAGCCAAGAACACGAAACTATTGACAGTGTTAGGTGCATTCTTTTCCAACAAATCGTATTTAATTTCGCCAAGGTTGGTACGAATTACTGCTTGATAGTCTTTACCATCAACTAAAATCTTATCTGGAGCTTTAGTGTAAGTTTTACTTGGATCAGGGTTACCTAATACTCCGAAACCATTGCGGCCCAGCTGTACGATCCCTAATACTGCTAGGAGAATCAATACCAATATCCCTCCGATAACTAATATATTGTTTCTCGCTGATTTGTCATTCATAATAATAAAGCTGTTAAGTTAAACTGCTACAAATTAAACTGCTGCTAACTAAACTGTTACTAGATTGAGTAATTTATCTGGTACAAATACCTCTTTCTTGATTTTACTACTATCGCTGACATATTTAGCTATTTTATCTGATTTTAATGCCAAATCGATAATCGTGGACTTTTGTGTACCTTTGGGTACCTTTAACTGTTCTCTCAATTTACCATTTACCATTATTACTAGCACTACTTCCTCATCCATATCACTTGAAGTAGCAGACAACTCTACTTCAGGCCAGGTTTGAGAATCAATTCGGGCATTACCAGATCCACTGGCGGCTCCTTTGGAGGCTTCATTTAAAGCTAGCACTTCCCAAAGCTCAGAAGTCAAAAATGGAGCAAAGGGATGCAACACCAACAATAAATCTTTCCAGCCTGAAAGACTTATTGCCCAGTTACTTTCTGCCAAGAAATTTATAAACTTCATCATTTCACTGATCGCAGTATTAAACTTCAGATTTCCTATATCACTTTCTACTTTAATCACCAGTTCCTTCAGCCTACGCTCCGTTTTCGGCGAATTAGACTCAGTACCAGTAGTAATTATCTGAGACTGGGCACCATAAACTCTTTGCAAGAAGCGATGTATGCCACGTACACCACCATCATTCCATGCTTTTGTCTGATCTAGTGGCCCCATAAACATCTCGTACATCCTTAGTGTATCAGCTCCATACGAGTCTATGACATCATTAGGATTTATGACATTCCCCCAGCGCTTACTCATCTTGCGATTGTCTGGACCGAGGATAATTCCTTGGTGTCTAAGCTTCAAAAATGGCTCATCGAAATCGATAATACCAGCGTCAAATGCCACCTTCGTAAAGAAGCGTGAGTATAGGAGATGCAAAACAGTGTGTTCTGCCCCACCAATATAAAAATCAACTGGACCAATCTTATTTATCTTAGTGCTAGAAGCAAATTCACTGTCATTTTTAGTATCTAAGAATCTAAAGAAATACCAACTGGAGCAGACAAAAGTATCCATAGTGTCGACTTCGCGACGTACACCACTACCATACACCCCTATCTTGATAGTGCTGTTGAATTCCTGAGAAGTGGCCAATGGCGACTGGCCTTTAGGACGATAATCTACATCATTAGGAAGATTTACTGGTAAATCAGCGTCATTAACAGCCATGATATCCAGTCGCACAGGAGCTAAGATCTCACGCAGCAACTGCGGAAATTGACTATAGCCGGTTTCCTTAGTGAAATGACCAGCGTCCCGCACATTAATCAATCTAGCAAAGGGGAAGTTCTCCCTGAAATAGGCTCTAGTAGGTTCTAGAGGAATATATTGGTCATTAGTGCTCAAAAATACTACTATCTCACTTACATTGTCTCTAACTGCTTGAATATCCAGGCTTGTTTGACCTGTTTGACCTGTTTGACCAGTTTGACCAGTTTGACCAACTGGGATCCCTTCCACAAAATTAACCATATGTTCCCAGGCTTGCGGACCGACAGCATTTATGGCGTTTCGAGCCATATCGTTCTGTAGCTCTTCTGGTGTAGTTGGGCAGATCAAGATTAACTTACGCAATTTATGTGTCTGCGCAAATTTCAAAGCAGCCCATGCCCCAAGTGATCTGCCGGTTACAACTAAATTGTCAGTGATGGTAATATTTCTCGTAACTAAAGTTGATTCAGCCGTAGTTAACCACTCATTCAATATTGGCAATTCGGAATTGGGCAGCTCTGGAGTCATGGACACCAAGCCTTCTGAATTTAAAGCCTTATCTACATATGCATGGTATGCATCGCTAGGTGCGCTACCCCAGGCGTGAAAATTCAAAGCTGCCTGCGGTTTGTTAGCATGGCTTGGCACCAAGGCTGACTGTTCAGCAGTCAAGGTTTTATAAATAATTGGAATAGGTGCGCCCCAATAACGCTGTCTAGAAATTGACCAATCCCGTAATTTAAAATTCGTATGCCTTTTGCCCCAACCCTTAGCTTCTAAGTAATCCATCATTTTCTCCTTGGCCTCCATAATCACAAGGCCGTCCAAGAAATCACTATTGATCATGTGGCCCGCATCTTCCTGCACCTGCTCAGCTCTGACTATTTGGCTATTGTCACTGTCTGGGCCAACCACTACACGGATAATCTCAATTCCCATAGTTTGCGCAAACTCAAAATCGCGAATATCGTGACCTGGAACGCCCACCAAAGCACCAGTACCTACATTACCCAGTACAAAATCGCTGACGAATATTGGAAGTTTTTTCCCATTCAAATTATTTACTGCAAAAAGACCAGTATTGACGCCAGTCTTTACTCGGCTCAAACTTGTGCGTTCAATCTCGCGCATACCTGTAGCCATTTTCACATAGGTTTCCACCGCATCTTTATTGGGAAATTTACCCAAGTTTGAACGCACAAAATGCGATTCAGGAGCCACTGCAATGAAACTAGCACCGAAATTTGTGTCGGGGCGGGTAGTAAACACGGTCACTTGCAGATCAGGCTCCCCTTCAACCAATACAGGATAATCTATAGTAATTCCAGTACTTTTGCCAATCCAGTTACGCTGGGCTTGTTTGGTGGAATCCGGCCAATCCAGCTTATCTAGGTCGGAAAGTAAACGCTCTGCATATTCCGTAATACGGAAGAACCACTGCTCCATTTCCTTTTGCTCTACCAAGCTGTCACAACGCTCACAGCGCCCATCAATCACTTGCTCATTGGCCAGGACTGTTTGGTCTTGAGGGCACCAGTTTACGGCTTGTTTTTTGCGATATGCCAGACCGCGCTCATACAAGAACTTAAACCACCATTGAGTGAATTTATAATATTCAGGATCAGACGTTGCGAATTCTCTACTCCAGTCATAGCTAATACCAATTCTTTTTGTTTGTTCGTGGAAATTTTTGGTATTCTGCTCGGTGGCTACTTGCGGGCTTAGATTGTTCTTCAGAGCATAATTCTCTGTAGGCAGACCAAATGAATCATAGCCGGTGGGCATTAATACATTTTTGCCTTGCATGCGCTGAAAACGTGCATAAATGTCCAAGGCCACTTTCTCTTCCACATGACCCACGTGTAAGCCGCTTCCAGAAGGATAAGGAAACATATCCAATAGATAAGATTTTTCACCAGAATCAAGAGCTCTTTGCTCAGAAAATAGCCACGCACTAGTCCCATTTTCTAGGTCTTGATCCCAGATCGCACGCCATTTCTGTTCAATACTAATGTGGTCAAACATTAAATTATCTTAATACTTTAAATATTTGAATTATAATCGATTGAATGAATTATATGCTATGTATTTACAAGAATAAAGTTTTTAAGCTAGTTAGTCCTACAAAATCTTTTTTATTTTCAGTGCAAAAAGTCAGTTGATGCACTTGTGCAGTAGCGGCAATAATCAGGTCCTTCAACCCTCTAGAAGCAAAGGCAGATTTATAAGCACCTGCTAGTGTGGAAATATCAGCGGTTACTGGCAAAACCGTAAATGCACTAAGGAATTCCTGCACATCCATCAACGCATTTTTGGGGGTACCAGAGTAGATTTCAGCCTGTGTGAGCGCAGAAATATAGAGCTTCTTGGCTTCCGCTAGAGAATCGCTGACATCATATGCTCCATTGATCTGTGAAATAAGCACATTGGTGTCAAGCAATAAGGACTTACCTTTGCACTTTATAACTTTAGCCATCGCAGTTTCAGTAATTTAGGTGAAATTGACAGCACTAACCTTGATTTTACGCCTTGCAAGTTTACGCTTCAAACTCTCCATTTGCGAGATATCATTGGGTAATTCAGGCATGACAGGATTGCCATTTTCATCCGCAGGAAAAATCACTAAAACTGGCTTTTTATACTCTTCCACTACTACCCTATTGCCAGTTTCCAAGATTAGACTTTTCAAGTCTGCAAACTTTCTCACTAATTCCGTTGACTTGATTTTGATTGTGCTCATTAATAGAGTTGTGGTTATGTATATATGTTACAACGCGCAAATGAAAAATCCAAACTTAAGTCTCAACATCAATAGCTTCCACCTTGCCCGTATTCTGGGAAACGCTGAAAGAATTCCCGCATATAACTATTCCACACTGGCAAAGCAGTCGACGATCCTAGCGCGCTACTAGTCATCCTGTCGTTATCATTGTTACCACACCAAATTCCCGTGACAATCTTGGGGCCGTACCCTATATAATACGTGTCTTTATTGCCATCGCTGGTACCAGTCTTGCCAGCCAGTTTCTGATTACCTACGAACTTGAGCCTGTTGAAATTGGCATTATGTCCCCTATCCCCCAAAATATTGTTTACCTGCCCAACCGCGTTAGGGTTTAGGTTGTAGGTTATATTTGTCTGACTGGTATAATAATCGCCACCACCAGGTTTAATTATGCGCAATATAGCTCGCTTCTGCATAACCCGACCGCCATTAGCCATGCCGGTATAGGCTCCCACATGATCTAACAGGGTTTCATCAACCCCTCCAATGACCGCTGAGAGACCGTAGTTGTTGATCTTTTTGTAACCAATCTTTTTCATGAATTCTCCAAAGCGCCAATCACCCATCTCGTACTGCAACTTCAAAAATGGCAGATTCCGTGAATCTAACATAGCATTCCGAATTGTCATTTCCCCGCGGAATTTGCCATCTACATTTTTAGGACGATAATTTCCGTTAAATTTCTGAGGTGAGTCATTGACGATGGACTCGGGGTTCCATTTGCCGGAATCAAAGGCCCCGTATGCCACCCAGGGCTTTAAAGACGAGCCTAATGTCTGACTAGCAGTTGTGACATTCACCTCAGGGTCAAAGCGTTTATTATTAACATCTTCCGGCAAGTTATAGCCCTTGGACCCCACCATAGCCAAAATCTCACCGGAGCGCGCGTCTATGGTAACAAGCGCCCCATTTTCAAACCTGAATATCGGACCTAAACGATCAACGCCCTTTTTCAACTCCGATTCTGCTAATTCTTGAATGCGCAGGTCTAGACTAGTATGAATTTCAAAACCGCCTGAATACAAATCCTGCAATCTCAGGTTGTAAGGTGCTTGTTGCAATAAATCTCTAATATAAAACACCCAATGCGGTGCTTTGAGCTCGTCTACTGGGAGATTGAAGCGGAAACGGGTCAAGGGTGTCTTGGTAATCATACCTGCTGTGTACTTAGGGTCCACACTGCCTACGTTAGGGTCCACATCTACCCAAAGGTCCTGTCTCAAGTAGGCCAAGTCACTGCTATTTAGAAAGGCTAGGATACGTGGATTAATGCTAATTTGCTTTAAGATTCCATCCATTCTGCCGTGAGCCAGTTCCAAAGCCCGCACTTTATTTTGGGCATATAGTGGAGAATACTCACCGGGTGACTGCACAAGACCAATCAAAAATGCTGCCTCTTCCAGAGTTAGCTGCTCTACTGGCTTATTAAAATACACTTGGCTAGCCGTACCAGCTCCTTGGATCCTACCGCCGAAATTAACTACATTCATGTAGTATTCTAGAATTTCTTCCTTAGAATAATCGCGCTCTACAAACAAACTGATGATCCCCTCCTGAATTTTGCGTTGCGCTGTACGATCCTCAGTCAGCAAAGTACGCTTCACAAGTTGCTGCGTCAACGTGCTACCTCCAACAGTATTGGCACCATTGCTAGTAATAGTTGTAATCAGTCCACTAATCGTACCTAAATAATCAATACCACCATGAATAAAAAAGTCCTTATCTTCCGCTCCTAAAGCCGCTGCAATCAAGGTGGGTGGGAGTTGAGAATATTCGACATAAACCCTATCCCTGTCAGGATCTTTAAAGGTATATAGCAAGTTACTGTTGCGATCAAAAATGCGACTATTCTCACCCCTATTCTGCAGACCCACGCGGATCTCTTCCTCTGTAGGCACTTGCTGGGCATACGTACGCAAGGTCCCCAAGACATTCAGTGAGACTAGTGCTGCTAATAATACAAAGATCAACACTAAAAAATTGGCCAGCTCAAACTTGCTAGAACTACGTCGCCCTGAGCTCTGCAACAGAGCTGCAGCAGCGTATTTGGAGTTAATTTTATTTGAAATATTGCTCATTTCTGTTATTATCCTGTTAAAACCTATAAATGATAGACATACCGCAATTATTAGAATTTAATCAATACAATTTACCTGCAATCACTGCGGTTATAGGTGGCTACCTACTATTCCTCTGGCTCGCAGTATTGGCGTGGGTTTTGAAAGATATTACAACAAGGACTCAAAATTTCCTAACAATTTTCTTTTTCCTTACCTTTATTCTAATCGGAAATGTGCCTGCGCTGGTAATTTATTTACTATTAAGGCCCGAGAAGACTCTGGAAGAAGGGAAAACTAACGATTTATTTCACGCTAGTGTGTTTGACCAAAATGTGACTAGTTGTCATCATTGCCATACATTGGTGCGCAGTGACTTCAAGTTCTGTCCCAATTGCAGTGTGGATCTGTTGAAACTATGTCCTGACTGTAATTATCAACTTAATCCTCTTTGGAAATATTGCATTAATTGCGGTCTCAATTTGACTAAAAAACCTGAGCTGGGCCTGTTCTTTAGAAATATTGCTAAGAATATCTCTAGAACTTTGAGCTGGATCATCGCAAGACCCTCAAAAATTTTCAACAATACGCTGGGCTACTTCAGGAAAAGACGCAAGGCAAGGAGATCCAAGTCTGTAGGATCTATTTCAAACAATCCAATTCAGTCGACGCTAAAGAAACTGAACGGGAAATCTATCTTGATAAAACTTACTCCATTAATTAGAAGGCTTCCTCATTTGGGTACTAATCTGCCTAAGATTCTACCAAGGATCGAAATTGTAAACGATATTTCGCCTAGTATAGTCAGATCGAAAGTTTTGGCAGAGAAACGCCATACTCCCAAATTAACTACCCAAGTTGTGGTCTCTGGATTTCCTGTCAACGACCCGAATTCAATAATCCCGCAAAAATCTCGCAGAGGCCGCCCTAAAGGTACACATGATTACAAACCCCGCGCCAAACGTGCGGACGCCGGCCAAAAGCGTGGCAAGTACTCTAAACAGGCTTCCGTACAAGAGGTTTAAACAAACATCAAGAAGAGATGTTACGAGAGAGATACAAATAATATCACGTGATAAGTTTACAATCCTCCCCTTTTCGGCTAAAATTAGCGGTATCAAAAGGTCTTGCGCACTAATGTTGGGGTCGTAGCTTAGTTGGTAGAGCGCTGCTATGGCATAGCAGAGGTCAGGGGTTCGAATCCCCTCGACTCCACATCATCATATGAGCGAATCTATATTCCGCTATACCCCTGAATAGTTGTATTGTGCGTGATAAAATCTTACCGCCATATTGTGCGCGAAACGAAGTAGCCTGGGGACTTTGCTTAGATCCATCTTTGGGAATTTCATTAGAATCTGGCCAAACTAAAGGCTTCATTATTTTGACCAAAAGTCCTGATGACCCTGATATGCAGGGCGAGCTCATGAAGATTCAAGTAACTGAGTCAGGGGTATACATTCAAAAACCCAAGAGAATCTCTTACACGAGACCGCCCAGTTCAACCACAGCCAAAAGTGTATGCGCTAACTGAAGACTGAAGGCTGAAGACTGAGATTGAGCCGGCACTGGTTAGCTTAACCTACTATCTCCACTTGTCATCTTAGCTTGTTAGCAAGCCCTTCATCACCGGGAACATTATTATTGGTATTTTTATTTAAAGAGGGAAAAAGTATGTCGTCACTTAAGAATAATTATGCGCTAGCTAGAAGAAAAACTGGGATTGTATTAAAATTAGTTATGTATATAAAACATCTTCTAGGTAAATTTAGTTTCGGATTCGTATTGCTGGTGGTCTTATTGAGTAGTCTGGGCTTAACTAGTCTCAACAACAAGACATATGCTTCTAGCGACAGGATCGTAAGATTGACCAGTGAAAGGATTATAAATTTCCAAAGTAATATTGTGATAAAACCAGACGGAAGCTTAAAAGTGACCGAAACTATCAAGGTCAATGCCCTGGGCAATAAAATTAAGCGCGGGATTTATCGAGACTTCCCTACGACCTACAAAGGATTGTTTGATGTTGAGTCTAAGGTGGGCTTTCAATTACAACAGGTTCTCCGCAATGGACAGCCTGAGACTTACAAAATCCAAAATGTCGTCAATGGGCAGCGCGTTTATATTGGTGCTGAGGATGTGCTTATAGACCCTGGCCAGCATGAGTATACTATCGTTTATACCACTGACAGGCAGTTAACTTTTCTAGGCGATCATGACGAACTATTTTTCAATATCACTGGCAATGGCTGGAGCTTTCCGATCGACTCTGCTGAAGCCATTATCGATCTAAGTTTTTTGCCTGTTCGGGATATAGCAAAAGTGAAGCAGCAGCTCAAGCTCGGTGGCTATACAGGCGCTAGCGGTGCCACTGACAAGAATTTTAGCGCGCAGATTTTGGACTCAAACCAAACTGAAGCGCAGCAACTGACTGCAAAATTTACCCTCACTAAACCCTTGGAAGCTGGTGAAGGTCTGAGCGTTTTCGTGGAATGGCCTAAAGGTTATATTGCCGAGGCAAATAGCGCGCAAAAATTGTTGTGGTTTATTTTTGATAATTTCCTAGTACTAGTTGGAATGCTATTCCTGATAATGCTATCTATAGCAGGACTGCTGCTATGGCTGGTTTTTGGACGTGATCCCCAGGGCAAGACTGTTATTCCCTTATTTAGCGCTCCTGACGATATTACTCCAGCAGCAGCAAGAACATTGGAACAATTAGGCACTGATGATAAATTACTTACGGTTAGCCTCACCAATCTGGCAGTAAAAGGTTATATTCAGATTAGTGAAAAAAATGGAGAATTTACGATCACTCAGTTGCCCAAGTCAGCAGCTGAATCGGACCTAGGACCAGAAGAGGAAGTACTACTAGCAAAGTTCTTTGGAGTTGGCAAAACTGAGTTTGTGTTTAAACAAAAAAATTACCTCGCAGCACAGGCCGCGCGCACAAGCTTCTTTAGTAGCATACAAACCAACCATACCAGCAAATTTGTAGTCAAAAATCAGGGGTATTTCTATCTAGGACTGTTGGCTCTCTTAGCTTACTCTGGATTAATCTTGCTAATAGGGATACTGGCGGCTGGCGAAGACGCTTTTGGAGTTGGAATTTGGCAGGCAGTTGTCACTATCTTCACAGGAATTTACTTAGGAATTAAATTGCCAAAAGATTTAAGCAACATCTTTGGCGGAGGCACAGAATTTCTCACTCGCATCAGACAAATTGTTATTACGGGGATCATTTTCTCGATTGGCTTGATCATCAATGTTGTCACGCTCTTCCTCAGTCGCACTTACTTCCCAATTTTGGCTATAATCTTCATTGGCTTAGCAATTATCGTGTTAACGGCATTTAGAAGAGCAATTATCAGACGCACGCAATTGGGGCGTGACAAATATGACGCCGTCCTAGGCTTAAAAATGTATATGCTGGCCAGCGAAGCTGAGCGTATCAAGTTGCTGGGCAAGGAAGTGCCATTAACTAAAGAGGAATATGAACAACTACTCCCCTACGCTATCGCTTTGGATATTGACGCAGCTTGGACAGAAAGATTCTTGGAGTCAATGGAAAAGTTGACTAATAATTCTGGAGAAATTGATTATCAGCCAAATTGGTATTTGAGCGCTCACGCGTTCACCACGCTCAACAGCTTCTCCTCTAGCTTTGCTGGCTTTAGCCAGTCATTCAGTAGTGCTATCTCC
>CAZXFQ010000017.1:0-17943 GCA_964640685.1 uncultured Candidatus Saccharibacteria bacterium
TTTTTTTCATGGCATCTTCCTTTTTCATGGCATCTTCCTTCGTCATAGCATCTTCTTTTTTCATGGCATCTTCTTTTTTCATAGCATCTTCAGTTTGCAAAGTTTGACTATTAGAAGATCTGGATTGTAAGCTCAGTAAACCATTGGTACCAGTGATCAATATCAACACTACTACAAATGAAATAACTCCTAAAACTAATGCTTGGTTCTTCTTCAAAGTAATGAAAATAATAACTTAATTGATTAAAGCTTATACGAAGAAAAATCTAATGTCAAGCTCACTTTACTTTCTGCTTTTCAAGTAAGCAAGTGCCAGTATTTTTGACATTACTAGAGTAATCAGAGAGAGCGCAATCCATAAATCAATCATATGCTGCAAAGCTTGGACAACTAATGCCACTAACAAAATTATAGCCACTGAGAAAAATGAGATTCTACTACTTACAATTAAATAAGCTTCCTCCCTTTCATCCTTGGGGTTTTCCTTCCAGAGAAAGATTAAAATTGTAATGACAATGATACTGGTCAGTGCGAGCATAAGCATCTGAAACTGATCTGTCATAATGAGCCCGAAAGGGTTGATTAGTAGGAAGAACGAGCCAATGAGTAATATTATCGAAACAAGGTCTTTTAAATTTTCCTTAATCTTTTTCATAGGTGAATACATTCTCAACTTTAAGATTAAAATATTCTGCAATTTTTAAAGCCAGCAATAGTGACGGTGTGTAAACTCCCTTTTCAATAGATATTATTGTTTGCCTGGTTACGTTGGTATGCTCTGATAATTCCTCTTGCGTGATCCCCTTGGCCTTCCTAAGCTCGAATATTATGTTTTTTACTTGTTCTCTTATTTTCATCAAATGATTCTACAATATTTCCTTAGCACTAGTAAAGTATACTTTACTAGTGCTAAGGTATAATTCTTTGTAGCTTGATATATTCTCACCTATATAAGTGCTAACGGAGCTTGCAGTTGCTAAATTAGCGGACAATAAACAAGTCTAGCCTGTTATTTGATCTTTGCCTAGAATTCCAATCAGCTCAGACAACCCAGATACAAGATTTTTCTTTGCCAGGAGTTCTTCAATTGTTAGCCATTCACAAAACTCCGCTTCGTTTGAGTCCAGCTCTGGCTCGAAAGGATTATCCAGTCTAATCTTGTAGCAATTAGATTCTACCTCGACGCCATTAAAAGCTAATTTGTGATTTCCTAGGTCGAATAATTCAGTCGTATTTATCACAAGTTTCGTTTCTTCGAATATTTCCCTTACCATAGCGTCCAAAGGCTGTTCCACTTGATCCACTCCCCCACCAACTAGACCATATCTTCCGCCCTCAACCTCATTGGCAGAGCGCTTTAGGGTCAATATCTTATTTCCGAATACTATAAAGCAAGCTACAAATTTCATAGAAACATTATAACCTTAAAGTGAAGACGTATTATAGGATTTAAAGGTCAAGCCGGAATGCTAGAATAGAATGAAATAAATCATATTTTGAATTAAACCTATGGAAAATACAAACTGGACTAGCGCTCAGATAGATGAATTAGCAGATACTTTAATCAATAAGATTGCAGTTGTGACTGGGGCAAATTCTGGCATAGGCAAAGAGACAGCCAAGGTTTTGGCTGGCAAAAAGGCAATAGTTATTTTGGCAGTTAGAGATCTGGACAAAGGCAAGAGTGCTGTCCAGGATATTTTGGAGGAATTCCCAAATGCTTCCGTAAAGCTCATGCAGCTCGATCTTTCTAGCCTAAAGTCTATAAAGGATTTTGCAGAAGCTTTCAAAGCCAACTACCAGCAACTAAATCTGCTGATCAATAACGCTGGCGTAATGGCTCCCCCATTTGCACACACAGAAGACGGATTTGAACTGCAAATGGGTACAAATCATTTTGGACATTTTGCCCTAACTGGATTGCTGTTACCAATTCTTAAAAATACCAAAGGCGCTAGAATCGTTTCAATATCAAGCATTGCACATTTAAGTGGCAATATTGACTTCACTGACCTTAATTGGGAAAAGCGAAAGTATAGTGCCAGACAAGCCTACGCAGATTCAAAGATTGCGAACCTGTACTTCACTTTCGAATTGAGTAGAAAATTGGCAAATACAGATATCAGAGTAGTGGCAGCTCATCCTGGATGGACAATGACTAACCTACAAGTAAATTCAGCCTTCTTCAAAATGCTAAATCCCATACTTGCACAGAAACCAGAAATGGGCGCGTTACCAACACTCAGAGCGGCAATTGACCCTGAGGTTAGGACCGGTGAATATTATGGACCGAAAGGACCACGTGGGATCAAAGGCTACCCAGTAAAGGTTTCACCTACGAAGAATGCGCAGAATCTAGATATCGCTGCGAAATTGTGGCAGGTCTCAGAAGAACTAACCGGGATCAGATATTAATACATTAATTAATCAAATGTCTTCAATGGAAAATCAAGAAAAAGTCTTCAAAAATCTTAGGGTTTTTAACGGAGTGATGGTAGTTCTGCATCTAATCCAGGCAATAATAATGTTTGCCATTAGCAAGGACGTTCTAGTGCCGCTGACAACAACCTTTCTAAAGTTTGATGTTACCGCCAGAACAGTAGTTCCACTGACCAATGAGGTCTTAAAGCTAAATCTTGGACACTTTATTGCCTTTTTTCTTTTCCTGTCCGCTTTATTCCATTTCTTGACAGTTTTGCCTGGGATAAATAAATGGTATGTAGAAAATTTAAAGAAGAAAATAAATTATCTACGGTGGTATGAATACGCTCTAAGCTCATCAGTAATGATTGTGGCGATTTCAATCCTAACTGGAATGTACGACTTCCCAAGCTTGATCTTGATCTTTACCTTGAACGCAATGATGAACCTGTTTGGGTTGCTGATGGAATTACATAACCAAACGACAAAAAAGACCAATTGGACTTCCTACATATTTGGCTGTATAGCGGGGATTGTCCCTTGGATTGTGATAATTATGTACTTCATCGGGGCGATTTCTTCTGTGAGCACCAATATCCCTAGTTTTGTTTATGCAATACTGTTTACAGTATTTATCTCATTCAATGTTTTTGCTCTAAATATGTTTTTGCAATACAAGAAAGTCGGGCCTTGGAAAAGCTATATCTTTGGCGAAAGAATGTATATCATTTTGAGTTTAGTTGCCAAATCACTGCTTGCTTGGCAGATATTTTCTGGCACTCTAAGACCTTGATTAATAAATAAGATTAATTGAGAGATCCCAAGGACGATATTGAAAAATTAAGTAAGGGCAAAGGTACCTACGCTAAAATAGGCAGTAGAGACATACCTCACAGGTTGACTCTAGCTGAATCGACTGAATTCAATAAAGCTAAATCAAGGGGGTACCTAAAATGGAAGAATTCTTACAGAGTTAACTTGGAAAATGTTTACAGACTATACTGCAGAACTACTAAGCGTTTTTGTCTGATAATAAGAAACAACGGTGAGTTCCCTACTACAATCAGTGAAATCTCAAAAGAGAATTTAATTTCAAAGAGAAGTGTGAAGGTAGACCACTGGGATACTGCTGTACAAGAGGATCTGGAATATATCTTTCCTCAGTTAGACGGATATTATTCCAGCTTCTTTAAATTTTGGAAAGCTGGAGTAAAGTAGTAATGATTCAAATTTCTAAACATATTATTGCTCCTCGAAATATAATACTTCTTTCAGTTATGTTTTTCTTGGCCGGTTTTATGACAATAAATTCTCCATTTCCTCTAGGCAATTTATGGATTGTTTCCGTATTCTTTATAGTGTTATTGGCCTTGCCGGCATTCTATGGACTAATTCTCTTCTTAGGAATGCGCAGGGGAATTTTCACAATAATTCTACTCTCAATTTTTGCCATAGTATTCGAAACATTCGCAATTAAAACTGGATTTCCCTATGGCAATTTTAATTATACAGATCTGATTGGCCCCAAGCTTTTTAATATTGTCCCTTTTAGCATTGCATTTGCATGGACTCCACTGGTAATTGGCTGTCTTGCTTTGAGTTCAAAATTAGGTGTAAAACGGATACACCAAATTATCCTCAGCGGATTTTTGCTGATGCTTGTAGATATGGTGCTAGATCCGGGCGCAGTTGCACTAAACTTTTGGGTTTGGGAGCTGCAGGATTTCTTTTATAAAGTACCATTAAGCAACTTTATCGGTTGGTTTATATCTGGCGTAATTGGCTCTACACTTCTGCTGCTGTGTATACGAGGTAAAAAGCTCAACCAAATCTCCCTGCATATTTCCAAGCTAATGATTGTAAGTACCTACTTTATATGTATATATTGGACATCTATTACTTTATTCAGCGGGCTGTTCATTGCCAGTCTTATTGGATTATGTCTAATGATACCGATGTTCAAAATACTAGCTTCCCCGAGGTAATTACCACGAAGCTTAGGGCGCCAAATATCAAATTTATATATGGGAATATCCTATAAATCCGGTTAATATCAAGCGATGGCCTAAGAAGGATAATTAGGCAGATTAAAGGATAAACCAATGCTGCCAAAACTAAGATTGTATTAACTTGGGCTATAAATAGTAAAATAGAGAATATTCCCCACAATATCATGGTCGCTAGGAAAGATCCTTTGTATCCCAAGACTACAGCACTAGTTTTAAGATTGGCTTTCAAATCAGACTCAATATCAGGTATAGCAGAGAAAAGATGCATTGCACTTGTCCATAATCCTATTATTAAAATAGATTCTAGAGGTGGTAGCGAATTCGTAGATTGATAATAACCTATAACACCGGGTAATATGTATAGAATGTTTGAGGCCGAGTCAATAAATGGCCTAACTTTAAATCTAAACGGTTTTAGGCTATAGGCAATACTTAGCGCTAAAAATATGCTGAATACTAATAATTCTGCTGGCGAGCTTAGTAAAAATGCATAAATTAATGAAACTAGCAGACACAATTTTATAACTACAAGTATAAACTTCTTGTCACTACCCTTAAGCATAAACTCATACACTCCTTTTTTGTTTTTGTTGAACTGATCTGTATCTTCATCGGCATAGTCGTTCACAGCGTATATAAGCAAATTTGCTGGAAGTGAAAAGTATAGTAAAGATAAGATAAGTTCAATCTGAATAAAATCAGCTGGCGACTTAATCCCCAGTGTAAAACCCAAAAGGTAGCTACCCCATAAATACACCCAGAACCTCAAGCGTGAAATCTTGATTATTTTCAAAAAATTGTTTTTAAACATGTTTTTTCATTTCATTAACTGCAATTTGCGAAGATATAGTACACATAGCCATGCCGATACCTGGGTTGGTATATTGCCCAGTATAGTAGAGATTTGTCACCTTCTTACTTCTGTGACTTGGCCTCCACAGAGTCGATTGAAACATTGTGTGAGAAAGCCCAAGTGCGCTGCCCTTGTATGCATTATACAAATGAGAGTAATCATTTAACGATATGATTTTCTCAACCTCTATATCATCTTCGAAATTGTCACCAAGATATTTGCGTAAATCGGCAAATATTTTTCCTCTATGGATTTTCCTCAATTCTTCAGTATCGCTGATTCCAGACGGTATAGGAACTAGAATAAACAGATTTTCTGAGCCTTTCGGTGCCACTGTATCATCGCTCGTTGAGGGAGCACAAATATAGTACGATGGCTTTTCGGGGAACTTCATATTCACAAATATGTCTTTGAAATGCTCAATCCAGTCATTCTCGAAGATTAGATTGTGGTGCGAAATATTTGGTATCTTTCTCTTTAGTCCTAGATAAATAATAAATGCCGAAGGTGCAAGGACTTTTTTGCTCCAATAATCTTTAGCAAAGGTTTGGTATTTTTCTTCTAACAATTTTGTTTCAGCGAATTGGTAGTCTGCATTTACTATAATCTGGTCGGCAAAATATTCTTTATTATTTGTTAAAACTGATTTGGCAATCTTATTGTCAACTCTTATGGAGCTGGCGCTTGTCGAGAATTTAAACTCTACAGCTAGTTCCAAGCAAAGTTCGTACATAGCTTTTGTTAGTTGCCCGATTCCGCCAATTGGGTAGTAAACTCCTTGATTGAAATCCAAATGTGAGATTAATGAGTAGATTGCAGAAGTGTTTTGAGGGGAGCCCCCAAGGAAGACAATACTGTATTGCATGATTCGACGTAATTTATCACTTTTGAAGAATTTGTTCACATAGCTGCTAATACTACTTGTGAGCCCAAGTCTATTGAGTTCTTTGATGTACTTTAGTTTTACGAAGTCCAAAATGCTGCGGTATTCCTTGAATATGAATTCTTTAATCGATATTTTGTATTTGTATTCTGAAGCTTTCAGGTATTGTCGTAACTTAGTCCCTGAACCTTTCTCAATCTTCTCGAAGGTTTGAATGTTTTTCTCCAAGTCTGGCGTGATATCTATATATTCTTTTTGAGAGAAAAATATTCTATACCCTGGATCAAGCTTTACCAATTTATAATATTCGGATGTCTTCTTCCCAAACAATTCAAAGAATTGCTCGAAAATCTCGGGCATTAAATACCATGACGGCCCCATATCGAATGTATAACCCTTCTCTTGAAATACCATTGCCCTGCCCCCATAAGTCTCATTTTTCTCGATAACCGTAACTTTATAACCTTCTTTGGCCAGCAAGGCAGCTGCAGAAAGCCCTCCAATTCCAGCACCGATTACAATTACTGTTTTTTTATTCATAATTATTATCCAACTAACTGCAGGACCTTCAGCATTAGCTGATAAGAGCGGCCTCTAGCTGAGATTTGATTGACTGTGCCAGTCATATATAGGTCTGAATGCCCCAATAAAGGCGGAAAAACTCTAAAAAGTGTAAATATTCTTGGCAGTTGGAACTTCATTATGCCAACCCCATATTTAAGTGGAAAGAATATACTGTTGTATTCCGATCGCATGGTATCGATGTATTCCGCTGGAAAAATGCTTTGAGAAATGTAATCAATTCCTCAGTTGTGGATACAACCCCTCCGTCAGGGCCGAAAGAGCTCATAGCAAGCGGTATATTTGGCTCTTTATCTTTGAAATACAAAGGCAGAGCTTTTCTTGAACCTGGACTGGCGCCAGAAGAATTCTCGGAATTAAGTACGGAATTAAATGCCTTTTGTATCTTTTCTTTCATAATTTAAATTTAAGCAATAAGTTTGTTATAAAGTTCAAGTTGTAGGTTAACAATCTTCTTTAAGCTGTATTTCTTAGGGTAATTACTTGCCACCAGTGCCATTCCCAGTGAAAATGTTTTCATTGTTTCATAAATCTTTAGATCGGCTTTTGCTGCTTTCGATCTCATCAAAGTATCAGCTTTGCTCTCCTCAAATGTTTGCTTCGGCCAGAATTCTCTAATTGAAAGAATTGCATAATAGTGCGGAAGTTTTTTGGCAAAGAGCACGAACCCTACTCCAGAGTCTAGAAACTTGTGGGCTGTGTAATCTTTTGAAGCATATTCACCTAGTTTTCGGAGAACCTCTGCTGAGATTTCTGCAAATAGGCTGTCGAGATTTTTAAAGTAATAATAAATCGGACGTGTTGAAATTTGGGAATACTTGGCTAGCTTCCTAACAGTAAGATTGGAAACTCCAATATGATTGATTAATTCTATTGATTTGCTGATAATTATTTCTTTCACTAATTGATTGTAACAGATGTTACAATAATTACAATTCTTGCTGACAACAAACTTAGTCATTGATTATCAATCACTACGAGAAGTATAATAGTAGATTATCGATCGTTGGTGTTGGCGGGATATTCTCAGCCAAAGATTACTGCTGGAATATCCAATACCTGATTAAGCCCCATAGGATTATCATAAGTGCCATCTATCTCGATAAATCTCTTCGCCAAGTAGATTGTTGAACTGGTTTGCCTATTAATAAGGTAAACTCCAACATTATGTTTAAGTGTTGTTCCATATTAGCCAATTGCCGAGATTAGTTTTTGCAGTAATTCTGCAGTTGACTCAGAATAATCAATTCGAGCTTTATCTCTCTCATCTAATTCAGAAAATTGTTCCAGTCTTTCACTCCAACCGCCCAGATTTCTAATTGAAAATATAGGTTTTGCTTGCCGATACACAATTGTAAGCTCCTGCAGCGTCCCCATGCCTCCACCTAACATAATAACCGCGTCGCACATGGTGATAAGTGCCATTTCCTCACCACAATTAAACATTCCTGGCAGCACTTCAACATCTACATAATCGTTGGCAGTGAACCTTTTGTCACCAGTAACGACACCAATCGATATTCCACCTGCTTCTTTACAGCCCCTGTTGGCAGCTTCCATCACTCCAGATTTACCTCCGGTTATCACTGACCAACCTTGCTGTGCAACTAATTTACCCAGCTCGTAGGCGTAATCGAAAACTTCAGGCTTTATCTTTGTGCCCACAGGATACTCTTCTAGACCTGCATAACCGATTATTGCTATCTGGTATTTCTTGTTTTTCATATTTACTAAGTAATTAAATTAACTAATTAATCATGGTGATTTAAGGCTCTAAATTTAAAGCATTATATATCCTCATACCAAAATATCTTTTAGCCAATGCTGCAAGAACTACAGCTGCTTTATTATCGTTCCCTAACAAAGTACTAATACTATTTACAGGCAATCCCAGGTTACTTGTTCCTGAACCAGCATATGCAACCCCAGTAAAAATCCTTTGGCCTCTCTTTGTTAGGTATCTTAGAGAGTCATAGATAGGATCTAGGCGATAATCTTCCTCTGTTAAACCTGCCATAGCCGACACAGCATAAACAGTACCTTCATTTTCTAATATACCCTTGGGGAGAAATCTGGACATAGTATTGGTAGTTTTAGCTATATCATCCACAACCACGACTGGCTGAGAGCCCACTTCCTCCAAAGGTTTTATTTGCAAATTGACTCCACGCTTATTTAATTCCCTAGCCAGATTTATCGCCGTGGTCACACCGCACCCACTCATAGGTACTATTACTCTATCCCCAATATCCTCAAGGGTAAGGAGCACATCTACCAATCTCTCAGTAAGATAGGGAGCATCCCAGATTTCCAGGCCACGTCGAGGCTCACCTAACAAAGGAACGTATGGCATATTTTTTGGAAGCAATCTCATCAAAAAATCGAATGAGTCTATTCTTGGCTCGTCATTAATAAATACATTTGTTTTTGGTCCAAGATAAATTCTCTCTGCAGCAATAATATTTTCCGGTAAGTTACCGAGTCGTCGTTCAGCTTCTTGTTCCAACCCAGGCTTTGTAAGAATTTCGTGTATCAAGTTTGCCATTGTAATTTTGTAAAAAATAAAAAAAAGTCCCTCCAGATGGAGGGATTATCTAACTAAATGTTGAATATTACCCTCGTTGATGAGGGCCCTGATGGTTTGCTTTAGATACAGTAGCAATGCTAACTTCAGTTTCCTGTGAGACTTGTCTTTGACGCTTTCCCGCGTTTAATTCTACGGCAACAGCGAACCTCCCTGAGAATTCATTAATTTCAGCTTCGGTCATTAAGTCTCGGCAAAAAGCAGCTGCCTCTTTAGTAATCTTTGGTAGCAAGAATGCTTTAGAAAGTTGTTTAGTTTTGGAGTTTCTCCAAGGTTGGTTCATTAGTGTATTATTACACTAATACATAATTATGTCAAACTATCTTTGGATTAACTAATACCGTCCACCTTTTTCCATAACCAATAACAAATAACAGCTGGGTTTGTAGGGTCAATTGCAATATCATGTACATAAGCATTTACCTCACTTGTTAAAATCTCAAAATGCTCCTAGTAAGATTCGATTGGTATTTGAACTATCTACTACGGACGTTCTAAAGAATCCGCGTTTCCCAATGAATACATTTATAGAATTAGTATTAGTATTGATTTCAGTTGGTTTGGAACTGTTCAGTTGGTTGGTACTCCAGTTTCATCTTGGGAAATAACATTACGACAGCAATTGAAGCGACTAGCACAACCAGAATTATAGTAGTGGTTATGTTACTAGTTAAATCGGAGTTGTACCAGAGTCACTTTCACTACATTGCCAAAATGACTAGCCACTAGAAATTATTCGTTTGGCAAGAGCGCTAACTTCTCTGATGCACTTCCAGGTTTTATGTGGCCTATAATTCCCTTCCTAGATACTACAATATCTTGAGAATGGAGTTGAGCGTACCGGCTAGGTTTGCAATTGCATTGTATTATTAGTACCTTAGTCTAAAAGCAATATTATTATCATTTAACTCAAAATCTAGTTCTGGGAAATAGTGGACATTCCCTCCAAGTTTCAAAACTATTGAAGCGATGTAGTTAACTCCTAATGGCGCAATTGGATTCTCATAGTTCGCATCGTGCATCCCTAGTTTGCCCACGTACATATCTGCGACTCTGCCCTCGTTCGCAATTGCGACTATCTCTATAAAAGGTTTTGCCTGCGTCTCATTACTTATTGATAAATCGATCTTGTCATAACTACTCTTTAGAATTTTCGCAATATGGCTCTCGAGCTCTGCATGTAGTAACTCCAATATTTCACTATCTGTACTATCTTCAAAGTTACCTGCCAAATGAAAGTCCGCAAGCAGTTCTGCGCCCAGATCAGCACTTAGCAAAGCCATATTTTCTGCAGTTGAGGCAATTAATATCCTCGCATTATGCTCTCTCAAAAATGCAGCAAGATTTGTTTCACCTTGAGCTGTTTGCGCATGGACTAATGTATTGTCTCCACCATGCGCTAGGTTAGTTTGATTCTCAATTGTCATGAAAGCTATCTTTTCAACTTCGTTATCCACTTCCTGCAACTGACCATAATCTACTTCAAACAATTTGACCGAATTCTTAGCGAATACCAGCAAGTACAAGTTTTTAAAGAATTCAACCCTATAGTCGAAGTAAGGAAGTACAAAATATCTACGGTAGTCAAAATCAGCCTCATACTCAAACGGCAGGGAGGTTATGTGCTCGACCTTGCCCTCATGGGCATGGATTCCAATAGTCTTATGTTTCCTAGGATTTGTGGAGAATTCTTGAAGCAGTGCCAATTGCTCGTCAGTTAAATCAAATTCCTTTTGCAAATTATTTATTTGAATTTCATTTTGGGCACTATTTGCTTCTGCAAAAGTTATAAATTTGGATCGCCTTTGGTCGCTGTCTTCCTGGATTAGTTTGTCGATAATTTCTTTTTTCCTGTACATATTAATTTTAATAATAAATTAAATTAATCGCTGCTGGATAATATATAAACTTTGACCGTCCGTGTTCTTCACTTCCTAGACCTGTACTTACATACTATACCTGCAAAGAACTCCCGTCAAACAGGACCTGGCAAAGTGGCTCTGTGAGTAGCTCTTTTGCTCCTTTCAGTCACAGACCTATGGGCTGTACCTCAAAGAATCAAGGGATGATTTTTCTTCAGATCATAATAGAAAGTTTATATTCTCTTGGCTTTGTTATAAAATCAAACAATAATATTACATTTATTTAGATGCCTGAGTTAAAAACAAAAGTAAATGCTGCCAGTGTAAAAGATTTCATAAATAGTGTTGAAGATGCACAGAAGAGAAAAGATTCCTTTGAATTATTAGATATATTTACAGAAATCACTAAAGAAGAAGCAAAGATGTGGGGAACCAGCATTGTAGGTTTCGGGCAGTATCATTATAAGTCAGAAATAAGCAGCCAGCATGGGGATTGGCTGCTTGTAGGTTTTTCTCCCAGAAAACAAACCCTAACTCTCTATGTGATGCCAGGTTGGGAAAATTTAGATGAGTTGCTCAAAAAATTAGGCAAAAATACGACCAGCAAAGGTTGTTTATATATTAAAAGACTAAGCGACGTAAATATAGAGGTTCTCAAAGAGATAATCAAAGTCTCTTTCCAGGAGGCGAAGAGCAAGCTGCTTTGATAAGCTAAATGAAGTAAAGGCCAGCGACTTATTATATTTTGAAAAACGAATGGCAAATAAAGAGCAACTAATTGAAATGATTAAGACTGGTGATGAATTTAATATTTTGCTGGTGATATTAAAAAAAAGATTATCTCAAAATTGGAAGTGGGCGATTTTACAGATGCGCTAATTGAAGCCACTATCAAATTTATTTTGGTTAATCCCAAATAAACATATGTATGAGTCAATCAAATCTACAAACTACTGCTGGAAATAATCGGTGAAAGATTTTATCCAAGATGCTGTGCAACAAGCATGGCAACTCTTCTCACTTGAACAGAATAGAAGAAGTAGATCAAGACTTTTATTTGACTGCTGTTCTTATCATTGAGCTAGTAAGGTACAGAGGTGAGTTATTTGTGCGTTCGGAAGACGAAGAAAGAAAGCTACTTATAAAATAGTACTTTCGAACGCAATATGGAATGGTGGAAACCTAGACTACAACTACAATAAATCATTCTATACACTACGGAAAATCGCTGAGGGTCATATTTGGGGTGGACGAAGGGGCTCGAACCCTCAACCCTCGGTACCACAAACCGATGCTCCACCATTGAGCTACGTCCACCACTTAAGCTTGCTAGCAGTTTGTGCAGGATAATTATACCAGCTGGAGCGCCAGTGCGAATAAAATTGTCACGATTAGAGATTTGAATGCCTGCCCTGCAATCAGACGCCATTGAGTCTTGAGCAGTGCAGGTCTGCGTAGTATTGCCCAAAAGCCTACTGCTGAGCAATATTTCTCCCGGGCTTCGATGACGCTAAATGCCCCAATATAAAATAGGGGGATGGCCAGCCAGTCTATACGCAATGGCAAACCCAGGATAATTGCCACAGATAGAGCAAGCAAGCCCATTATCAGCCTAAATCGAATCTCTTCACGGTCTATATTACAAGTCTCTGTCATACCACATCTTAGCAGAAAGTTAATAGCACAAAATGACCTGGACTGGACTCGAACCAGTAACCTACTGCTTAGAAGGCAGTTGCTCTATCCATTGAGCTACCAGATCTTAAGTATCAACACTTTCCTAGTTGCAATTTTAACATACTCTGCAAGTTAACACGTGACTCTTAAAAGATATATACTTACAGATATCTCGGTAATATACACTATCTGTACTATAATACTCGATCTATATCCACCATATATATCATGTCGCCTGAATTGGTTGAAATTATTTCTACTAGAAACTTTACAGCTGATCAACCAGGATCTATGCTCGATGGACAGAACTGTCGTAATACTCCTGGTGGACTTGATAACTTATGGAGAATAAATGTCCTAGGTGTAGTTGCTGGCGCGCTTGATTTAATGACAGACTTGTTCAGTGATGAAGAATTGAGTCTTGCTCTAGTAGTTGGAGGATTGGATACATTAGCGTTAGATGGCGAAGCGGCTGATTTAGATTTATTTAGGGGCAGAATGTGTACTTTTGTAAAAAACGTACTAGAATTTCAAGCTAACCCATTGAGATCGCCACTAACCCCTTGGAGGCTTACTGCTCAAGCTATGCTATTAGCAAACTGCATTAGCAGCAAACGATGTGTTGACTTTGGACTGAGCTATGGCGAGCAGGTCGATCCCTATACCTTAATTGAAAGCAGATTTGATATCACTGATCGAGTTGGACTGGGTAAAATGCTAGAGCACTCACACCAGCAAGCAGAAAAATTCTGCAGGCAGCTGAAAAACTCTGATCCCAGCTTTCATAGATTCGGCTGGGTGTTTGACCCTATCCCAGAGATCGCGGAGCTGGCTACTTTTGTAAGTTTAACCTCAGGCCAAATGGCAACCCAGGTAAATGCAGCGCAGACGATTGTAGAAGCAAGACGAGCTAACGAACTGCCAATTGCACAAGCGTAAATCTAGCCCCTCAACCCTGCTATAATAAATTATTACCAATAAATCCATGCAACATAACTGGGTGAACTTTTTGCACATTTACCAGCCCCCTTGGCAAGAACGTGAGATGTTGATGCAATTGTATGAGAATTCGTATGTATACACGCTCCAGACTTTAGATGCCAATCCTCAGATTAAAATCACTTTAAATGTGACTGGCTCGCTCACCGAACACCTAGTGCGCGAGGGCAAGATTGAATTAATTGATTGGATCAGACGACTAGTGGACAAAGGGCAAATCGAACTGGTGGGCAGCGCTATGTATCACCCCATCATGCCTTTGATCCCTGAAACTGAGATGCACAGACAGATCAAGCTTAACGAAGAATACAACCAACACTATTTCAAGGATCAATGGCGCTCAGCAGAAGCCAAGCACGGTGGCCGTGGGTTTTTCCTGCCGGAGGTGGCCTATTCTGAGGCAGCAGCGCGCGCGGTCGAGGCAGCAGGGTTCGCCTGGATTGTGATTGACGAAGTAGCTTTTAGAGATTTAGAAAAATTGGACTGGACAAACCAATATCAATTACAAAACAGCAAACTAAAGTTTTTTATTCGCAGACAATTACCTACCGAAGAAACTTACCTGCATGTTTCCAGCTTTGCCGAGCAATATTTATTGACAGTATCAGACGGTGAAATCTACAAACGTACAATTCCTAGCTACGACAAAGGATCTCAGAATTGGGACAAATTGGCCCAATTAGATAGAGTGAATTATTTAACCGCGGGAGAATATTTTCAGCAGTTGGCTGCTGACCAAGCCGATATCATTGAGACCAGTCCGAAAAATACTAGCTGGCGCACCACTGAAGCAGAGGAAGCCAGCGGTAGCGTTTTCCACAATTGGCTTACACCTGGGGACCCTATCCATAAAGAACTTTGGGACTTAGTGATAGATATTGGCGACTTGATCAAACAATACCCCCAAGATGAACATATGCAATACGTGAGAGAAGGCTATGACAAGGCCCTCTCCAGTTGTACATGGTGGTGGGTCGATGGCCGCGATTTAGGCTATAGCCCTTCCGAAGTGGTCAAAGGCCTGAATGTAATCATCAATACCGTCCGCACTTTCAGACGCGTGACCCAATTACAACGCTTAGAGTTCGAGAAGCGCTATAGTGACTTGGTCTATCTGATTTGGGAAAGACATTGGCAGGATTATAAGTGATTTTTCTGGTAATATTCCAATGCTAGTTCATACTTCCTAAGATATTCCTGCGCCATTATCTTATGCGTGAACTTTGCACGGAAGTATTCGGCCACTTTAGTTCTATCTAAAGAACGCCAATCACTTGCTCGATAGAAACCTGCGAGAAAATCCTCTTCCAAGAAGCCTGTTTGCCCGTCAGTAATTAATTCTGGCATAGAGCCGCGACTATTTGCCATAGTAGGTGTGCCACAGAATCCAGCTTCAATAATTGTGTAACCAAAGGGTTCGCGGAAATTTACTGGATGTAGATTTAACACCGCGTTGCCAACAAGTTCAGCTTTTTGGACTTGATCAACCTCGCCTAGGAATTCCACTAAAGGGTTATCCAATAAAGTCTTGCAGACTTCCTCAAAATAGTGCTTGCCATTTGCATCGACCTTAGCCCCTATTTTAATTGGCATCCCCAAAGCAATTGCTAATTCTATCGCTGTATGTGGATTTTTGTCCCTATCCATGCGCCCAAGAAAGCAGAAATACTCACTTAGCGGTTGCTTCACGATGGGAAAATCCTCGGGATCGAGGCCGTTGTATACCACTCCCAGCCAAGATTCACGTGGATACACTTCTGCTAAATTGGCCGAAACAGTCACAAACGGCCTGGAGTGAAAGTCTCTGGCTAAGTGTCCCATCTCTCTCAAGACTGGCACGCGGTCTTCTGTCACTAAGACGGGCAACTCTAACTCAGAAAAGGGATCAGCAAAAGTGTGTACTATGTCGAATTGATCACGAGAATCATTGAGTAATGTTATGGCTTTGGCCCGCGCTGCTTCATGTAGCTTTAACACCCGCCTAGATTCAGCTTCATCTTCCACAAAGGGGATATGTTCAGGCACTAGGGCCACTAGCTTACACGGCACATGTGAATCAGCGCTAGCAAATACAGTCACGTCATGCCCCTCTTCATGTAGGCCTTTAGCAATAAAGTATATCAGTCTTTCAGTGCCTCCATATTTAAGCGGGGGCACTGTATAAGCAACATTGGCCACTAATGCTATACGCATGTGAATATAATAAGGCATGCTTAAGTATTTCTTGTATTATTATTGTATGAATACTGTAAAATATTGTTAAAGAACTATGAGAACTCTCAGAATAGCTGAAGTGCCTACAATAGATTACCAAGTGCCGCCAATCAAATATGGCGCTGTGCATTCGCTAGTGTACGATTTGAGCAAGCATTTTGCTGATAATGGTCATAAAGTGACAGTATTTGCAGATGCTGAGTCAAAGATTAGCCATCCAAATGTTGAATTAGCTGGGATTCCTGTAGAAAAAGTGGATGATCCGGTGAATCCCTATCGCCGCGCTGAATTATTACAATTTTTAGAAGTATATAAACGTCAGGCAGAATTTGATGTGATTCACTGGCATTACGATCCGATTGCTTTGAATTGCCAGATTGACGGCCAGGAATTTAATTTTTTGGAGGTGGTGAAAACCACTCCGTTGATCACTCTGCATTTTGCGCCAAGCGCTAGCGGTCCCTTGTTTGACGCTGAACATCGCGGCAATATGGGATTCTATGAATATCACAAACAGCTCTGGGGCAAAAACTTTATCAGTATTTCCAATGCTCAGCGTCGGGGCGTAGAATTTTTGAATTTCAAGCGTACCATTTACCATGGTATCGATTTGGCTCAGTTCAAGTTTAACCCCACCCCGGAAGATTACGTTTTATTTATCGGCAGAATTACACCTGAGAAAGGGATTGTGCAGGCTATCCAAGCAGCGAGATTGGCCGGCAAAAAACTGAAAATCGGCGCCAAAGTAGAAGACAAATATCAGCAATTCTTCCAAGAACAAGTTCAGCCTTTACTAAATGATCCCTTGATCGAATATTTAGGTGAAGTGGGCGTGGAGCAAAAAGTAGAACTCTATGCCAATGCCAGTGCCACATTATTTCCAATCAGTTGGGAAGAGCCTTTTGGCTTGGTAATGATCGAATCTCTAGCCTCAGGCACGCCAGTGATCGGCTTTGGCAGGGGTTCTGTGCCAGAGGTCATCGAAAATGGCAAGACTGGATTCATCGTGGACAATGTAGAACAAATGGCAGTAAAAATAACTGAGATTGGTCAGATTGAGCGCCAAGCTTGTCGCCAAGCAGCAGAAGAGCGCTTCAGCGTGCACAGAATGGTTAGCGAATACTCCCAAGTTCTGGAAGAGTTGCTAGATTGATCATTTAGCCTGCTGCCTCGCAGCTTGTTCGTAATTTTGCAGGTAATTGCCAATCATTTTGCCCCAATCCGTCTTTGAGACTAGCTCGCGAGCGTTCTTGCCCAAATCTGCAAGCGCTTCGGTATCTGCGCTCACCACCATGAGCATATGCTCTGCCAGTGCAGTGATCACTGCTGTTTTGGATTGCTGTAGATTCAAGACTTTGATGCCACGTAGATCTTCAGGTTTATTAGTCTCGAGCAAATACTGGCCAAAACCGCCTGCGTTTGTGGTCACAGTGGGCACCCCTACAGCGCTCGCTTCAACCGGCGTGTAGCCCCATGGTTCATAGAGTGAGGGGAATAATGCCAATTGTGATTGTCTAATTGTCTGGAAATATTCCAAATTCTGAGCCTGATGCCCAAATCGCGGAACCAGATTGATTTTGACCTTATTCGATTGGCTATTAAATAGTCCCGCTTGCTGACAATAGTAATTGATAAAATTTAACGGCTGTACTCCCTGCTCCAATTTCTGTTTAAATCTTTCAATGTCCTCCTGTCTATACACCAAGATATAGAAATTCTGCACCACCACGAGGTTGGCAAATTCTGGTTGCTGTAAGTGTTTGTCCAGTTCGCCTAACGCTGCAATAATTAACTCATAGCCTTTAATGAATTCTGCGTCGCGACCGGCCGAGAAAAAATGAATCACTTTTTTGGACAAA
>CAZXFQ010000017.1:17953-23663 GCA_964640685.1 uncultured Candidatus Saccharibacteria bacterium
ATCTTCCGTAGTCAAAAGAGCGTTGGCCATAAGGCTATCGTTGTCCGGCTGTGGTTTTGGCTGTTTCAGCACTTCATCAAAAGTCGCTTTATCAAAGCCATGCGGCATCAAGAATTCTGGCTTGCGGTAGTAAAATCTATCTACCTCAGCGTATGTGGCCGCGCTCACTGCGTTCACATAATCAGCTTGGCGGATTTCCGCTGCTTCAATTGTAAATTCGTCACTATTGAAATACTCAGCCAAAGTCGTAAAGTTTGGATTGCGCAAATAACTCTGCCACTTTTGCGCACTAGTGACGGTGCTCAGGTAGCCCAAATGCGTAGCATGTAATGTGCGTACCGTGGCAATCCGAGCTCGAATCTCCGCAGGCAAATTCTGCAACAATAACAGCGCCACCCCATAAGGGTAATGCGCGTCAATTAGCAACTGTTCGGCACTCCATTGTCCTGCACTCAGTGCTCTCTCCAATAGTTTACCGACATAATAAGTCCATAGCACAAGATTGCTATTCAGTTTCTCCCAATTCAATGGCACGTTTGTATATTCATTTTTAACCCCATAGTGTTCAGCCAAATCTTGGCTAATACTTTGCTGCATTAGCAATAACTCCTGCAAGTTGGAATAATCCACTAAAAGACAAAGCACGTTGCCGGCCTTAGCCCAAGTCCCAAAGTAAATCTTTAGATTAAGTTCAGTAGCAATTTCAGTGAGCCTGGCGAATTCTGCAGGCGGATCAATAGGAGTAATCTCAGTCCCATAGCTTTCAGCGAAATATGGCCCTATCAACATATGGCGACCTTGTCTATGAACACTCAAGGCTTTAGATTTGCCCCACAAATAAGTATATGTACCACCTTTCACCAATCCAACCTCCCAAGCCAATTCCAGTAAATAGTATCCCATGCTTGATTCTACCTTAACCGTTATCAGTTGCAAATTACTGTATAATGAAGCTGTTAAACTCATTCACAACTTATGAGTAAGCGTGCAAAAAAATCTGCATACAGTGTCGCTCATTTCGCAGCGGAGGTATTCCCCTTCTCAAAAACTGGGGGCCTTGCACACGTAGCCTTAGATTTACCCAAAAACCTGGCTAAGCTTGGTCACAAAATGGTTGTATTCACACCACTTTACGGGCGAGTTCGCCAGAAACTGCGCAATCGGAAATTATTGATCAAAGATTTATCTGTGCGCATAGATAGCACCAGCACTCTGACTTTTTCAGTACACACAGATACCCTCAAAGTAAGTGAGGCTGGAGAGGTAGTGTTTTATTTTATTGATCATTACAAATTCTTTGGACGTTATAGCCGCAACTACTACTCTCATCAAGATACCCCCAAGCACTTCTATTTCTTTTGCTTGGCTGCGATTGAACTGATTAAGCATTTGGACCTGGAGATTGATCTATTCCACTGTCACGACTGGATGATGGCCCTGATGCCACAGATTCTACGTTTTTCCAATCCTTTCTTGCCCAAGCAGGCTCCTAAAACATTACTGACCATTCATAACCTGGCTTTCCAGGGCTCGAGTTTCATCAACAATAATCGCTTCACGTTTAATGATAAGATCAACCCGCTGAACGGATTCCCAAATTTCGACGATGACAGCAGCTGGCAAAAGATTAACTTTCTCAAACGTGGAATCAGATTTGCAGATGAGATCAGTACAGTCAGCAATGGCTATGCTAGTGAGATTACCACTAGGGATTACGGCGAGGGTCTGCATAAACTACTTCAGCAAAAAGCCCCTATCAAGGGAATTATCAATGGTATCGATCACAAGTATTTTGACGCTGAGACTTCGAAATATGTGTGGCATAAATACAACAGCGCTACTTGGCCTAAGCAGAAAAGGCTGAACAAAAAGACATTTTTGCGCAATCTAAAGATTTCACCAGTACATGCAAACTTACCATTAGTGATCATGACCCAGCGCATTACGTATCAAAAGGGCTTCGATCTAATTGCAGATTCGCTAGAGGCTATCTGTCAAAGGCAGCTGATTTTGATCATCATCGGTGAGGGGATTGGAGAATATGTGCATAAATTAAGGCATTTCAAGCCCCAGAGTAATTCACATTTCCGCTATATTGACCATATTGACGAGGCTTTGGAATTGCAGGCTATTGCTTCAGCTGACATGATTCTTCTACCTTCGCGCTACGAGCCATGTGGGACATCGCATATGAAGGCAATGCGCTTTGGAGTGGTGCCAATTGCCCGTAAAACTGGAGGCTTGGCAGACACGATTTTTGACTACAGCGACTATACTAAGACTGGAACTGGATTTTTATTTTTGGAAATGGAGCAAACTGAGATCCTAAATTCGCTGGATCGTGCTATTAAACTACACAAAAGCACTGACTGGCCTGGCCTAGTCAAAAAAGTTATGTCTCAGACATTTACTTGGGATAAGCCCGCCTGGGAATATGCCCAGCTCTATAAAACCATTCTTGCCAACTTTAAGCTATGATTAAGTAGTATTTAAGTGGCTTTCTGATGCTATTGAGTCGCGGAGTCGCCTTCGAAACTGCTTTCTGGATTTGGTCAATTACCATTGGTATTTTTTTGGTGATTAATTTTATTTTCATTAGCAGTCGCATCAAGAAACATTTGTATAGACGCTTTCGCCAAAACTTGCGCATACGCTGCAATCACTTACTACTCAACCGCGGCAAATTACTGACAATTGTTCACTTCATTCTCAAGAATATTTTCAAACTGCGCCGGATTGGCTTAGGTGGCATTGAAGTAATCTGCATTGCCATTATCGCTTATCTCAGTTATGACATGTTTATGCATCCCTTGGGGATAAATTATGACACGCCCAAGGTCAATGAAGTCTGGGCAAATCAAAGACAAACCTTTCAGATTCAGTTTGATCGGCCTTTCCGCCAAGATCTAGTAGTACCTGAGATTAAGCCTGAGGTCGAAGGCAGCTGGCGTTATGAGGATCAAGGTATTTCGTTTTTGCCAAGACGCATAGTGTTTGAGCCCAAAGAGTCATTCATGCCTGGGCAGATAGTGATCATCAATATTGCCCATATCAATAGTATTTTGCCCACTACGCCAGAATGGGACAAAACTAATGAAGTCTTTTCAGCACCAATTCCCAATATTATCAGTACCACCCCCGTTTCAGATGCTCCTGGTGTGGGCACGACAGAGCCTGTGATCTTCACTTTGGATAATCCTGATGGTGAATTTGTAGATTGGCAGGTGACCGCCACGCCTGCAGTAGAATTCAGCTTAGTGCGCGAGCAGACTAAACAGTTTCAGCTTAAATTTACTAAACTGTTGGCACAAAATACTGACTATGTTATCAATGTTCAGAGAGTGTTGCGCACGATTAATCTAGCTACAGGGGAGACAGTCACTACAATCGATCCAGAGCCTTTGTCGGCATTAAAATTCCGCACTGTGAATGCACCAGCCCTGAGAGCCTCAGAACCTACTGGGGATAAAGTGAAAGTCGATAGCACTGTAAAATTCACATTTGATAAGGCCATGCAGCCAAATAGTGTTTTAGAAAAGCTGGTAATCGAGCCCGCACTAGAATTCGCCACTACTTGGGAAAGTGCAGATGTATTGCTGATCAAACCCAAGACTGAATTTGCCAGGGAGACTGCCTATACAGTCAAGATTCTCAGCGGTGCTAAAGCAGCGGATGGCGGAGCAATTGAGGCTGAGATTGTACATCAGTTTAGTACTATCGGCGCAGTCAAAATAGAATCTACAGTGCCTGGCAATGGCAGCGCCAGCGTTAGTTTGGGCAGTGACATTCGCGTGAAATTCAACCAAGAAGTCAATAAATCCGATGCCCAAGGGCGTTTCTTGATCACTCCAAATATTACGGGCAAATTCAGCTGGGACGCTACCACCATGATCTATAATCCTGACAATAATCTCACTGGCAATACTAAGTACTCTGTCAAAATCGGACAGGGCGTAAAAACCATCGCTGGGATTGATCAACGCGCTGACTATAATTTCAGCTTTACTAGCAGACCTGAGCAAGTCATGCTCAATGTTCCAAGTTATACCCAGCCATACCGTTATGCCTGCAATCTCACTGCCGCTAGTATGGCTCTGGCATACAAAGGCAAGACAGTCTCAGTAAACTCCTTGTTTGGCTCGATCTCCAAAGACAGCAGTGGCTATAACGAAACTACAAATACTTGGGGCAATCCAAATAATAGTTACGTCGGCGATCTATACGGCGGCAGCAAGGGCTACGGAGTACATTGGGGACCAATTGCGAGTTTAATAAATAATTACCGCCCTGCTCAAGCCAAAACTGGTTGGAATACCACTGAATTGTTGAAAGAAATCGAAGCAGGCAATCCAGTGATTATATGGGCACACAATGGCTTCAGCGGATCAGGAGCCAATACCACTTGGAATCTACCTGGGAGCGGCAATGTCTACACAGTCAAGGGTATGCATTCTTATGTAGTAGTTGGTTTCACAGGCACACCAGAGTCGCCCAGCAAAATCTACATGAATAATCCTGGTAGTGGAAGTAAGGAAACTTATAACTTAAGCCAGTTTAACGCCTTGTGGAATACTTTCGGACGCGCTGCTGTGGTAGTGCGATAAAGCTAATTACCCCTTATGGATTTATTAAGTACAACTAAGTTCAAAGTATTAATTCTCGTCGGGTTGACCCTGTTAAGCAGCTTCTTATTGCTGTTCAAACTACATGAACAGCCTCTGCAAAGATGGGATGAGCAGACTAATCTCGACGTGATTAGTCACAGCGCCGCAGTTGATGATTGGTGGAATCTGCGCTTAAATAATGGTTACTTTTGGGAAAAACCACCGCTATACTATTATGCAGGGATTGCAGCGTACAAGTTTAGCCAGGTCTTGAACCTTGACCCAGTCTTAACTCTACGGTTATTGACGATAGTGCCTGCCTTAATCTTGGTCCTACTAATCTATCTATTTTGCAGACACAAATACGGCCAGAAAGCAGCACTATTAGGCGTGGGGGTTTTGCTAAGTGCTCCTGCACTCTGGCTGATGAATCCTCAGGGCATTTTCGCTTCGCACAATCTACGCTCGCTTGATAGCGATACTTTGCAATTATTAATGATTCTAAGTGGATATATACTTTACGACGCGCTGAGTAATAGGGCGCATGATCAACAGTATAGATCGCGCAACAAGTTAGAACGTCGCTTGATGCTGCTTTTAATTGGAATCAGCGTAGTGAGTGGATTAGGCTTTATGTTTAAAGGTCTTTTCGGTTTACTGCCTATTATTATAGTAATTGCAGGCTTTGTAGTGAAATTCCTGCGTCGACAGGAATCTGTTAAACAACTTACGGCAAAATTAGCCTATTTACTATTACCTGCAGCGCTGATTATCTTGCCTTGGCATGTCTATATGTTGGTGCACTTTGGGGGCGACTTCTTTAATAGTTATTTCGGCTATCATCAGCTGGCACGGGGCTTTTCTACATTAGAAGGCCATTCGGAACCCCTGCTATTTTACGTCCAGATTCTGCTAACGCCTCTATTTTCAGGTAGTTTGATCCCCTTACTAATTTGCCTGGTTGGACAATTTCTGCTTACTCGCAAGCTAACAATTAACCTGCCATTAGTCTTGATTGGCTTATTGATGCTGGGGCTTGCTGTCATGCAGACTAAACTGAGTTGGTATAGTCTCTATTTATATCCTTTCATCGCTCTGGCAGTAGC
>CAZXFQ010000018.1:0-15207 GCA_964640685.1 uncultured Candidatus Saccharibacteria bacterium
TTGGAATTTTAATAATTTCCCCAATAATTTTAATTATTATTTTAAATAATTTTAATATTAACCTGAGCCCAATTATCCAAGGCAGGTTCAGCGTGTTAATCTTGCTGGCGTATTATGCATTTACCTTCACTTACATGGTAATTAATATTAATGACTGGTTTTTTAACGTATTTATCGTTACCAATCGCCGGATTCTAGACTTTGATTTCAAGCCATTGTCTTCATTCACAGTGGCAGAGGCCGAATTGACTGCAATTCAAGACGTTAGTGAGTCAGTAATTGGAGTGATTCCATCTTTCTTTGATTATGGTGATTTGCAAATACAAACCGCCGGTGAGAAGATTAAATTTATTGTAAAACAGATTCCCAGGCCCACTTGGCTACGCAATATTTTAGTTGACCTTGCAAGGATCGCTAAAAATCCAGAACCATGATTAATCAAACTCAGATAGATCAAATCCTAGCAATCTCCATGCGGGCACTGTTAATCACGGGCATGGTGGTCTACTTTGGGATCACTCTCATAGCATGGCGCAGGTCTGAAAATATGCACAAACAGATCACCACTGTCACTGGTACTTCTCTAAGATTGCTCAATCTAATTAATTTGGTCATCGCAATCATTCTACTAATTGCCTCTTTAATTCTGTCAATTATGACCTAAACTGGCTAAATAGCAAAGATACAGCTGTTTTAGTGTGGGCATATCTGTTAAAATTACCCCAAAGAATTAAATTAATTAAGCATTTTTATTTATGTCTAACAAACCTCACTTCAGCGAAGAACGTACACTATTCATAGTTAAACCAGATGGAGTGCAAAGGGGACTAGTCGGCGAGATTATTGGCAGATTTGAGCGCAAGGGATTGAAATTAGCGGCCCTTAAATTGATACAGCCTACTAAGAAACAGGCAGCCGAGCATTATTCATCTTTTGACGACACCTGGAGAGACAAAGTCGGCGGCTACGTGCAAGCTGCTTTTACAGCCAAGGGCGAGACATTTCCTTTTGCATCATTACAAGAGGCAGGCCGATCAGTGCAAAATAGCCTAGCGAATTATCTTTCCACAGGTCCAGTGGTAGCAATGGTATTACAAGGAGCACACGCAGTGGAGCATGTCCGTAAATTAATGGGCAGTACAGACCCTTCTAAGGCTGATATCGGTACCATCCGCGGAGATTTCACTATCGAATCTATCAACTTGGCCAACACTTACGACCGCACAGTGCGCAATCTAGCGCATGCTTCCGAAAGCGTCAGCGAGGCTGAAAGAGAGCTGAAAGTTTGGTTCAGCGAAAGTGAAGTTGCTAAGTACAATCTTGCCATTGACGAGATCCTTTACGATCCTCAGTGGGACAAGGTACGTGCAGAGATCATCTAACAATCGATTGCAAAGTCTATACTAGTTTGGCAATCATTTTGTTCATCAGTGCCCTCGTAGTTCAACGGGATAGAACAGCTCATTCCTAACGAGCCGATAGGGGTTCAAGTCCTCTCGAGAGCATATACTTCTCTTACTCTTAAGAATAGTATCCATTGAGATGTAAGTGTGGGCTCGAGAATTACTGACATATGTTCAGTAAATTAAATTCTAAATGAGTTTAAGTCTATCTCAATAGACGAGCAGCGTACAAAGCTCTTCAAGCAATTGCTAGAGCCTAAATACGACGGAACCCAATCGTGAAATACAGCAAAGTGTGTCCGAAATGGAGCACTAATGAGGGATTTTCGCAGGAAAATCTAAAAACAAGGTGGTACCGCGAGCAGCCTCGCCTAGCCATGCATGTTCCTGGTGGCGTGCTGGAACTGATGCCAATTTGCGATAACCAGCTGTATTACACGTTTAAATTTGTGAATTGTCATCCTAATAATCCTCAGATTGGTAAGCAGACAGTGGTGGCAACTGGGCAGTTATCTGAGATTAATACTGGCTATAAAGACTTGAATATAGGCTGCTTGTGTGGTATATTTCTCATCAAATGAACAAGGAGAGATATATCCAGTATGCAATGGTAGTCATAGACACGTTATTTCCGCGCAAGCTTTATTTGCCTCCTGAATATCCAGTCCGATCTACTGAATTTCTTGCTGAGTTGAACAACAGATTTCTAGAATCTCAGAACCTGCTTTGTGGCACAACTTTAGATTTATTGATGATTGCGATACTTGCTAAGAAATTCGAACCTGATGATCCCGGGACAAAGCTAATGAAAATCGAGGTAATTCCAGGTTCTGACACCGAGCACTTATATATACCCGATCCGTGGGATAGAGCTTATACTCCTTGGATACAGGGTTACGGCTTTGCAATTCTAAAATCTGGGATTGGTACACCGCTAACTGGAATTGCTTACGTATCAGGTTTACCAGCTGTTTTTGTCGTACATAAACCCTATCCTCAGGAAAGCTATTTAGCAGTTGATAGAGTTCTTAATGCTAGGCCATTTAACCCAGAGTGTTTAACCAAATACACGAGCCTCTCAACTCCTGCAATAGGGCTGATTGCTAGAAAATTCACCGGCACTTTATTGAGTATAGAGTTATTACCTTCTCTATTGGCAGATTACGGAGTTAACCTCCCCTTCGAAAACATTCCTTTTACAGTTTCTGCAGAAGTTTCTAATCTGATTGCTGCAAGTCATAATTCATAAGCAGTTAAAAAGGTTCCTATGAAAATGTTAGAATCATGCAATATGGAGATTAAGGGACTTACAGCTGCAGAAGTGGACGCCAAAATTGCTGCCAATAAAGTTAATCGCTTTAAAGACAATAGTCAACGCTCAATTCTGACTATTTTGCTCTCAAATCTGATCGATTTGCCCAACTTTATTATCTTTATCGCCGTAATGTTTTTGCTACTTTACGGTCAAGGCCAGGACGCTATTATGATTAGCGGCGTGATCATTCTGAATAATTTGATCAGCATAGTGCAGGAACTCCAAGCTAGAAGATCTCTGCAAAGAATTACAGTAATCAATCGCGTTCCAGTGAAAGTAATCCGCGCTGGCAAAGTTCAGGAAATATTCCCGGAAGACATCGTCGAGGGCGAGTATCTACAAATCAGCTCAGGCAGTAATTTATTTGTGGACGGCAAATTACTCAATTCAAACAGTCTTCTGATTGATGAATCTATCCTCACTGGTGAGTCAGATTATCTAAAAAAAGAAGCCGGCGAAGAGGTGTTTTCTGGATCTTATGTAGTGGCTGGACAGGGCGTGTATATTGCCGAAAAAGTTGGTTCAGACAGCTTCGTCAACAAGATCACCGCTTCGGCTCGTAAATACATCAATTATTTATCTCCTTTGCAGGTACAGATCAATAGCCTGGTAAAAACCCTGACTATATTGGCTGTTATCACTATAGTGCTGTTATTTTCGATTAATTATTTGTTTATAAATATGTCTGAGGTGCAACTGCTTAAAGCTGTGGTTTCTATCGTTACTTCCACTGTGCCCCAAGGGATTGTCTTGACGCTGACTCTGGCATTTATGCTTGGTGTCATCCGCATGTATCGTCAAAAAATTCTGATTCAGAAGGCGAGCGCCGTGGAGACCTTGGCGGGAGTGAAAGTATTGTGTATGGACAAGACAGGCACGCTCACACAGAATAAATTGGTTGTACAAGAGCTGCTAGATTTAACTCCTGGACGACAATTTGCCACTCAGACAAGCCGGCAGCTATTGGAGTATTTCATCAAGCACACAATTGAGAAAAATAAAACCATCATCGCTATCGGCAATTATCTTCCGGGGCACTCCTCCGAGGGCCAAGCCAGCAGTGACCAGCTAACTGAGACAAGTGAGTTGATTGAATTGATAGAACAGGTGCCTTTTACATCTCGCAGTAAATTTAGTGGTCTGGAAGTAAAGATTGCTGACAATTATTATAGGTTAATGCTAGGCTCACCAGAAGTATTGGCACGCAACCTAAATCAAGTCCAAAGAACTCTGGTCGAGCAAAAGGAAGATGCTGGGGCCGATCTAGGCTGGCGCAATTTACTATTTATGATCGGTGAGAAGCGCACTAATTCCAAGCTAAGCATCGGGAGTGCAGTTGAAAAGGACACTTGGGTCGCTGCAGATATACAACCAGATTCAGATTTAGCGCAAGCAGAGTACAATTATTATCCAGCTGGATTTATTTCACTTGAGGACGAGCTTAGATTAGGCGCCAGCGAAGTGATCTCTGAGTTTATTGCGACTGGAGTCAAGCCCGTAATTATCTCTGGTGATGGTGCTAAAACTTTGCTCGCCATTTTAAAACAATTGCACATCACTGAATTAAATAAAGTGATCACTGGTGCACAATTAGCTAGTATGTCTTCCTTAAATAAAATGGAGGCAATTCTAGGCCACGATGTATTTGCTAGAGTTAGTCCCGAACAAAAAGTGGAAATAGTAGAGGTCTATCAGTCTGCATTCGGGCGCGTGGCAATGCTTGGCGATGGTGTAAACGACGCTCTGGCTATCAAGCAGGCAAATCTGGGAATTGCTATGGGAAGCGGTGCCAGTGTGACTCGCAATATCGCTGACGTAGTGCTTCTGGATGACGATTTGCAAAGACTGTTAGCAGTAATCGTCGAAGGTAAAGAAATTTTGTTCAATACTCTGCGTAGCGCTCAGCTTCTGCTGATCCGCAATTACTATGCTTTGGTAGTATTGATCACTTCGCTACTACTAGCCTTACCTTTTCCTTTCTCACCGAGAGGCCTATTCTTATTGTCACTATTCAACGGTACGCTGCCGATTATCGCGATCTTAGGTAGTCGCAATTCTAAATTGCCTAACATTCAGTTCCTAGCAGAGCTGAGAAGATTTGTGTTAATTGGGGGAACTTTAATTGCCGGTTTAAGCGTCATCATTCTAATTACACAACAAGATAGGCCATTGCTAGAATTACAGACTATCCTACTTGGTTTCTTAACCCTCTCAGGAGTGGTCAATTCTTTAATTGCATTAAACAAGAGTTACAATCCCATCAAAATGTTCTTTGGTAGTTGGCTATCATTGATTGCAGTATTCACAGTGGGGATGTTATTGGCTGCGATTTACATCGCACCCCTAGCCAGATTCTTTGAGCTGACGGCGTTGAACCAGGAGAGTGCTACCTATATGTTTGCAATGAGTTTTATTTACATGGTCAGTTTCTCTCTCATCAGTGCAAGCAAATTCGCACAGATCAAAACAGATCAAACCTGAGCAAGCGATTAACTGGCGGACTAATCTTACGGACTAATTAGGCCTTAGACTAATAGTGTAGATATTCTGATTTACTGTAGAGTCTAAGATCAACAAATATACCTCAGTAGCGCTGTTGTTAATCCCATATTGTCCTGCGTTAATGCCCAAGTCAGTCTCAGCAATTTTCAGCAAATTACTGCCATCGCGGTCACCAATATAAAGGCTGCTATCGTCTGCCAATACGATCACCTGAGTACCTGAGCCCGAGAAAGTCACCAGATTGGGATTAACTAACCTACTGATTGTGTTGAGTCTTACCTCCAATGCCCCAAATGCCTTGAGCTCATTGGCCACCATAACCGTCAGATCGCCACCCAAGGAACCTTGGAATACTGCAGCGCTGCCGTTACCGCTGATTGCCTGCAAAATAATATCTTTGGGCAGCTGGTATTGGAATTGTTTTTGGATATTGATGAAATATGTTTCGTTTCTGTCATTGGTATAATAAATGTTCTGCAGGTTGGCTTTGCCAACATATAGTTTTGTTAATTTCCCATTGAGGCTGAGTTTCCCTAAAATCAGTTCCTGCACAGTGCCGTTTTCGAAGAATTCAATTTTATCTCCAGCTTTATTGATCATATAAACACGGTTTTCCGAGACTTGATATTGGGGACGACTACTAGTGGAGTATTGCACAATCGTAGATTGGTTACGGTTCAAATCATATGCGCTGAGAAGGTTCTCAGTAAATACTAGTAATTGATCGCTATTACCTAACCATTCCGAGTCCAGCACGGCGAAGCCCAGTTTGGAGCTAAGTTTAGCTAGATCTGCAAAATCATTCAGACTGTCTGCATCAAGAATATATTGTTCCACAGTGGGTTTAGAAACAGTCAGCAGTAGTCTGCGATTGTCTGGACTGGGAAGCAATTTATACTCGCCTTTCTGTAAATTTTGAAAGATCTGACTACTTCCGTCTGTCAGACGCACCTTATCGGCGCTAAAAAGATTGAAAGGTGAAGATAGGGTGATTCGTTGACGCCAAATTCCTTGCTCTTCTATTTGACTAGCTTGTCGTACCACATAATATATATACTCGTCAGTTTGGGCGAATACCATATACTCTATATTGCTACGGGTAAACTGGGTTAGCTTACGATTCTTGGGGAACAGACGCACTGCCACTTCTTCTAGGAGTCCAGGATTAATAGTAATTTTCTTTTCCCATGGTACGTAGTTGTCTGCTGTGACTGTAAGGGTGTAATTGCCTGGAATCAGGCCGCTAACAATACCATTCACTAAACTGCGTTCCTCACCATTCAAAAATACCTGCACATTTGCTGGGTCTGGATTGACTCGCAAATTGCCGGTCTGCACAAACCCACTGTCACCTGGGCGTAAGCCATTAGCAAACAGAATAACTGCGGCACTAAGTGTCAGCAGAATAGTACTAGTAACCATGACAATACCAATAATCAATAAAGTAGGCTTTCGAGCCCGTGCACGCTTGACTGATTTGTTAACTAATTTTTGTGAACTCATGTTTTTAGGCTAGAATAGGTTAGTCTGTAACTAAATCATTTTAACAAATTCCATGGCGAAGAAGATTGCTATTGATCTAGGTACCGCAAATTCATTGGTCTTGATAAAGGGCAAGGGGATTGTTTTGTCTGAACCAACAGTAGTAGCGGTATCTTTGGATGATCGCAAAGTTCTGGCAATTGGCAGAGAAGCCAAAGAGATGTTGGGTAAGGTGCCAGGCAATATTGTGGCGCGTAGGCCATTGAAACAAGGTGTGATTGCCAGTTACAAACTGACCGAGGCTCTACTCAAGGCGCTGGTAAACAAAGCTCTAGGTCCTTCACGTTTGTTCAAACCAGAAATCTTGATCAGTGTCCCAGCTGGTCTAACTTCCGTGGAAGAAAGAGCGGTCATTGAGGCGGCTACTGCCGCCGGAGCTAGCAAGGTCTACCTAATACCTGAGCCAATTGCCGCAGCTATTGGTGCTGATCTACCTATTAGCACCTCTGCAGGCAATATGATCGTAAATATGGGTGGAGGTACTTCCGAGATTGCGGTCATTTCCTTAAATGGAATTGTGATTTCACAGTCAAGACGAGTAGCAGGAGACGCGATCAACGAGGCTCTGGTGTCCTACATCAAACGTAAATTTGGTATGTTAATTGGCGAGCAAATGGCAGAAAAAATCAAAATCTCTATCGGCTCGGCAATTATGACTGACAATCCTGCAGAGATGGAAATTCGCGGTCGCGACGCCAACTCATCTTTGCCTGCCGCCAAGGTTCTCAACTCCAATGAGATAGTTCCACCAATCCAGATGGTATTAAAGCAGATTATTGTGGGCATTCGCGAAGTCTTGGAAGCTACTCCACCTGAATTGGCCTCAGACATTATCGACCGAGGTATGGTGCTAAGCGGCGGCACAGCGGCCTTGAACAATATTGATGAATTATTTACAGCAGAAACTGGCGTGCCAGCACACGTAGTTGATGAGCCAATCCTTGCAGTGATTAAGGGGCTGGGCAAGACTTTAGATCACTTAGATGTACTAAGACGTTCCATGAAAGTCGCCTAAAGAATAGTGTACAATTGTTCATATGCACGATACTGCTCAGGAGGGTGCATCTACACCTGAATCACAACTAAAAACTGCCAGTAGGTATTTCATTGGAGATTCGCTGCCACACAAGTGGGCCAGTGTCTACAGCTATCGTCCTCAATCACCAGATATTTTTGCCACTAAGGGAGAAATATTTGCGGTAATCAGCTTATCTGCTTCCAAGGGTTTCAATTCCACTACTGCTGGCAATCTACTGATCGACCACTTTCACGAAGTTTATTTCGAGAGTAAAAAAGAATTAGTCACCGATGCTTTATCTCAGGCCATCAGCGCTGCGGGAGAACGCTTGAGCCAACTTCTGGACCATGAGGAGGACGTGGCAGCAGCAGGAGTGGATTTGAATATTGCCACTATTGTGATTCGCGGTGATGAAATTTATTTCGCCTCTCTTGGTAACAATAGAATCTTACTATTACCCAGTCTAGCAGCACCTGAATACATCGATATTGGACAGGCTTTGCGTGATCCTTTTGGCAAAGGACAGATTAAGATCGGCTCTAGCTTCGCGAGAACAGAACATACCCTGATAGTAGCCACTGCTAGTACTATACAGGATCTAGGTCAGCAAAAAACCTATGAATTATTACGTGAATTCGACGACAGCGATCTAAAGCAATTCAATTATAAACACCCTGAAGAAATTGCGATTTTAATGCTGGGCATTAACCTTTCAGATCAGCGTTTTGAGCATGTAACCACTGTGATTAATCCTGAAGTGGGAGCAAATCTAGATGCTGATTCTATTGCTGAGCAAGATCTGCCAAGAGCGGAGAGTTTCGAATCTGGACATGTAGAACTTAGTCCCTTAGAGCCCGGAATCACCGCTGGCGGTGATTATCGAATGGAAGCACTAATCCCCAATAGCCCTGAAACAACTCCTGAAGCTAGATTCACCCCAGATTTAGAGGCAGTAACTGACTTGGACACTATCCCTAAGCCCACTTTTGCGGAGCGCTTTCAGACTTTAAAGCTAAATCTAGCAAAGAGACTAGAGCTATTAAAAAAATCACGTCAAATCAAAACTCTGCAGACACAACGTTCTCAAGCAGCAGGGGCACCGCAGGGTGCTGAATCCACAGAATTTACAGGTAATGTCTTAGATAAAGACAAACAGGCGAACCAAAGCACTTGGCAGCATTTGCTTGAAAACTCCAAAAAACGCCTAAGTACTTGGAGAGATTATATTCTTTATGATCTACTGAAAGTAAACCAAAAAAAGTCCTTTGGCTTGGAAAAGGGTACTGATGGAGAAAAGTATCTGGTAATCTTCGGTTTCAGCGTGAGCTTCAAAATCCTGGCAGTAGTGGGAGTTATTGTGGGAATTATTCTAATTCTCAATATTGTTAATGGAATTGGTGAAAGGCAAAATCGCGAACGTGCAATTCTAAGAGCGGTGGAACAATTGGACTTCATTAAGGCCAATGTAACTCGTCTAGAATCAGATCCTATTCTCAACCCTAAATCTACGCAAGACATCCCAGCGCGCGAAAAATTTATCACCGAAGTGAGCGCCTTGGAAGAAAGATTTACCCCAGAACTTAATGCTTTGCCTACCAAAGAAGTTGAAGATCAAAAAGGAAAATTATCTGAGTTACGCCAAAAAGCCTTGAAAGTCAAAACCCTGCAGGCCAGCATTGTTCTGGATGTAGCAAATGTGCACCAAGGGGCCATTACCGATCTAACTAAAGCCGGGGATAATCTCTATATTCTTGATAATGCTGGAGGGAAAATCTATAGACAACCAACAGCTGGTGGCAACAGCGAAGTGCTGATTGAAGGTCTAATCAACCCAACAGCGCTTGCCGCAGATGCCAATGGCGAACTACTAGTATATAGCAACGTGGAAGGAAGCGTTTTGTCATTGATCAATCCTGCCAGCAAGGCAATTAGTAGGCTTCCCAATGTCACTAGGCAAAACTTGCCGGTATCTAGACAACTGGCGGTGTACAGCACTACCAATTCACTTTACTCAATCAGCACGGGAGCAGCCGAAGTCAAACAATTAAACCGCAGTGGTCGTAATTACAACGCACCAACGACTAGGTTGAAGGGCGATAATTTATCTGATCTGCGCGATATTGAGATTATCGATGCCAGAGTGTCACTTTTGGCGGGTGGAGAAGGCTTGATCCGTGTGGGTCTGACCAACGCAACCATTGAGGCCTTTACAGATGTTGAAGAAGCGGTGGAAAATGCAGATGTTTTGGCAGCCGACGACGAATATATTTATATAGTGGACAATAATAGTAAGCGTTTGCTGGTATTTACTAAATCTAGAGGCAGCCAGTCAATTTCAGATTACGTGGCGCAAATACCTTTGCAGGATATGCAAGGACGGATCCTTGATGTGTTTGTGGATAAAGCTAAAAACGCTATTTTCCTAGCAACCGAGTCTCGGATTTACCTCATTAACCGCTCACAAGCCATAATCTGAGCTTAAGCTCAATACCAAGTGCTACAATCAATTACCATGAAATTAGTCGCTCAAAATCGTAAAGTTTTCTTTGATTACACCGTTCTAGATACAATTAGCACCGGCCTGGTGCTTAGGGGCTGGCAAGTTAAGTCTATTAAGGCTGGGCAAGTGAGTCTTCATGATGCTTACTGCTACATTGTTAATTCTGAGCTATTTCTACGCGGCCTGCAGATTACTCCTTGGAAAGGAATGTCAGACCTGGAACGCAAAAAAGCTGGGACGGACATTAAATTATTAGCTAGAAAAGGTGAGATCCTAAAATTGGCCGGGCAACTTGGCAAAAAAGGTGAAGGTGCTACTATTGTGCCCTCCAAAATAGCCCTGGATCATGGTTTAGTCAAGATTGAAATTAACCTGGTGAAAGGAAAACGGCAGTTCGATAAGCGCCAAAAGATCAAAGAGCGCGAGCAGGTTCGGGAGATTAAGCGTGATATTTCTCAGAAGAACTGGTAAATCATTTACAATTCCGTATATTGTTTCGTATAATTAGTCATGAACATGGACAAAGTTAAACAATTGGAATTAGCGGCTACCGACGTGCTGGTGGATACTTATGGTGGCTTTGATAAGATTGAACTCCCTGTCAATTTAGGCAAGATTATCGAGCGTTATCAACTCAAATTAGTCACTAGCGAATTCAATGACGAGAGAATCTCGGGGATCTATTCCAAACCAGAGCGTACTATCTATATCACGGAAGGTGGGATTAGCACCCGAAAAGCATTTACCATCGCTCATGAACTAGCGCATTTCTTTTTGCACAATCAGAAGCAAGCTGAAGTATTTTATCGCACGGATGGCTTGGTGCTAGATCAAGAGGCTTCAATTGTCGAGCGTGAGGCTAACGTGTTTGCGGCAGCATTGCTAATGCCTGAAGCTCTGGTCAAAAGTTATTGGTCTAGTTTCAAAAGCATTCACGTAATTACTCAGGCTTTCTATGTGACTTACAGCGCGGCCTATTTTAGGTTGCTCAATCTAGGAATTATTCAAGCTAAATAGTAACGAACGATGGCAGAATTACCAACAGAAAAACTAGGTGAACAAACTCCTTCCAAAGCAATGGAAATGGTAGGAAGCCTAGTAAATAGAGCTACCACACAAACTCAGAATGAAGCGCAGGATTATTATCCGGAATTCATCAACCCTGCCAATGTTTTTAGTGATCTTCAGCGTGAGGATATTACCTGGAAGGTGACGGCGCGGAAAAGATATGGCTTTGCAATGGTAGTGTTGTTATTTCTACAAAATTTCGTGGTATTTACTATCTTGCTTTATGCCTTATTCACTGGTCAATTACCTGAACTGCAAGTGATTTTCGGAATTATTGTGCCAGCAACTCTTGGTGAGACCGCGTTTATGGTCAAAATCATCATCGAGTGGCTATTTCGTGATATTGATTATCCTTACCCTGACTCTTAGGCAATAAATTGCTAGAATATGCCAATGGATACTACAAATTCTCAAACTAGCTCTCAAACTAATCCAGCTGCAGAACCTGCTGCTCCTTTAGCTGCAGCGCCATTGCAGCCTAGTCAGGAAGCAGTTGCGCAACCGGTTACTGCTACTACAAGCCCAGTCGAGGGCTCAGCCGGAGAGCTGGAGGGTACAACTGCACAATCACGAGGGGTACCTACAAATCAACGCCCTAACATTGCGCAGCCTGATAGTCAGGGCAGTAACGTGGTTAACGGTATCAAATTGCCACCGCTACCAGAAATTAAACCAGTAGGACCATCTTTTTTTGGGTATAAGCCCCCAAAGTGGGCTCATGATTTCGAGTATGTCCGCGCCCAAAAGGGTAAGGGCGCAGAATCAGATAGTAAGACTTGGTTACTCTACATGGTCGACCGCCTCCTAAAAATGCACTCCCGCTAGACTGATATGCATTTATGCTCTTAGCCGTTAGCTGTTAGCCTTTTGAACTGCTGCGCTTTAGTTAGTACCAACTGGCTCTGGCATAACTTCTTTTCCATAGTACTTAGCCAAGTTACTGAAATCTGTAACATTAATCAATTTATCTGCATTCACATCTAATAGACCAAATAATGAGTCAGTGGTAATAATATCTTCGCAGGTCTTACCAAAATTCTTAGATAGATAGTGATAGTCTGTATAATTTATCTTATTGTCAGCATTAACATCCAAAGCCCCACATACTAGTCTTGGTTGGGTTGTTGCACAAGATTTACCGATATTCGAGCTAAAGAGACTGAAGTCAGTGACATTAACTAGTCCATCATTATTAATATCAGCAGTACCACATTTACCTCTAGGTGCAACATTCTGGCAGGCTCTACCAAAGTTTTCACGGATACTAGAAAACTCTGCAATATCATAGAGACCATTATTATTAGTATCAATTGATTTACAGAATAAAGGTTGTAATTGTCTATCGATCACTGAGAAATATATACATTTGTCTCTATTATCGAGTCTTACCATCGCAGTATCTAGGTCATTCACATCGATACCTTCACTAAAATTGATGTCGCGGATACCACAAGTAGAGGTAACTTCTTTTGGTAAATATGACCTTGTGTCACATTTCTTTGACTCTAAAGCGAACAATAATTGCATCTCGTCAGAATCAACTTTGCCATTATTATCAATATCTACCGCGCCACAATTGGCCAATCCACTATCTTTGTAAATATAATTTTCTGGATTGTACTTTACGCTACTAGGTAGAATTTCATAAGCTTTAGGACTAGGTATTGGATCTTTACCGATGATTGGATTAACAATTGGGTTAGGGATTGGAGTAATAACTGGACTGTTGTCTTTGTATTCGTAAGGTAGTACTTCCACTTTCACTGTCTGCATAATTTTATCGCATGCAGCTGAGTCCCCTTGGCATTGGGCAACTAATGGTGATTTGCCCTCGTACTTAGCCTGACTTATAGCCCCAAGCCCGCAACGCTTGCCTACCAATACAGGCAAAGTTTCCCCTAACTTACCTCTGCTTGTATCATCACTTGCCTTACAGATCCTCAGCCCATTTGGATACTCCGTTGCATATTTATACAGATTTGAATAAACCTTATCATCTGGGAAAAGTACTCTAACGTATCTGAATAATCCAGTAAGATTATCGTTACTTATTGGCTGAATCTGTGTGTAACCATCTAATCCTTCTATTTCTAAGGGCACACCAAGGTAAAGATTAAAATCAGCCTTAGTGCCCTCGACGCTAATAGTTGCATCTCTGTCATTAACTACTTTGATATTGGCAGGGGCTTTGCCTGTCACTCTGACAGGATTAGTCTCCTCTACGACCTTCAGGATGAGGGAGAAATTTACGAGTTGGCTATCCTTTTGCGGAACTATAGTATCTGGGCTATCAATCTGTGGGGTGGTTACTAATACCGGGAGATCAGCTTATTGATTGCTATCAGCGATGTTAAGTTCCTGGGCGTTTTGCAAGGCTTTTGTGATCAATTCAGCGTCAGTAGTGTTATTCTGATTGAGTGTGCCAGACAAGAATAAGACCCCAGCTGCAAGAATGCCGAGTATCATTAGACTTATACCACCCAGACCAATTAAGCGCATATTGCGCATCCCGAAGCTGCGAGGAGCATTGTCCGAACTCTGTTTAAGATTAATATCACCATCGACATGACTATCTAGTATCTGTTTAGTTTCAACTTGCTCCATTATTGTAGTAGCTAATAATTTATATTTATGAGTGTCAGACACATTTTTAGGTAAGTCTGATTCTTGCATAGTTAATACATTAATACATTTAGGTTAATAAAGTTCCATATACGATATTTACACATATATTTATCTAGTTTAATGTATATTATGGAAACTACACTGCCAGCAAAAGTTTATTTGGATTTTGCCACATCAAAACAAGCCTGGTCCCAAATTTATCTGCATTACTACGACAAAGTATTTCATTTTTTGCTACGTAATACTTGGCCAGATCGGGAATTAGCTTTGGACATTACTTCTGAGACCTTTCTCACTGCAATCACTAAGGCTTCTTTTTATAAGCACACAGATCCAAAGAGTTTCAGAAATTGGTTGTTCACCATTGCCATCAATACACTAAATCTGCATTATCGTAAACAAAATCGTTTTATATACATAGAGAACTCTGTGATCGACACAATTAGAGGTAGTGAGATACCTGCATCTGAACTTGAGGAGATTATCACTGACTATGAGTCATAATCTTCTTTGGCAAACTATGTCAAGCATAATTGCTGAGTTGCCTCTGGAGGATAAGACGCTTTTAGACTTGAAGTACTTTGCAGAAATGTCCTTAATAGAGATCGCCGCTGCTATGAATCTAAACATAGGCACCGTCAAATCAAGACTCCACAGGTTGCATGAGAAGTTACGGCTTAGGTTTCCGCACTTGCCTGAAAACTAATTTGGTAGTAGAATCTAAATGCAACTAAGTTGCAATTAGATAATCTAAGTCATTCTTAATATGACAACAAATGCCAAGTCTTCACGAAGGCTTATCTCATTGCTTGCCATTATTAGTCTGGTCATTGTGACACTATTAATTGTTAGTAGGGTGTTCAGTGCCTATAATCAAGGCCAGACAACTATTAGTGATGATAAGTTACAAGTTGTGACCTCCAGCACTCAGCTCAAAGACTTTGTCCAAAATATTGGCCGAGATAAAGTCAGCGTCAACAGTATCTTCCAACCTAATGTTGATCCACATGATTATCAAGGCACAGCAGCAGACGCCCGGTCCCTAGCTCAGGCTGACCTCATCGTGATCAATGGGCTGGACCTGGAACAGAGCCTGGAGGGTCAATTGCAAACATCTCGCTCTGAGGGCAAGAATATAGTAATTGCTGCGCAAGCAGTTACAGCTCTAGAGATTACTGAAGCTGAAAGCGAAGGTACTTCACTAGATCCACATATCTGGATGTCAGTCCCAAAC
>CAZXFQ010000018.1:15217-22875 GCA_964640685.1 uncultured Candidatus Saccharibacteria bacterium
AAACTATCTTGCGCAATTGCGTGATTTAGATGGCTATATCCGCCAAAGCGTAGATTCAGTTCCCAAGTCACAGCGCAAGTTAGTCACTAATCATGAGGTATTAAATTACTATGCTATTGAATACGGTTTAACTGTAATCGGAGCTGTAATTCCCTCCACATCTAGTGATGCCCAGGCTAGTGCTCGTGAAACTGCAGAGCTAATTGAAAAAATCCGTGCTGAAAAAGTAAAGGTTATTTTTGCAGAAAAGTCCATCAATCCTAAATTGGCCGAGCAAATTGCTGAAGAGACTGGCATCAAGGTGGAAGCGAGCCTTTATGCAGATAGCCTTGGTATTGAGGGCGAGGCGGGTGCAAGCTACATAGGCATGCTGCGCTACAACACCGATCAGATTGTAAATAGTTTAAAATAGTCTAGAGTTACTAAACAAATTGACTACAAATCGCAACTTAAAATCTCTACAGATTAATCTGGATAAAGCCTTTTATGACACCGCTGTAGCTTTGCAAGATATAGATTTCGAGTTAGAAGCAGGGGATATTCTCACTGTAATCGGCCCAAACGGTTCGGGGAAAAGTACTCTGCTCAAGTGCTTGGGGGGGATGCTCAATTATACCGGAACTATTTCGGCAGAATTTAGTGTTGTCGATCATTCTCTGGCAGCCGAAAAGGCTGACCACAAAACTGACTGGCAGGAATTGCTGAAGCAGCTGCCGCGCAGAGAATTATTTAGCTATATGCCCCAGCGTGAAAATACTGATCTGAATTTTCCTTTGACTATCAGAGAGCTGATTCAAATGGCTTCCGACACAAGACATCCGCCACAGGCTGGCCTATTAGAAGAAATCCTCAAGGAGCTGGACCTGCAGCCTCTTCTCGACAAGGCCATCAATCAAGTCTCCGGCGGTCAATTGCAAAGAGCTTTTCTGGCAAGGACATTGCTGATTGATGCGCCGCTAATTCTTTTAGATGAGCCTGATAATGCCATCGATATCACTACTCAACAACAATTTGCCCAAGTGCTCAAACAGCAGAGTGCTCAGGGTAAGATCTGCATTCTCAGTACACATGATCTCAATTTTGCCCAGATTACCAGTAACAAAACTTTGTTTCTCAATAAAACCCAAGTTAGTTTTGGAGCCACTAGTACGGAATGCAACGAGGAAAATCTCTTGAAAACTTTTGGACCTAAATTGATCCACACCCATCAAGACGAGCATATTATCATTCAAAGCGGCCATCAGCATGGGCATTAATATTCTATTTGAACCGCTACAATACAGCTTCATGCAGCGAGCTATAATTGAGCTGATTCTGATCGGGTCACTTACTAGCATTATCGGAGTATTTCTTGTACTTAGAAATTTGGCTTTTTTGGGAGAGGCCCTTTCTCATGGGGTATTTCCAGGTATAATTCTTTCGTTTCTACTCAAGGTTAATCTACTAGTTGGCGCAGTGGTAAGCGGCATTATCACTGTCATCGGTATCAGTTTGATCAGCAGAGACCGCAAAACATCAGCAAATACTGCCACGGGCATTCTTTTCACTACAATGTTGGCATTGGGGATTGTATTAATCAGCACCGTGCGCAATTACAAGGCCGACCTTACCAGTTTATTACTAGGCGATATATTGGCAGTGACTTGGAACGATATTGCTCTCACGTTAATAGTGAGTGTGATAGTGATCGCTACACTGAGATTGCTTTGGAAGAAACTAATTATAGTCTCTTTCGATCCCAGTTTTGCCAGTTCTATTGGCATCAATGTCGCCAGACTGGATATGATTTTGTATTTCCTGATCAGTCTGAGCATTGTGGTGGCTATTCCGGCCGTGGGCAATCTTTTGGTGGTGGCTTTGTCGATCATTCCTGCTGCTACTGCCAGACTTAGCACCAATCGAATTGGACCCATGGTGATTTTGAGCGTAATTTACGGCACACTTATCAGCGTAATTGCCCTGTATCTGACATATTATTTACAGGTAGCAACTGGCGCCACCATCGTATTATTGCAAGCTGGCTGGTTCTTGGTTGTCTTTAGCCTCAAACGTCTGGGCAAGTCAGCTTAAAATCACTCCATTCTGCAATAGTATTGATTGTTTCTGGCCCGTGATTATAGCTACTGAAAGCCATATTCACTCCTTCCAGAGGCAAAGTTATATCAATTAGCTTAATCTGCTCCACAACATCAGCAACATTTGAATTGGGCGTAGTATAGGCACTAATAATGCTACCCTTGCGCACTAACTGAAACCTGACAGGAAAGGGATTTGCTGAGGCAGTTAATGGCGCTTTTAGCAAATCCACTCCGTCTTTCGACCAACTGGATAGTACGTATGCCCCGCCATTAGCAGTCTTTTGATAACTTAAAGAAAACCCGGTGAGAGCGCCCTCGCTGCTTGCTAATTTAAAGCTAGCATCTACTTCGTTCGAGCCTGTGAGCTCGCCGCTGAGAGTGTCTAGGGTAATCGCAGCCTGGAAATCACCCAAAAAATTTGCAGTCGTTTGTAATTGTGCTGAACTACCAGCTGAACTAACTTGAGTTTGCAGACGAGTAGGGTTCACTATTGTCACTTGTCCTCTAGAGCTATTAACCAAGACATTTTCAAACTTCGACGTCCAAATACTAGTATTATCGAAACTACTCACAACACCTTCCTTACAATCAACTCCTGACTTAACTCCGCCTGCAGTCAAAAAGATTGGCTGGTTGTATCTAGTATGTAAACTTAGGCTAATCAGGCCAGCGCCCAAGGTTGCCAGGCAAAGAAATCCTGCCAGCAAAGTCAACGGCGCCTTAGTTTGCTTAAACAAAAGTAATAGCATTCAGATTAACTACTAATAAAGTATTACATATTTTTCCCCGGGATCTCTGCTAAAATGTAGTTAGATTATGAATCTGGACACAATACACACTGCTCCCCTTGGTGTAGCACGAGGTGATCAGCGCCTGAATATCACTGAAACTCAAGGACAGGTAGATACAACGCCGCAGGCAGCAGGGCCAACAATTCAAACTGGTCTTTTTGGACTAGGAGTGATCGCTGTAGCTAGCTTATTGATTGGAATATTAGTAGTACTTTTCGTAAAATGGTTCACCAGAGCGGTGAAAACTACTTCTTGGGAACGTATCTCTCTGGATTCAGCAGTTTTTGAGGTACGCTTACCACAATCCAATGAGGCAGAAATTCAGGCGGCTGACCAACTTTACTCAGGGTTAAGTGGCATTGCCGGCAAAATGACCAAATTCAAGAAATGGTTCGCCGCACGTAACTTTATTAGTTTCGAAATTGTGGCTTTCCCAGAGAATATTCGCTACTACGTTGTATGTCCTAAAAAAATTGCTGGTTTGGTAGAAAAACAAATTAACGCTGCCTACCCAGACGCGGAAATTACTCCAACCAAAGATTACAATATTTTTCCTGAAGAGGGCCTAGTTTCCTTTGCTGCTTTGACGCTGAAAGAGGATAGCTATAAGCCCATCAAGACATATGAAGAATTAAACGTAGACTCAATGTCAGTGGTCACTTCCACTATGAGTAAACTCAATAAAGGCGAGGCTATTGCATACCAGATTGTCATCACCCCAGCTGGGACTGAGTGGCGCAATTCAGGCAAAAAGTTCGTTGCAAAAGTGCGTGACAATAACTCCGACCCGGAAAAGTCAAAAATTAACGTAGAAGAGGAAGTGCTGTCTGGAATTGAGAAAAAGACAGAAAAAATAGGCTTCTTCACTGATATTCGGGTGGTTTCAGTAGGAAAGACCAAAGATGATGCTGATGGGAACCTCCAAACTATGATTAGTGCCTTGGATCAGTTTAAAAAGGAAGGCTGTAACGAGTTTAAAAAGATGAAGTTGCGCGGTAGCGATAGCAGGGACTTTATTCATGCCTTTGTTTATAGGATCCCACGGGAAACTACTATCCTCAATACAGCAGAACTGTCCACTTTGTATCATTTCCCAAATCAAACCGTGAAAACGCCTCATCTACATTGGCTACTCTCCAAAAGAGCACCAGCTGGTCCAGAAATCAGTTCAAATTATACTGAAGGTTCTGTACATTTGGCCACATCAATTTATCGTGATTCCGAAAAGAAAGTTTACCAGAAGCTAAATGACCGTCGCCGTCATATGTATATTGTTGGTAAGACTGGTTCAGGTAAAACTAACTTTTTACAGAGAATGATTTTACAAGACATCTATAACGGCCATGGACTTGCGTTTCTCGACCCCCACGGTGACGCCGCGGAATTTATTCTGAATCGTATTCCTCCAGAAAGAGCGGAGGACGTGATTTATTTCAATCCTGCCGACGCGGAGAGGCCAATCGGCTTCAATATCATGGAATACAGCAACGAAAACGAAAAGTATAGAATCGTGGAATCCTTTCTAGGACTGCTAAACAAAATGTTTGACCCACACAATCAAGGTATCACGGGGCCAAGATTTCAGCAGGCAGTTAGAAACGGTATGTTGACTGCCATGTCAGTTCCAGGCAGCTCGCTTGTAGAAGTAGTACGTATTATCACTGATGAAAAGTATGTAAAGAAGTTTTTGCCACACTTGACTGACGAAGTGGTGAAGCGTTATTGGACAGACCAGATTGCTAATACTCAGGATTTCCACAAATCGGAGATTTTAGGCCATGTAACCTCCAAATTTGAAAAGTTTGTGACTAATAAAATGATCCGTAATATCATTGCTCAAAGTAGCTCTGGCTTTAATGTTCGCCAAGTGATGGACAATCGCAAGATTCTCATTGTCAATCTATCTAAAGGCTTGATTGGTGAAGAAAATTCTCAATTCTTGGGCTTATTAATGGTACCAAGAATTTTGAATGCAGCTATGCAACGCGCTGATATTCCTGAGAAAGACCGTAAAGATTTCTACTTGTATGTGGACGAATTCCAGAATTTTGCCACTGAAGACTTTGCCCAGATTTTATCAGAAGCTCGAAAATACCGCTTAAACCTGATTGTCGCCAACCAGTATATCGCCCAGATTGATGAAAAGGTGCGCGACGCTGTCTTCGGTAACGTTGGTACTATTGTCAGTTTCAAAGTAGGAGTGAATGACGCCAGTTATTTACAGAATGAGTTCAATCCAGTGTTCGACCAAAATGATTTGATTAACCTAGAAAACTATAATATCTACTCTAAAATGCTTGTCGACGGGGAGTACCCAGCGCCATTCTCAGCTAAAATCCCCTATGACCCGGAGAAATTCCCTGAATACAATGAGATCGGCAAAATGGTCTATGAGCTGTCTAGGCTTCGCTACGGCCGCGATAAGAAGTTGGTGGAACAAGAAATCAATAAACGTGCAGATCTAGAGGTCACTGGCGACGCCAGCGCTGCTCTGGATAAAAAGCCAGCGGCTGGTGGATTTGGGGGATTTGGTGCAGGGGCAGGAGGCGCTGGTGGATTCCAAACTCCTCTTAAACCAGCTGATAGCAAGCCACTCGTTTAATCTAGCTGTCTAAACAAGTTTTTAATTAACTATTTGAGAAGTATCTAATAAGTATTTGCCATGATTTTATTGTTAACAGTAATCAGTCTATTTATTCTAATGTTGTCGATACCAGTCTTCTTCGGCAATCTCCTTAGTAGAATTGCCCAAGTACAACAAAAAGACTACATGCGCGAGCGTATTTTTGCTGACAGACGCAACCTAAGGCTTACTTTGCCAGAATATCTAGCAGCTTTGGCCTTTTTAGCTTATCTATTGCCTGCCTTTATTGATCTTGCACCAGCCCAAGATGACAATCTCAGCCTCAATTTTGGGATTATTAGTGTGCTCATTTTAATGATTGCAGCAGGTTCGTTGGCGCTTAACTTGGTCAAGGGTAGATGGAAACGACCACGCATTACCCTTAGGAGTAGCTTGATCTTACTAATCTGCCTTGGACTTACAGTTATCTCGACGTTAATTTTACTAAATCTCATCCTAGGCTTACTATTTAGCACAGTATTGGCAATATGGATTGTATTGTTAGCTAACGAAGCCTCCAGACGAGTAGTCTTTATTGGGCACCGTCGGCAGATGGCCAAAGCACGAGACCAACTAGCTGCTATTCCAGGATTAACAGCAATCGGTATTACTGGCAGCTATGGTAAATCTACTATTAAACTTTTTCTCAATACCTTACTTTCCAGTAAATATGCAGTCATCAGCACTCCGGGTAGTATAAATACCGACATTGGTCTAGCTAAATCTATCAATACGCAACTGGCACAGTTAAATGCTGAGCAAAAACAGCAATTACAATTTGCGGTACTAGAAATGGACGCTTATGTAATAGGCACAATCGCGCGCGTAACTAAATATTTTCCTTTAGACTGGGCCATACTCAGCGCTTTGAATGAACAACATTTAGAGACTTTTGGCGGCAAGATGGAAAATACTTTAGAAGGCAATTATCAGATTTTCCAAGGGTTAAAGTCCAATGGACCGCGTACGGGTATCTTCAACGCCGACAACGATTATGCCCTGCAGTTGCAAAGACGCTTTGCTAGTGAAATCCAGAGTGGCCAAAGTTATCTTTATGGTCAGCACAATCTCGCTGCGCCTTTAGATGTAGGCTATGCCAATATCAAAGAAATCCACAGACCTGGTGTCGCTGGCATTAACTTTCAATTGTACTTCTCTGAGCGTCTGGGAGCAGAAATAATCGAGATCAATTTACCAGTACCAGGCAAATTTAATGCCAGCAATTTTGCGGGGGCGGCTTTATTGGCCAAATTAGCTGGATTGACTGGAGCGGAAATCCAAGCGGCTAGCCAAAAAGTGGGCTTAAAAGAGAAGACCTTAGCACTGAGTCTTTCAGCCAAAGGTAACGAACTGATCGACGATTCGTTTAGCGCCAATCCCGCCAGCAGCAAAGCAGATCTCGAGCTCGCTATCAGCCGTCAAAACAGCTTACCCATGCGCAATCTAGTTGTATTTACTGGTCTAGTCGACCTGCACAAGGAGTCTAGCCGAATTCACGCCGAATTAGGGGAGTTGCTTGCTAAACTTGACGCAGAAGTGATCATAATCAATGAAACCTATGGACGAGAGACACTGGCGGGGGTTGCTCCTAAGCAGCAGCACAAATTCACAATTACCAGCAACCGCGATCAGATTAGACAGAAACTCAACATTGTATTTACAGACAGCACAGAACCCCTGCGAGTTTTCATAATTGGTAGAATTCCTAGTGAAATAACTAAAATTATTAACGAATTGCTGTAATGTACTTTAGCAACAGCATTAATCCCCAGTCCTATAGAAAATTTCTGGAGCAAGCGGCCCAAGTAGACATCTTTCAAGACCCCGACTGGGCAGTCGTTTCGGCAGATAGTGTGCGCAGCGGAACTGTGATCCTAGGCGTAATTGACGACCCGGAATTGCCCTCCGCAGAGGACTCTGGCGATTTCGACAAGGGCGAGATAATTATTGCCGCCCTTTGTTATATAAACCACTCCAAATATTTTGGTAATTATCTCTATATCCAACACGGCCCGATTCTCAGACAGCAAAATACTCCAGCCAATGTGACTCCAGAGCAATGGGGGAGGCAAGGTTCTTTGGATTCTACTAATCCTTATACACAAGAAGCGCTCAAACATTTCCTGTCAGGGCTTCAGAAATACTGTCAGCAACTAGGGTATTTTT
>CAZXFQ010000019.1:0-21312 GCA_964640685.1 uncultured Candidatus Saccharibacteria bacterium
GTCTATGCGCTCACTGCCATTATTTACCAAAGGTAGGTGTAGCAAATTCCAGCCTGCATTCAATCTATAATCCAGCACGTCAGATTCGCGCGTGACCTTTAAGGTTTCAATGGCTTCAAAGTAACTTTCCTCTGGATCTTTGATACCATTTTCATTTAAATCAATAAATAACTTCAGTTCTACGGACCCGTCATTAATAATAATGTCTTTGGTAGCTTTGATGCTGTCGCTGACGAAGAATTCGTAGCGGCCTGATTTGTTTATAAGTAGCGGATTATCTTGCGCGCCAGCAACACGGGGGCTGTCATCTAAGTTGTTAGCTCTAGTGCCGCCAGGAGTAGCTGCGGTGTCTAGCGGAAGGTAAGGGTCTTTGAGTCTAGCGAATACTCCTACGCCTTCTCTGAAGCCACAAATGTCGCGAATTGTTTCGCGACTAATATCCACTCCCCAGCGACGTACAACAGTATTGTCAGTGGAGTATAGCTTTAGCTCTTTCAATCTTCCTTGCCAGTCTACCGGCGCTGCCACATCTAGCACAATGACTTTGCCTGCTACACACCACTTCTCTCGTGATCTTTCCGCAATTTCCAAATTAAACTCTTGCCCATAGTCTTGGTTCGACTTTGTGGCAATCATACCAACATAGCCAAATCTTTGTAGTAAGGCAAAATACCTACGTGCATATTCCACGGGATTTTGGCTAAGTATCTCGTCCAAGTTTTCACTGAAATAGGCATCTCTAATCTGAACTACCTTGGGATAGGCTGCAGACCCGGGTCTCTTGAGACTTCCAGCACTGAACGAAGCATTGCCGTAGTCAGTGGCAAAATATTCTGCATAAGGAGTGGGTATATTTTGATCAGCAAAGTTGCTGGGTAATGCGATTTCAGTAGTATCGTCGGTATTGGAATTGTAGATTATTGGCGCTGCAAGAGGCTGCCTAGTTCGTGGGGTTTCGGTTTCCTGACTAACCGACCCACCTGGCCCACCAGGTGCAGTGCCACCACCAGAGCGAGGCGACGTGCCCGTGGACTGTGCTTCTAGAAGATTAGCAAAGATATAGCCGGTTTTGCCGCTGCTAAGCTTGACTCGCTTCCAGTTGTTGACTCCATTCAATGCCTGCCCAGCAACATTTTCCTCACAAGCTTCAACAGTAGAACCAATCGCCTGTACCCCAATTACTCCATAAGCACGAGAAGCGCAGCCACGGATGTTGGCGTTGCCTCCAGATTTAACTTTGTAGGTCTTTGTGCTAGTTGTACAACTGAAGTCTGCACCTATAGTGCGACCACCATCTTCAACACAAGTTTGGACTGGCGGAGTCATAGGAGTAAGTATAGGTATAGCTGCTACATTACAATTGGCCTGGTTTGCAGGGGGCTCGGTCCCAAATAAACTTGACTTTACATACTCGCCAGACTGAAGTTTGAACCACATCCCGCCTTCGCCAGCCGTACAACAGTTAATCGTGATACTACTCTGAGCCGCAGCTATACCTCGCTGACTGCTAGTAGTATTTGGTTCTTCACGTAAGCGAGTGTTGCTGGTAACGGTCAAAACTCTGCCTGCTGCGCAACTATTCTCTTGCGCGGCAATTAAAGGGATAGCTTGAAAGCTACCTAAGATATTGGACGCTGGTGGACTCACAATTATTGTCTCTAGTGGGTTCACTCCTGGCGACTCGTAGCTATATTGAGTATTAATTCTGCGCTCACTTTTAATTAAGGCAAACAGATCATTACCCTGCAAAATTGGCTGGTTGAAATACCCTAAATCAATAGAATAGCTGGAATTGTTGGCAATCGTGGTGCTAATGAGCTCGCTCGACTCGTCTGTGGTGGCTCCTCCAGCTACGGTTTCTTTTCCTATAATAATGACGCCGTCAGTAGTATTGATGTTCTCGACTTTACCATAAGCAGAGTAGGGCAGTTTGACCTCCATCTGCAAGGGCTTTGTCTTCAGAGTACTAATAGGAGCCTCTTTGCCCAAGAATATGCCTAATACCTTGAAATAGTAATCAGTCTCAGGTTTTAAGTTGCGAACAGTCACGTGGTGAGTGTATCTGGCTTGGGCACCAGTTTGTATTTGCGAATAACTATTATCGGTATTTAGTTCAATATCACGCGTGTCGTATGCTATTTGACCAGCAAAACCCACCAGTAATTGTGAGAGTTTATCAGTTTTCTCAGTGACGGCAACTCTACCTATATAAGGAGTGTCTGAAACCCAAGTGATGGTTATGCTTGAATCTGTAATATTAGTGGCTAGTGTATCAATTACTGAGATACGCGAGTCTATGACTGTCAAAACAGTTAATATACCTGCAAGAATTGCGATCAATGATAAGGACACTCCCAGTAATACTTTAGAGGAAATAGTTTTGGTCATTGATAAATTCTACTCAATATCTAGTTGCTTTGCTAATTTTTATGCTATAATCTTGCTCTGGTGACTCTAGCGGGGCGGAACCACCTTTTCCCATACCGAACAGAGAAGTGAAACGTTCCAGCGCCGAAGATACTTGGACCGCAGGGTCCTGGGAAAATAGGTCGTTGCCAGACCATAAAACCTCATGATTTATCATGGGGTTTTTTCTTTGTGAACATCTGTGCAAGCTCTTTCTATTAGCATTCTGTTTTCAGCGAGCTGAGGCAATAATAAACGCTTCTAGCCCGATCTCTGCATTTGTTGCTACAATAATGAAATATGTTAGGTAAATTTCTTGCTATAATTCGTCGCAATCCAGTGTACACGCTTATTTTCGTCAATCTAGCAGTGGGTTTGATGGTCATCGGCTTGGGGATGGTTTGGACACAACAGTCTGCGCGGTTACAGCCAAATATCAGCCAATCTATCTCCAACGGCGAACAACTTAAAGATACCCCAGGATCATTTGCAGAGATTAGCGATTGTTTGAGTAAACCTGCTAATGAATTAAACTCGTGCCTGACGAAGTTTCTCGAAAATTATACTAAGGCCAAGAATTATCCTTCTGAAGGACTTACTAAAAGATTGCTGGCTGATTTGGAACAAAGTAGGGCTAGCAGCCCCACTTTAGAGAATGAATGCCATCCTATCGCTCATGCCATTGGCAGGCAGAGTTACGAACTCAAAGGAAATGTGGGTGACGCCTTTGAGGCCTGTGACTTTACCTGCCATTCAGGCTGCTACCATGGTGTGATGGAAAGACTATTTTTCAGTGATGAGCAATTGGCCCAGGGCAGCAGTCACTTGTCTTTGCAAGATTTAAGTACCAAGATCCCCACAGTCTGTTCTAGAGACAATTTCCGTAATCCCACTAACCAGCTTATTTTTCAATGTTTGCATGGGATTGGTCATGCCATTACATTTTCATTGGAATATAAATTGAATGATTCGCTATCAGCCTGCGACTTTCTTCCCAGTCAATATGACCGTAGCTCCTGCTACGGCGGGGTATTTATGGAAAACGTTGTAGCTTTCGATCAGAGCAAGCGTACAGCCAATCCAAAAGATCCACTCTATCCATGCAACACTCTGGATTCTAAATATGTGTACGATTGTCTAGCTATGCAAACCAGCTTGATGTTTAGCTATGGCATGGACGTCAGCAAAATTGCCCAGACTTGCCGTACTTTACCTGAAGGCCAAGTAGAAGTGTGTTTCCGGAGTCTGGGAAGAGACTTGAGCAATAACGTTAGGACTGGCAAACTGACACAAACGGTAGATGACTGTGAAAATAAATCCAGTGGCTTTACATTGCAATGTACCGCAGGAGTTGTCTACGCGCTAGTCGATAATAGTTGGAACGCCAAGTTTGCTTTTCCCTACTGCGCTGGATTCCAGCAAGCAGAAAATCGTAAGGCATGTTTCGAAAATACTCGCAATTATTTGCTAGGGGCCCACAGTAAAACTAAAGAAGAAGTAGTAAGTGACTGTGATAGTTACGCAGGTGAATTTGCAGCAGTCTGCAAGGAAGAATTGTCAGCTGACAGGGCCATTTGATTGTATTATACAAGCGTGTTGGCTTGACTATGTTTGATCAACTTTCTTACTCATTAACTAGATTCTCCCAGCAACTTTGAATTCCGAAAGATTACAGGTATATTTAGGTATAACTTATTAATTACCCCCTATGGATAATACTAGCCCTGTAAATCGGTCGCAAGTTCGATCAGAAGACAAACCAGAAGAGCTGGCTGAAGAGCTGGCTCTGGAAATTATTCCTGACGAGGATATTGTCAGTTTCCCAGGCTCAATAAACCTGTCGCCAAGGAACAAAAATTCTGCTGGCGCGGCCAAATACTATGGCACTTTCTATGCGATGGCTTTGCACCTATCTGCGATTGGCAAGCAATTAGCTGACACTTACAGCGAACAGAATCAAGAGGCAGGTACTGGTTTTGTGGAGAGTTTGAGGAATTTGGAAGAAGTGGAAGAAAGTTTGAGGGATTTGCCTGAGTCAGTGTTGTCGATTTCTCAGAAAGATGGCTTGGCCGAGTTGATCAAGTATTTACAAGGTAAATTACACAGGCGTGCCAAAGCCATTGACAGTAATGTCGTAAATATGTAAGTATATTCTATACTTCTTCACTCTTTATCTAATGACCATCTCACATATAGAATATTAATCGAGCTGCTTCTATGTTGACTTCTGGCTGAAGACTGAAGGCTGAGATTGAACTGGCACTAGTTAGCTTAACTTGTTAGCAAGCACTTCATCCCCGGGAACATTTTTATTACTTAAGAAGAAAGTCTTGTCAGAGACTCAGTTTATGGTATAATTTCGGTAATAAAGGAAGTTTGTGTCTACCTAGTTCTGCGTTGAATTAATCCTTGATTAGTTCGCAATACCTGCAGTAGCTAAGTAAAATTCAACACAGGCTGTAAAATTATTATGGGTAAAAAAGCAAAGCGTAAGATTAAGTTCCAAGTGCAGTTCGTTACAAAGGATATTAAAGTGGAGAGAGAGTTAACAGAGTACCTCGCAGCTCTCAAAACCCCCCCAAGGACTTTCAATAGAGGTCAAATCATCACTGGTAAACTCGTCGGTGTTTCCAAGGCAGAATTGCTGATAGACGTCGGTGGTCGCGCTGAAGGCGTGGTTGTCGGCCGCGAAATGAAACTCGAGGGTGAGAGAATTGACAAAGAGATTGGTGAGGATATTTTGGTGTATGTGATCAAAGGTGAAAATGAAAAAGGACAGATTGAATTGTCAATCCGCCGTACAGGTAGTGCGCGTAAGTGGCATGATCTAAGAGAAGCTCAGACTTCTGACAAGTCGGTATTTGTCAAAGCCGTAGAAGCCAATACTGGTGGTCTAATTGTAGACGCAGGTGGCGGACTTCGTGGTTTCGTACCTACCTCTCAACTCGACGCCAATAGAATTTACTCAGCAACTAGTAGCTCTGACAAAACTCAAGCTACTCAGGAGTTGCAAGCCAAGCTTGCAGGCTTGATCGGCGAGACTATCGAAGTGAAGATTATTGAAATTGATCGTGAAAAAAATCGTGTCATTTTCTCTGAGAAAATGGTCACTAGTGGTGCTGATATTGAGTTGCGTAAAGAAACTCTGCAGCATGCAAAAGTGGGCGACGGCTTAGAAGCTGAGGTCACTGGTGTGGCTCCGTTTGGCTTGTTTGTAAATGCTCAAGGCCTAGAGGGGCTAGTGCACTTGTCCGAGATTTCCTGGGATAAGGTCACAAATCCAGCTGATCATTATAAAGTTAATGACAAAATCAAGGTGCAGATTATTGGTATTCAAGATGATGGTAAACGAGTTGCGTACTCTATCAAACGCCTACAACTTGATCCATGGGATGATCTAGTGAAGGATTATAAAGTGGGACAAGTGGTAGAAGGTGAAGTTACCAAAATTGCTGAGTATGGTGCATTCGTCAGGATTGGAGACGGGCTTAACGGCCTAGTACATATTTCTGAATTATCTGAGAAGTTAGTAAGAGACCCTCACGATATTGTGCAGGAAGCCAAGCCATATAAATTGATGATCATCTCAATTTCTCGTGAGGATAGACATTTAGGTCTATCACTAAAGCGGGTCAAAAAGGGTGGCGAAGCTCCAACTGGCGCAGGTAAGCTAGAACGTAAAAGCGACTCGGTAGGCAGCGTAGCTCCGGAAATGGAAGCTTTAAAGGAGATACTAGGCGAAGAATCTGAAGAAGAATCTGGAAAATAGTCTAAGTTTATAAGCTAAGCCAAGCAATTAAGTTGGATTAGAAACAGAGCCTCGGTAGAACTAGTAGTAAATTGTAACTAGTTTCCGAGGCTCAGCTGTGCCAATACCTTAAAAAACCGAAAATTATTAGCAGTAAGAGGCTCGATCTGCTAAAATAATTATCATGAAAGAGATAATCACTATTGATCAAGACAAAGTGTTCAGTCGCTTAACCAGCAACGCTAAGCGCATTATTATCAGTGCCTATGACTTGGCACGCAAGGATATTAGTAATTCCGAGGGTTTAGTTGAGGCCAGACACTTGTTTGTGGCTATTTTGCTGGAACATAAAAATCAGGCCGCTAGATTACTAGAGAAACTAAATGTAGATCTTAACGGTACTGCAAAAGCAATAATGGATTTGGACCAGGCCGGATTTACAAGCAAGAGTTTGTTAGTTGGTGAGGATCTTAAGAAGGCTTTGGCGGAAGCGTTTATCGAATCTGCTGAGCTGAAGCATGTGTATGTTGGTAGCGAGCACATTTTGTTGGCATTGATGAAGATGATGCACCTAGCTTTCGTAAAAGATTTAAATAAAGCTGGTTTGGACTATGAAAAAGTAAAGCGAGAATTATTGAGCTTTGGTTCATATCACCCCGGTGTATTCGCACGTGGACAACAACAAACTAACCCAATGGACGGCTATTTTGCCGAGGCAAGCAATGCACAGGCCAATCCTGGACCATCAATTCTGGAGTACTTCGGTCGTAGCATGAATAGTTTGGCCAAAGAGGGACGATATTCACCAATCTTTGGACGTGAGAAGGAGATCGAGAGATTGATTCATATTTTGAGTAGACAATCGAAAAACAATCCCATTTTGGTGGGCGAGCCAGGAGTTGGGAAGACAGCTATTATAGAAGGTTTTGTGCAAAAGATTATTGCAGGCCAAGTGCCTAGGGTATTTGCTGATTGGCAGATTATTCAATTAGACATGGCTAGCATTATAGCAGGGGCGAAAATTAGAGGTGATGTGGAAGAGCGCTTGCTGGGCATTCTGAATGAAGTGCAAAAATCGCCGAACAAAATTCTATTTATTGACGAGATTCATACTATTGTGGGTAGCTCGGGTGGCGGGACAGATATAGTCAACCTGTTAAAGCCTTATTTGACCAGTTCTGATCTGCGAATAATTGGTGCTACCACTGCCGATGAGTACAGGCGATATTTTGAAGAGGATGGCGCTTTAGCGCGTAGATTCCAACCAATTATTGTGGATGAGCTCTCAGTGGAAGCCACTACGCAGTTGTTGCAACATACGCAAAAGCGCTTTGAAGACTATCACGGTGTGAAGATTACACCGGAGGCGATTGTCGAATCAGTCAAGTTGGCTAAACGTTATGTGACCAACCGCTACTTGCCTGATAAGGCAATTGATCTTTTGGATGAGGCAGCTGCGGGGAAGAAAATCAGTCGCGAGACTCTATCTACAAGTCAGACCGCGCATTTGCATGAAGATAAAGACCGAATCGAGGTCGACAAAAATTCCGCCTGGGAGAAGGGTAATGTCCGTAAGGCCAGTGAGTTACGACTGCAGGAGATGGCTGTGGAAAGCATTATTCGGGATGAAGATGCTAAATCTAAACGCAGCTCAAAGCGCTATAAGGTTGAATTAGAAGATGTGCGAGCAGTAGTCTCTGCCTGGACTAAAATCCCTGTAAGCTCGCTAGATGCTAGCGACGTCAAGGTGATCAGTGATATTAAACATATTTTGGAATCCAAGATAATCGGGCAAAATGACGCTATTACTCGCATCAGCGCTGCTGTAAAAAGGGCGAAACTGGGTTTGAGTGAGGAGTCACGACCATTAGCCTCATTCCTATTCTTAGGTCCTACCGGAATAGGCAAAACCGAAACGGCCAAGGTTATTGCCAAAGAGATTTTTGGCAATGAAGATGCTTTGATTCAGGTCAATATGAGTGAATTCATGGAGCAACACACTGTCTCTAAGATTATCGGTGCCCCTCCAGGCTACATTGGTTATCAGGATGGCAACCATCTTACTGAGAAAGTGCGCAAAAATCCTTATTGCGTAGCGTTGTTTGACGAAATTGAGAAGGCTCATCCAGACGTGCTCAATATCTTGCTACAAGTTCTTGAAGAGGGTGAGTTGCAGGATGGTAGGGGCCGTAAGGTCAATTTCAAAAATACAATTATTATCCTGACGTCAAATATTGGTGCCCAGGAGATTGCCGAGGATCGCATGTTGGGTTTTTCGGTGGATTTTGGCAATGCTGATGAAGACAAATTAGAAGAAGCGTACGATCTGATGCGTAAGGGTGTGCTTGCAGATCTGAAAGAGTATTTACGCCCGGAGTTCATCAACCGTTTGGATGAAATTATCGTATTTAGGGGGTTGAATCAATCTGACGCTTTACAAATTAGCAAATTGTTGGTGGACAATTTGAATATGCGCCTGCAAGATAAACATATTAACTTAATTATAGGCCCTAAACTGCTCAAGAAGATTGCTGTAGAGGGGTTCAGTAAGGAATTTGGCGCTAGAAATTTAAAACGTAAACTGCAGGAGTTAGTAGAAAACGAATTGGCCGATTTTCTCTTGACTGAGAAATTATTACCACAAATTCAACGTAGGCAAAAGAAGCATTTTGCGCCATTGCAGATTACGGGTGAGCTAGTGGGTAAGCGAGCAGACAAGCCAGGGGGTGAAAAGGTTGCATTTACTGCTGGGGCGAATATCTGACATCAGCGTGATATATCAAACCTATGGCTAAAAGAACACAACAGTACGTATGCGAGAATTGCAGCGCTAATTATGCTCAATGGCAAGGTCAGTGCAGCAGTTGTAAGGAATGGAATACAATAATTGCACAAGAAATTATCCAAAAAGAGACGCAAGTGTTATTCAAATCTGGCGGGGGTTTGGTCTCTGCAGCGCCTATAAAACCACAGCGTTTGGCCTCGATTGAACTGAGTTCCAATAACTATATTGATACTGGGCTGTCAGAGTTTAACCGTGTTCTAGGCCAGGGCTTGGTTAGGGGTTCAGTGGTGTTGCTAACCGGCGAGCCAGGTGTAGGTAAATCAACCTTGTTATTGGAACTGGGTTTGAATCTTGGGGAGCTTGGTCAGAAGGCGCTTTACATTAGTGCTGAGGAAATTCTTAGTCAAATTGCGGCTAGAACCAAGCGTCTGGGTAGGAGTCTGGATAATGGCTTGGAAGTGGTGAATGCCTTTGCATTAGAGCAGATTTTGCCATTATTTGCTGAGGCTTACGACGTGCTGATAATAGACTCCATTCAAACCATTGCCAGTCAGGAAGTTAGAGGCATCCCTGGCGGAGCGTCGCAGGTCAGGTACTGTACGGCTGAGCTAGTAAGTGCTGCCAAGCAACTGGGCAAAACTCTCGTGTTGGTTGGACATATTACCAAGGATGGGAATGTAGCTGGTCCTAAAACGTTGGAGCATCTGGTAGACGTGGTGTTGCATTTTACAGGGGATGAAAAGACAAGCTTGCGTCTTCTGCGTGCCCAAAAAAATCGCTTCGGGAGTGTAGATGAGGTAGGCATTTTTGCTATGCAGGAGGAGGGTCTGAAAAGCATTTCTAACCCAGGTGAATACTTTTTGACAGGAAGTAGTCTTAATGGTGAAGCTGGAGCCGCAAGTGACACAGCTGGAAGTTGTAGGGCTATGGTAATGGAGGGTAGGAGACCAATAGTAGTAGAGATTCAGGCCCTGGCGGTAAAGACTAATTTCGCACTGCCCAAGCGGGTCAGTGAAGGAGTGTCTTTAGCGAGGGTGCAATTGCTCTGCGCTGTTCTGCAACGTTTTATGCGCTATAAGCTCAATGAGTATGACGTATATGTGAATGTAGCAAATGGCTTCAAGCTTACGGACCGTGGCGCAGACCTAGCACTGGTCCTGGCAATCATTTCATCACTACAAAACAAACCACTCAGTAAGGCCACTGTTGCCTATGGCGAGGTGAATTTATCTGGTCAGATCCAGTCGGTGCAATGGCAATCAAGACGAGCGAAAGAGGCCAAGACTTTGGGTTTCAAGCAGATCTATGACGCTAAAGTTGCCCATATCAACAAGCTTGTTCTCTGAATTTTGTCCACACGAGAGACAGAATGATACGTATTTTGGTGCCTCCCTCAGATTCCAGCCACTACTATAAGTCTACCGAAACACACCAGACCAAACTGGGGTAGGGGAGTACTATAGCACTTCTCCTATGACAGTTGAATACTATAGGTTGACATCTAATATATTATGGGCTATAATACTTTAGATCTTTAACAACAATTATTAACTTTTGCTCCCAGAGTCTGGTTCGCGTACAAGCCAGCACTACTGAGTACTAGCGCCAGAACGCTTGTTCAGTAGTGCTGGCTACTTACTGGACTCTCGGAATTGAAGTTAATGAAAGTTGTGAGATTCCAGGCACTGGATCAGTCGTTCGTCTACCGAGCACTAATTTGGGGATTATGTTAAATATTCTGCAAATTAGTGCTTACTGGGGGGTCGGTTGGGGCAGTGCCGATCCCATTTTTTACCCTTTTACCAGATCACAGCAAAGCAATAGTCTAGTTATTTAGAGCGTGTACTTTTGTGTACCTCTATGCTATAAATAGTTTATTAATTATTATTTCATAGCAATGGCGCGAAAACAGATCAAATTAGCAGTACCCGAAGAGTTCTACAAGCAGCTCCAACAGCTTGCTGATGAACACAACCTGCCTATTTCAACATTTGCTAGGACGGTGCTAGCTAAAGAAATGGGCATCAATGAAGAAGCTATAAAGTCAACAAAGACTATAACTGTAAAACCAGATGCGATCGAGGATAAACTTGTGTACTTAGAGGATATTTTGCGTACTGATTCCAACATCGCTGAAGCGCTAGAAAATCCTGCAAAGACTTTCAATAAGTCAAGACCGCAGGTAAGCACCGATGCTATAGAGATTCCAAATAACAAGGGGACTAGCCAGGTAAGTATTAATATTGTGATTAATAACTTCGACGACCAAGACTAAGCTATTTTTGGCCAGGCTCCACTAGAAATTTATTCAACGATTTCCGTCCCACGATCACTTTGTACTGCATTTGCTCGCGGTCATAGACATTTGCACTAGTGATGAATTTGTAATTACCCAACTGAAGCAGTATGTCCATGTAAAGACGTATGCTGCGCCCGTGGCTAGAGATAATCAACTTGCATACAACTCCTCCCCCTGGATAGAGTAGTGCTAGCTTATCATTTAACTGGTCGCTTGATTTATCCAGAGCCAGTCGTGAATTATCAGTATTAGTAGCTTCTAGCATTTCGTGCTTAAGGGTTTCGAATGCTTCTATGATTTCGCTATAACCCAAAGTTATCCATAAGACTTTGTCAATGGAAGTAGAGTCTGCGCCAGTGTCAATTTTAGCTTTGACATTTGAGGTTTTGACTATCTGATCCACTTCCTTAGTCTTAATTTGTGAACCTGTGCTGTTCAATTTACTTTTCTTGACTTGTCTGGCTGTTTCACTAATATTACTGGCATCAGCATCAATATGTTTGTAATGCGTAGGATAGTCGCTGGCAAATTGTTCAACTTCTTTGCGATTAAATAATTTAATGCTCTCATAGATTCCAATCAAACTCTTTCCTGAGATTCTCTCAATATCTTCTTCGATATCACCGCCGAATAAATCCTTGCCAAGACGCACACCTTTTTCAGAGCTATGGACTTTAAGTCCACGCGCTTTTCTTAGTCTCCAGCTTAAGCCATCGCTGTTAGCCAATTGAATCGATAAACCCGGTCTAGCATTCAACTCTACAATCATGGGCCCGACCTCACGATCGATCAGAAAATCGACACCTACAAGTCCTAAACCGGTTTCTCTTTGCGCAGAAATAGCATACTCTAAGATTCTGTTCCAAAAAGGGATTTTCAAACCTGAAACACTTAAATTGGTACCTGGGATATACTCAATTTTCCCCGCCTTACCCTTGATCGCTGTGGTAGTTACTCCAGTAGTGATGTCTATGCCAACCCCGATAGCACCTATGGCCAGATTGGCTTTACCGTCAGACTCTCTGGTTGGTAGTCTAACATAAGACATGATTGGGATTGAGTTGAACACGATGATACGGACGTCAGGTACACCTTTATAACTATAATATTGAAAGCCCTTGTAGATCTTTACTCTTTCTTCGAAAAATACTCTGTCTGGTTCATTGTGAAGAGAGAACTTACCATCGATAATATCAGCAGCTAAGGCCTTGAGATCTGAGAGTGAATATCTACTACCATTTGCCTTGATCCAATTACCATTTTTATCGCGGTTGAAGAAGATCTCGATCCCTCCGCCTTCCAAGCCCCTGACTGGCTTGATCACAAAACTTTTTGGTAATGTGTCCCAATCGAATCCATCAACCTCATTGTAATTATTGATTACGCCAAGAAGCTTAGGTGTAGGGATACCAGCAGCAGCCAAGATTTTTTTGGTGAGCAATTTGTCATCGGCAAAGCGCTTGGCAATTGGAGAGTTATAGGCGCGAATATAGCTGAGATTGCGCTCATTCATCCCTAAGACCTTCTTACGATTTTCCCACATTCTCAGAAGGTTCATCAATTTTCCCCAGACTCATCTAAAATCTCTTGGAATCGCAACAGTTCGCGCACTCGTAGACCCCTGTATTTGCCCACCAGATAATTCACAACTAAAGTTAGCAAAATCAGATATGGGTAATTAACGATTAATTGTTGAAATGAGGGCCAAGCAATCAGTAAATAGCAAAAGATAGAGATTAAAGAAGTTTCCAAAGAAAGGAGCAGAGCAGTCTTTAAACTTTTCTTGAATAGAATCGCTGTAAACTGCTCTGCCACAGAAGCGATCAGTATTAACGCAAATGCATTAATGGAGGTGAAACCTGATTTTTCCAAGGCTTGTGCTGCAAGCATCGTGCTAAATAAGAAAATAGACACAGTGGAAAGCACAAAAGAGACCTTTGGGAAATAGTGCATTCGTCTATTTTTCAAAAGTCTAGTAGAGAGAACAGTCCCGACAATCACTACTAGCAGGAATATCAACCCATAACGCACACCGGTCCAAATATCAGAGTAGTTTCCATATGTACCATTCAAACCTAGAAAATAAAAGGCAAAGGTTAGCACAATTGGAGCATAGATGCCTAAACTTTTCACACCAATCACATGTTTTGCAACACCTACTATGGTTGCTACTACCGGCAGCAGCAGTAATAAGACAAATAGCGGCTGCGCAGTTAGCGCTTCCTGGTAGATCGTTGATATATTCATAATGCTTTATTGTATAGGCAATCTATTTTTATGTCGATTGCAATTGTACCATACTAATATGTTATAACAATGTCGATTTCCTAAAGAAAAACCCTCTAGAAAATTCCTAGAGGGTCATTCAGTTAGTTGCTGAAATTGAAGAAGAGTATTATTTCAATTCTGCCTTGGCACCAGCTGCTTCCAGGTCCTTTTTCAGGGCCTCAGCATCTTCCTTCGCAATCGCTTCTTTGATTGTCTTAGGAGCTGCGTCCACTAAGTCCTTAGCTTCTTTTAAGCCAAGTCCAGTAGCTGCTTTGACAACTTTGATAACGGCAATTTTATTGGCACCACCCTCAACAAGAATAACATCAAAGTTAGTCTTTTCCTCTTCTGGGGCGGCTGCTTCAGCTACTGGAGCTGCCATAGCCATCATTGGGGCTGCTGCGGATACACCAAACTTTTCTTCCAAAGCCTTTACTAACTGTGAAAGTTCCAAAACGGTCATTTTCTCAAGCATTTCTGCGATTTTTTGACTGTCACCAGTTAATTCTACTGGTTTTTTTGCGTCGTCTGTCATAATATTGTGTAAGCTTAAATTAATAAGTTAAATTAAATTAATTAAGATTTAGAATTTTTGTAAGCATCGATCAAAGTGATGATGCTGCGTACATTCCCAGCAAGCACTCTGACGAATCCAGTCACTGGGGCATTCATAGTGGCTAATACCTGGCCTAACATTACCTCACGACTTGGAAGCTCCGCTAAGGAAATGACGTCATCTTTGCTGATCAATTTGCCTTCAAGGTAACCACCTTTGAACTCCACCTTTTCGCTATCCTTGGCGAATTTCTTCAGAATTTTCGCTGCTTCGGGGGATTGATCTCCCACAAAGATAATTGCATTCTGGCCAACCGCAAACTCATCATTAGTAGTTAAGCCAACCTCTTCTAGGGCCTTTTTAAATAGACTATTTTTCACTAAATGATATTCACCACCAACTTCAGCAAGTTTGATCTTGAGGTCAGCTGCTTCGTTAGGGTTGATAGCCTTAGGAGCTACTACAAACATAGCCTTAGCTTTATTCACTTTGACGCTAAATTCTTTTACAGCAGCCTGTTTTTGCAATTTGGTCTTTGGCATAGTTGCAGCTTTAATTAGATATATTAGTTAAAATTTCTGTCTAAAAATGGGGAACAGGGTAGAGTATGGGGCTGAAAATTAAGAAAATGAATTCTAATCTTCAATTGCACGCTGACTTTCCTGTCTCCGTGGGACTTAGACTGGGGTTGCTTTTCGGTAACACCTCAATTGCCAACTTCTTAGACATTAAGATTTTAACACCAAATGACTTGATTGTCTAACTAGTGCATAATAACCTGAATATTATCGATATTTACATTGGACGGACGCGAGATAATCCAAGCATTTGTCTCGGCGAGTCAACGGAGCTCAGAGGTTACATTCCGTCTTAGACATTCTGGGCCTTGGCCAATTCAGCTAATTTCTCATTCCAGCTAAAATTCTAGCTATTGCGGCTCCTAAGCCTGAACTGGCAGCTGTGATGAGAACTGTATTGCTATTAGAGAGATTCGTAATTGAATATAAATCGAATACTAGTTCATTGAAACCTTTAGCACTGGTCCCATTGTAGGTTTTACGTAAATGCTACCCAAAGCGTTCGGCCCCAGTCTTCTAATTTCTGCCTGAACCGCTTCTAAAGCGGCAGTTAGGTTGGCGGCAATAGCATCTGTAGTTTGGTCAGTTTTTCCAAATCTAATTTTGATACCGCGACCTGCATCCATTTTGAAGTCTACTTTACCAGATTTATACTCAGCAATAACGTCAGCTAGTTTCATGGTGACTGTACCTGTTTTAGGGTTTGGCATCAGTTGTTTTGGACCTAATACTTTACCAAGTCTGGCGATCTTTGGCATTACGGTTGGAGTAGCGATAACTACATCAAATTCTGTCCAACCACCCATGACTTTTTCCACCATATCATCAAAACCGACAAAATCCGCACCCGCTGCCTCAGCCTCGCCCTGCTTTTCAGCCTCGGCTAGAACTAAGATGCGTTTTTGCAAGCCAAAACTATTTGGAAATACGACACTGCCACGAATTGACTCATTGGCTTGTTTTTGTTTTAGTTTGATGTTTACCACTAAGTCATAGGCGCTTACGGCTTTGCTCAACGACAACTTAGGCAGTATTTCAGCCGCCTGCGCAACAGTGTACTGATCCTTTTTCAACAGTTTGGTAATCTCTGCTAGACGTACTTTTCTAGGAATATGTTTAGATGAAGTTTTAACTTCGGAGACTCGTTTTTTCGTTTTGCTCTCTGTCTTATTTGGTTTTTCAGTAGTTTTTGCCAGGTTATTTATCTAATTTCGATATATTCTAATTTATACAACTTCAATACCTAAGCTTTTTGCAGAGCCAGCAACTGTTCTCGCAGCTGAATCTAAGTTGCGGGTGTTGAGATCTTCTAACTTTTGTTTAGCAATTTCCATAACCTGCGCTTTGGATATTTTCCCTACTTTTTTAGTATTGGAAGTAGCAGAACCCTTCTTCAAACCAGCAGCTTTAAGTACCATAAATGCAACTGGAGCTTTTTTATAATTTAATATGAAGGTACGATCCTCATACACAGTCAGAATTACTGGGACTAGATCCCCACGTCTATCTTTAGTTTGCTCGTTGAATCTGGATACAAACTCACCAATGTTCACCCCGTGTTGACCTAGGGCAGGGCCGATTTTTTGTCCAGGGACTGCATTGCCACCTTCAATTACAAACTTAATTTTTGCTTTTATTGCTTTTGCCATAATGATATGTTGACCTAAATTTACTGAATCAGTTTCAGCAAGCTGATTCTACCACAATTTAATTAGAATTTTACAACTTATTTACTTGCAAAAAATCGAGGTATACCGGAGTCTCTCTTCCAAATATTGAAAGTAAGACTTTCACCTGGCCCTTATCCTCATTGATCTCACTGATAGAACCGACAAAATCTTTGAATGGTCCATCGACAACCTTGACAGCCTGGGCAACGCTAAAGCTAGCACTGTAAGCGGGTTGCTCAATCTTGGTGAAAGCAAGAATACTCTTCACTTCCTTTGGACTGAGGGGGGTAGGTTTCTTTTCAGTACCTACAAAGCCGGTGACGCCTTCTGTGTTTCTGACCACTTGCCATGAATTCTCAGTTAACCTCATGTGAATTAGTACATAACCTGGAAAAATTCTTTCTTCTTTTTTGCGCTTCTTGCCTTCACTAACGATGATCTTTTCTTGTGTAGGGACTTTGACTTCTAGAATCTCGTCAGCAATGTCATTTGCTTTCACTCTCTGCATAATCTGTGAAGCTACTTTATTTTCGTAACCTGAATATGTCTGCAAAATATACCAATTTTCTTTTTCACCTAATTTGGGATCAATTTGCATAATTTATCTGGTTGTTAGTAATTTAAGTAAATCGTAAAACGCTAAGTCCAATAGCGCAACTGACACAGCAGATACTATCATAAATATCAATACATATAAACTAAAACGTGCTACCTGCCCAGGGCTTAACCACTTAACTTGCCTTAATTCTGAGTAAGCATCAGCAGCAACCTTTATCAAGCTATTTGGTAAACTAATCAACCCTTTAACCAAGTTAGAAATACCAGTTATTAAGTTTATTCTAAATTTCTCCATTATTTAAAAGTTTCGTCCACCAAACAATAGTTATCTAATAGTAAAACAGTACACGGACACTCAGGCTCGAACTGAGAGTGCAGGTTTTGGAGACCTGTGGTTTACCGGTTAACCGATGTCCGCATTAATCTGCCAATCTTTCCAGCTCACTTGCTACTCTAGGCTCACAGGTATTTGTGGACTTGTGGTCCACAGTACAGCTGTTTGTAATGAGCAGGCTTACTTTAACTTAGCCTCAGTGAAAGTCTCGTGCTTACCAGTAGCTGGGTCAAACTTGGACAGCGCTAATTTCTCAGTAACATTGACTCTGTTCTTTGTGACATAGTAACTAGTACCAGTGGACTTATTAACAAGTTTTATGATTTGTCTATTTCCTTTTTTTGCCATTGCGACTGTAATCTTAACTTATATATTTTCCTTTATTTTCCTATAATCGAAACTAAACCACACTTTTACTTAAGCTTTTGAGCTAAATTCAGGTCTTGCCTCACTTTTTCAAACATGACCACGGCAGAGGCAACGCTCATATTTAGTGAGTTAATTCTACCAGAAGTTGGGATTTTTACAACAGTGTCACATTTTTCCATTACTTCCTCACTAAGTGATTTATCTTCACCACCCACAATGAGCAAAATATCACCACTTAAATCGGCATCGAAATAATTCTCAGTGCCTGCCACCTCGACCCCAATCACTTTGATAGCATTTTTATGGCAGAACTTGATCACATTAAATAAACTATCTCTCACCACGGGCAAGTTTGCTAGTGCGCCCGCGGAGGACCTTAACATTTGTGAGGTAATTTCCATCTTTGGAGGCATCAACAGAGCATGAAAAGAGGCAGACTCAGCAGATCGTGCCACAGCACCGACATTGCCTTCTAGTTGAGCCTCACGGATATAAATTAGCTTCAAGGGCTTCTTGGCATCATCCCCGAAACGATGGTTTTGGAGTATGCTTTCCAACTTTTCATAGTCAATTTTGCCATAAGCAATTACGCCTTGATGATAGCCGTTGGGGGAAAGCACATCGAGTTTATGTCTTTTTACGTATTCAATCCGCACTTGAGCCTTGCGAGCTCGCTTTAGAATTTCGCTGACCTTGTCATCCTTATTGATTTGATCCTCCAGAACTATCTTATCCAGACTTTTGTGAGCTCTCAGTAATTCAATTACCGCATTTCTACCTTCAAATTGCATAGTATTTAATTGCAGACTTAAGTAAATTCAATTATAAATGATATAGGGCCAGAATAAAACCAGAATAAAACCAGAATAAACTAGTTTAAAACCAGATATAAGATTAAAATTTGACCATATTATGTTCAAAAGATTACATGCTCTGAAAATTCTCTTTGCCATCGCCATTACGTTTACCTTTAGCTTAATCTTCAGTGGATCAACCCAATTGATTTCGGCGCAAGCCCAACCTCAAAACACTTCAAGTTTGAATTCAAATCTAGATTATAGTGTTAGTCTCACAGCTGCGGATAGTCAATGCAGCAGGATATTAGTTTTGAGTTTGGGACCAAACTGGTCCAATGTGACTAACGGAGGAATCAGCTTAGATTTCTCCACAGGAGTTAGTGCTGATGTCAGTGCCGCCAGTTCCAACCCCTCAAGTATAGTAATTACTAATCAGCAGGGTAGGCTTAGTATTGCTAATTTACCCGAATCGGTCTCTGTAACTAGTATAGTAGTTCGAGGTATTAAGTTGAGGAATACTAGCGGGATTGATCAGGTTTTTACTACAACAATTAGGGCTGGCAATATTGATAGTAGTTTAAGTCAAGGTCTCTCTAGCACACAAGTGCTACCTAGTTGCAATAGTGATGCGAGGACCGACATTGGAAATGGGCCTGGAAGTAACTCCGGAAATCAAGGCGCCATAGCAGTTGTCTCGCCTGTAACTAGTCGTAACGATCTATTCAATGATATCAATGAAGTTTTGAGTAGAGACTCATGCCAGGGCTTAATAGGCAATCTACGTTGCGTATTAGGAAGTGAACTAATAGGTAAATTAGCAAGAAACCTACCAGATCAATTACGCACAGACTTAATGGATATTACTTTAGCTGGGTTGATTTCTTCGATTCTCAGTTCTGCCGTAGTGTTCAATATTATCAACTTAGCTTTTTTCCTACGCTCGCCACTACTGCTGTATAGATTCGCCTTCAGCGTGTTTGGAAAGAAGACTAAGCCCTGGGGCTTAATTTTAGATAAAGCGAGCAATAAGCCTGTCGCATTTGCTACATTGCGCCTTTTTAGCAAAGCCTCAAAACAACTGATGGAGACCAAAGTATCAGATCTGGAAGGCCGTTATGGTTTCGCAGTTAGTGCGGGCAGTTACTATCTAGAAGTGGAACATCCAAATTACAAAAAGTTTGTTTTAGAAGAGATAGTGCTTGCAAATGCAATGTTGGTCGATAAGGATATAAATCTAGTGGGACTCGGAAATCGCAGATCTATCTTGAGCTATCTTATCCCCCAGAATATTAAAGAGCCAGCGCTATTTGTCAAAGTTAAAAATTATTTCTTTATGTTGGGGGTTGCATTTTCAATTATTGCGGTATTACTGGCACCAATTCCATACAACTTAGTCATCCTAGTGGCACATCTTGTTGAAGGTGGTTTTATTCTATTGGCAGCAACCAGGAGGCCAAAATTCTGGGGGACTATCCGCGAAGCTGCTGGCAAGACTACCCTGTCTAATATGCATGTAAAGGTCTATAACATAGACAAATTGGAGCTGGTTGACGCATTGATGAGCAATTATGAAGGGCGATTTGGATTGATACTAGATAAAGGTGAGTACTATTTTTCAGTTGAGGGTGGAGGCTATAAATTTCCTTCTAAACTAAGTCCTAAGGCTAGCTTGATAGATAATAATAAAGCTATTTACCAAAAACTGAGTTTCGACCAGCAAACATTTAGAGACCTAGAACTGCTGGTAGACAAGGCTAATATTGAGAACCTACCAGAATTCATGACGGGTGGCGGAGAAAAATTTGAGATGAGCACATGAGAGGATGGACAAATGAGAAAACGTTTGACGCACTCGATAAATAAAGCTAGATTATATTAATAGTAAATTTAATATGCCCAGTACCTCAAGTACAATTACAATCAAATCAGCCATTGAACCTTCTCAGCAAGGTCTAACTACTAAGCCAAAACCTCCAGTTGAAAAGGTTGAAGAAAGAGATCGCTCTCGCTGGGTTAGGGTAGTACTTCTGGTGATCATAATTATTATCTTGTTGTTACTTTGTTGTTGCTGCACGTTCTTTTATCAGCCGCGCTTATTGCAAGATACGATCAACAATATTACTGGCAATGATGGCCAACAGATCAGTGAACTGCAGAATAGTATCAGTGACCTAGAATCACGAGTAAGCAATCAGCAAATCAATTCTCAGGCAATAAATTACATCAACAATACAGATGTCACCACGGGCGCTGTAAACAACAGCACAAATAATATCAGTAACAATACAACCAGCAGCAATACCACCGAGATTATCAATCAGGGAGCTAATGGCAATTTCGTCTTGTTCAATCCTGTCTCTACTCAGGTAGGTGATGCTAGCACATTAAATAGTTTGATCAGCCTCACTCAGATTGCAAATTCTACAAACCCACTTATTTATGTAAATGAGGCAAGCTCAGGTTCACAGGCACTATTACAGCTGGAAGTAGCTAGTAATAATGCCTTTACAGTCAATAACAACGGACAAGTTCAAATAAATAATTCTGGTAATTCAGCCTGGCTCAATCTGCCAGGTGCTCAAACAAATTACTCAAGTTTGAATATTGGGACTAGCACTGGGGTCGACCCCTTAACACCTTCTGACGGAGATGTTTGGTGGAATGGTACAAATCTTTACTTCAATAACGCGGGTAGTAATGTTGATTTACTGGGCGGGGGCTCTTTCAGCGTACTAGCTGGCAATGGTATAGGTGTTACTGGTGGAAACCCTGCCACTGTAGCATTAGGTAACTTGACTGCTGACTGGAATCAAGCTGGGATATTCAATATTAACCAAGCTGGGGGCCTAAGCGTAAATGGCAATACAATACTTGGAAATGCAAACAGCGATACTATCAGTTTGAACGGAAGAATTAATACTAATATTACTCCATTTGCAGACAA